>JANLYD010000250.1:0-47790 GCA_031365465.1 Hyphomicrobiaceae bacterium
GGAGGTAGCGGCGGCGGTGGGAGCAGCAGCGGTGGAAGCGCTGGTGCGGGCAGCGCCGGAGCCGGTGCTGGTGCAGGATCGACCGGGTCGGCGGCATCGGGAGGTATCGGCGCTGCACCGTCTGGCGGCGCAGGCGCTGTCGGCGGGTCGAGCTCGGTCGGCGGCACGAATTCGGGTGGCTCCTCCAGCCCCAACGCGACCTCCGGCACGATCGGCGGGACGAGTGGCACGGGCCTCAATGGCTTGGGGTCGTCCCCCACCGGCGTAACGTCCAGCCCGGGCACCATCACAAATCCCGTCGGCGGCACGAGCAGTGGCGTTGGCGCGGGCGCCGTTGGCGGCACCAGTGCGGGCGTCGGCACCGGCCCGACCGGCACGACCGCGATACCGGGCAGCGTCGGCGGCAGCATCGGCACAAATCCCGGCTCCCTCTCGACGCCGTCGTTGTCCACCCCGTCCAACCCGACTTCCACGGTGCCGTCCGCCGGCACTGCATCCAATCCCGTCCCGGGCTCGACCTTGCCTCCAATTTCGCCATCGGCTGGTCCGGGCGTCGGCAGTACAAACCCTGCATTGGGCACCGATCAACCGTCACTGGGACAGGTGCCGAACCAGGGCCAGAACAATCGCACGTCGACCCAGAGCACGACTGTTCCGGCCGTCGGGCAAATCCCCGGCCAAGGCTATGACGCCGGTACATCGGGCGTAAATTCGAACCCCGGCACGCTCACACCACAATCGGCGAACACGGCGCCGAACAGCGGGTCTGCTCAATCTGCGAACTACGGCAGCGGTGGCCGCGCCGTCCCCACAAAAAAGCAGTGCAGCCAAGCCTACGTGTCCACCCTGATTTGGTCGGAGGCTGAATTTACCACTCTCTGCCAAACGACCGGTGGCCGTTAACTCGCGATCAGACACACCATCGATATGGGCCGCTCTCACATCCGTGGGAGCGGCCATTTTGCATTTGCCAGTCACTCTCGCAGCAATTCCATCATCCCTCCCGCTTGCGCATCAGCACTCAAAGCCGCATCACTGCGCCCCGAGTCCAGAGCAATGCCGCGGAGACCACGATGCAAGGCAAAGTCGCCCTTGAAGAACATTTCGCACTGCCAGAAACGCTGCAGGACAGCGCCGGCTTCGTGCCCGCCGACTACTGGATCGAACTCAAAGCCCGCCTGCTCGACATGCAGGATCGCCGACTGCGCGAGATGGACGCCCACGGCATCGAGATGATGCTGCCCTCGCTCAACGCGCCTGCTGTGCAAGCCATCCCCGACCGCGCCCGCGCCATCGAGATCGCCTGCCGTGCCAATGATTTCCTCGCCGCCGAAGTGGCCAAGCGTCCGACGCGCTTCCGTGGCCTCGCGGCGTTGCCGATGCAGGACCCCGACGCCGCCGCCCGCGAACTCCACCGCTGCGTAAAGGATCTCGGCTTCGTCGGGGCTCTCGTCAACGGCTTCAGTCAGATCGACGAAGCAACCAACGCCACCTACTACGACCAAAAACAATATTGGCCGTTCTGGGCAGAAGTCGAAACGCTCGGCGTGCCGTTCTACCTGCATCCCCGCAATCCATTGCCCCAACACGCCCACATCTACGACGGGCATCCATGGCTCCTCGGCCCCACCTGGGCGTTCGGGCAGGAAACCGCCGTGCACGCGCTGCGCTTGATGGCATCTGGCTTGTTCGACGCCCACCCGCGCTTGCAGATCATACTGGGCCACATGGGCGAAGGGCTGCCCTATTCCATGTGGCGCGTCGACAATCGCAACGCCTGGGTCAAAGCCCCAAAAACCTATCCCGCCAAACGTCCCCTCGCCGACTACTTCCGCGAAAATTTCTACATCACGACATCTGGTAACTTCCGCACCCAGACCCTCATCGACGCCATGCTCGAAATCGGCGCCGATCGCATCCTGTTTTCCGCCGACTGGCCGTTCGAAAATATCGACCACGCCGCCCAATGGTTCGACACCTGCACCATCGCCGAAAACGACCGCCGCAAAATCGGCCGCACCAACGCCTGGTCCCTGTTCAACCTGGACCGCAAGTGATCAAACTTTCCTCGTCGTCATGGCCGCGCAGGTGGCCACCCAAGCAAGGCACGATTGACCACGACGACCAAATGAGCACACGATCTGACCGGCGATTTCGAGTGGCGTTTCAATATGCATTTGGGTTGCTTGGGAGATGACGTAAGGTAAAATTCGGCACTCATGATCTGCTTTCGAATTTAATTCACTCCAGGGACCGCCGTCATGATCAAGCCCACCCTTCATCACGTGACGTTCAAAACCAGCCGCATGAAGGAAATGGTCGCTTGGTACGGCACTGTGCTCGGCGCGGAAGTGACATTCCAGGACCCGGGTGCCGCGTGGCTGACCAACGACGGCGCCAATCATCGCGTGGCGTTTTTGGCGCTGCCCGGCCTCGCCGACGACCCGGCAAAACCAACCCACAACGGCATGCACCATTCCGCCTTCGAGTATGAAAGCTTCGCCGACCTGATCAACTCGTTTGATCGCTTGCGGCAAGCCGACATCATACCCGCGTTCTGCCTCGACCACGGCATGACCATCTCGATCTACTACAAAGATCCTGAGGCCAACTTCGTCGAACTCCAGTGCGACACCTATTCCGACTGGAAAAAATCGACCGCATGGATGCGCACGTCGCCGGATTTCGCAGCCAATCCGATCGGCACCTTCTTCGACCCGGCGCGCGTCTTCGCAAGCTTCAAGGCCGGCGACTCGTTTGAAAAGCTGCACGATGCCATGCGCGGCGGCGAGTATCAGCCCAACCCGCTCCCCGACATCAACTGAGCCTAAGCAAAACAGCGATGACACAGAACCGCAGCGCCGCACCCGTCGAGGTGCTGATCGTCGGTGCAGGCCCTGTTGGGCTTGCGGCCGCCGTCGAACTTGGCTTGCGTGGCATTCGCTGCCTCGTCGTCGAACGCAACGATCGCGTAGGTTACAGCCCGCGCGCTAAAACCACCAACGTCCGCACTCGCGAACATCTACGTCGCTGGGGCATTGCCGACACCTTGCGCTCAGCCTCGCCCATCGCACCCGACCGGCCCTCGACCGTCGTGTTCGCCACGCGCATGAACGGCTATCCGCTGGCGCGCTTCGAAAATGCCATGAACGGCACGCGGGCGCGCAACAACCTCTATGCCGAAGAAGCGCAGTGGGTCCCCCAATACGTTCTCGAAGAGGTGCTGCGCGCCAAAGCCGATACGCTGCCATCTGTCGAAATCAAATTTCAGACCGAGTGCACCGGCTTCACGCAGAAAGCTGACAAGGTCTCGGCCGAATTGCGCGACCTCACGACCGGCGACGTCACCCGCATCGACTGCGCCTACCTCATCGGCGCTGACGGGCCGCGCAGTGCCATTCGCCAAGCGATCGGTGCTAAAATGGTCGGCGAGGGCGCCCTGCCGAAAAGCTACAGCATCATTTTCCGCGCCCCCGAACTCGACCACCGCCAAGTGCACGGCGGCGCCATCATGTACTGGCTCGTCAACCCGGATGTGCCCTCCATGCTCGGCCCCATGGACGAGAAAGGCCTCTGGTCGTTCATGGCGACGCGCCTCGCCGGCAATGTCGATCCAGCGACGCTCGACCCCGTCGATCTCGTTCGCCGCGGCACCGGCTTGACCGATCTCGAGATCGAAATCATCGGCACCGACCTGTGGACCGCGAGCCGGCTCATGGCCGACAAATACTCCGAAGGCCGCGTCTTCCTGATGGGCGACAGTTGCCACCTGCATCCGCCCTTCGGCGGGTTCGGCATGAACATGGGCATCGGCGATGCAGTCGACCTCGGCTGGAAACTAGCAGCACGATTGCAAGGCTGGGGCGGCGACACGCTGCTCCGATCCTATGAATCCGAACGCCGCCCCGTGCACGAGCGCACGATTGCCGAAGCCATGGCCAATTTCGGCGCGGTGTCCAATCAGCTCGTCCGCCCCAACATCGAAGACGACAGCCCCATCGGCGAGGCAACGCGGCGCGAAGTCGGAGAAATTATTCTCGCCACCAAACAGCGCGAATTCAAAACCCTCGGCATCGTGCTCGGCCAGCGCTATGCGGCGTCACCCGTCATCGCGTCCGACGGCACTGCCCCGCCGCCCGATCACTTCATGCTGTATGTGCCCTCGGCACACCCAGGCTGCCGCGCACCCCATCTGTGGCTGGCCGACGGCTCGTCGCTGTTCGACCACTTCGGCTCCGGATTCACCCTGCTCGTCACCGAAGGCGCACCCGAAGCAGCCGTAGCGTTGCAGCAGGCAGCGGCAGCCCGGCGCATCCCGCTCGTCGTCCTTGCCGACATAGACGACCGGCTGCAGGCGCGCTACGAAGCACGCTTCGCGCTGATACGTCCCGACCAGCACGTGGCTTGGCGAGGGGACACGATGCCAATCGATGCAGACGCACTCTGGGGCGTCGTCACCGGAACCGGCGTCGTGAAGCCGGAAGAGTACTATTGACGCGCCTGGAGCCACATGTTCAGTCACCGCCGTACGGGAAAAGGGGATGCGCGCGGTAACCGTCGCCGCAAATTTACCGCACGCATCGGATTATTCAGGAACATTGCGGAAACGCGCGCCATCGTCTGCGCTCAACCTGCATTTCAAGACCGTTTGGGGAGTATCTTCGCATGACTAAAAGAACGACAACGCGGCTCACCGCGCTGACCGCCGCAGTCTGCATGATTGCAGCCGTGCCGGCCAGTGCGCAGCAGGTCAAAATCGGCATCGTCAACAGCTTCTCGGGCTTCCTCGCGGCGCCGGGCGACCTGATGCAGAAGGGCATGGATCTCTACGCTAAAACACATATGCAGGACCTGCCTCCCGGCGTCACCATCGAAGTTCTGAAGCGCGACGACGGCACCAATCCGGAAACCGGCAAGCGCATCGCGCAGGAACTTATTACACGCGACAAGGTCAACATCCTGTTGGGCGTCATGGGCTCACCGATCGCCGCAGCGATCGCTCCATTGACCGCAGAAGCTAAAATTCCGCTCGTGCTGACCAATGCCGGCGGCGCCGCCATTCCGCGCATCTCACCCTATGTCGCCCGCGTGTCGTTCACCCTCTGGCAGACGTCGCTGCCGATGGGCCGTTGGGCCGCCAAGCAGGGCTGGAAGAAGGGCTATACGCTCGTCAGCGACTTCATCCCCGGCCACGACGCCGAAGCAGCCTTCACCAAAGGCTTCACTGAAAGCGGTGGCGAAATGATCGGCTCGGTTCGCATGCCGACCAACAGCCCCGACTTCGCCCCCTTCCTGCAGAAAGTGAAAGACGCCAAGCCGACCGCGTTGTTTATTTTCGTCCCCGGCGGCCCGCAAGCCACCGCCATGATGAAAACAATCAAGGATCTCGGCCTGCGTGAAGCCGGCATCAACGTCGTCTCAACGCACGACCTCCTACCTGACGAAGAACTGCCGAACATGGGCGAAGCCCCTGCAGGCGTCATCAGCGCCGGCACCTATTCCGTTGCCGCTGATCGTCCCGCCAACAAAGCGTTTCTCGCTGCTTGGACCAAGGAATACGGCGAGAAGTCTATCCCTGACTTCTTCGCTGTCGGCGGCTGGGACGGCATGGACGCCGTGTTCGACGTGATCAAGAAAAGCAAGGGCAAGTTCACCGGCGACGAAGCCATGACCACGCTCAAAGCCTGGAAGAATGCCGACAGTCCGCGCGGCGCAGTGTCGATTGATCCCGCCACGCGCGACATCATCCAGAACGTCTACATCCGCCGCACCGAGATCAAGAACGGCAAGCTGCAGAATACCGAAATCGAAACCATCCCCGACGTCAAAGATCCGTGGAAGGAATTGAACCCGCCGAAGCCATAACCGCCGCCATTACATCCCTCGCCAGCGCCTGCACGACAGGCACGGCGAGGGCTTGATCATTTTAAATCGACATTATCGCGGTGCTGCGGTTAGCATCCACGTTGACTTGCTCGGGCGGCGACGCGTCCGGCACCGCGCTGGCTTGTAGACATGAGTGGTCACCTGCGCGTCCGTGACGACTAAGGGTATGGGAGCGTAGATCGCATGACCCGCATCACCGGCGTGTCTTTAAACGGCCGCCGAGTCTCGCCGATCGAGTCCCGCCATGAGTGAGTACGTGCCAGCGTTACTCAGCGTCGCATTCCACGGCCTGACGCTGGCCATGGTGCTCTACCTGATTTCGGTCGGCCTATCGGTGACGATGGGCCTGATGGGCTTCGTCAACCTCGCCCACGGTGCGTTCGCCATGGCCGGCGGCTACGTGGCGTCCACCCTTCTTATCCGTTTCGGCATCCCGTTCGCATTTGCGATCCTGCTTGCCGTCATCGTCGTGACCGCAGCCAGTCTCGTCCTTGAACGCCTGCTCTATCGCCGGTTCTATGGCGGCGAGGAACTTGATCAGGTGCTGCTCACCATGGGCCTCATCTTCATGTCGGTCGGCGCTGCCACCTACATCTGGGGCCCGCTGCCGCAACCCATGCAGCCACCGCCACTGCTGCAAGGTGGCATCGAGGTCATGGGTCGCGTGCTGCCGGTGTATCGGCTGTTTCTGATCATCTGCGGCGGCGTCATCGTCACGTTGCTCTGGCTGGCACTTGAGCGCACACGTTTCGGCGCACAGCTGCGCGCCGCCGTCGACAATCTCCGCATGGCCGAAACCGTCGGCATCAACACCTCGCGTCTGTTCGCCTTCGCCTTCGCACTCGGTAGTGGACTCGCAGCGCTCGGCGGCGCGCTCGGTTCCGAAGTTTTGGCGATCACCCCCGGTTACGCTCTCGAACACCTCGTCTACTTCCTCATCGTCGTCGCCGTTGGCGGCCTCGGCAGTATTCGCGGCCCATTCTTTGCAGCGTTGCTGGTCGGCGTCGTCGATACCGGATTGAAATACTATGCGCCTGAGCTTGGCGCCTTCTTCATCTACTTGCTCACCATGGCAATTCTGCTGCGCTATCCACGGGGATTGATGGGCACATGACACCCGACACCCCCAGCAAAATTCCCCCCGCGACCGCCGCCGCGATGGACCGATTTTCTCGCCGCCATCGCCTGTCGCTGCTTGAAACCGTGCCGTGGATCGCCGCAGTTGCCGCCTATTTTGCGTTCCCCGATTATCTGGCACTCGGTTCGCAAATCCTCGCCACCATAATCTTCGCCCTCAGCGTCGACCTGCTGATCGGCTATGCCGGCATCGTCACGCTGGGCCAAGCGGCCTTGTTCGGCACTGGCGCCTACACCGCCGGCTTACTCGCAGCCAACGGTTGGGGCGACCCCGTCTCCGGCCTGCTGATCGCCGCCGCCGTGTCGGCGCTTGTCGGCTTCATTTCCGGCGCCATCATCCTCCGCACCTCCGGCCTCACACTTTTGATGCAGACGCTTGTCGTCGCAGCCCTGCTCTACGAGATCGCCAACAAGGCCGGGCATTATACCGGCGGCGGCGACGGCTTGCAGGGCATGTCGGTCTGGCCGGTTTTCGGCATTTTCCGCTTCGATATGTTCGCAAAAACCGCCTACCTCTACAGCCTCGCCGTACTGTTCGTCTGCTGGCTGCTCATGCGCACACTTGTCCACTCGGCACTTGGTCGCTCGCTGATGGGCATCCGCGAGAACGTCGCGCGCATGCACGCCATCGGCACACCCGTCGAGCGTCGCAAGCTCGTCGCCTACACCATCGCGGCAGCCCTCGCAGGCGTTTCCGGCGCGCTCATTGCGCAGACGACGGCCTTCGTCGGCCTCGGCGTTTTGAGCCTCGAGCGGTCCGGCTCCATTCTCATCATGTTGATCATCGGCGGCGTCGGCCAACTCTACGGTGCCTTCATCGGCGTGCCACTCTACATGATCGCGCAGGACCGCTTCGCCACCATCGACCCGGTCTTCTGGTACTTCTGGATCGGCCTGTTCATGGTGCTGCTCGTGCTGTTCGCGCGCGGTGGCGTTCTGGGCATTCTCTCGCGCCTCTTGAAGCGCGCGGGAGGTTCGGCATGACCACCACCGGAGCATCCGTCGATTCACGACCAGCCGCCATTGAAACAAAAAAGCTGCGCAAGTCGTTCGGCGCGTTCGTCGTCACCGACGATGTAGATTTTCGCCTCGAACACGGCGCTCGCCACGCACTCATCGGCCCCAACGGCGCCGGTAAAACGACCTTCGTCAATCTGGTCTCGGGCGCGCTGCAGGCAACATCAGGTACGATCGCGCTCGCCGGGACCGACATCACCAAACATTCGCAGGCGCAGCGCGTCAAGCGCGGCCTCGTCCGCACCTTCCAGATCAACCAGCTATTTCGCAAGCTGACCGTGCTTGAAAACGTCGGCCTCGCCATCGCCGAACGCGAGGGCCTCGCAGGCAACGCTTGGCGCCCCGCTGGCCGCAATCGCCGCGTCATCGACGAAGCCTACAGTCTGCTCGAACGCGTTGGCCTCGCGCCGCACGCCATGCACACCATCGCCGACCTCGCCTACGGCCGCCAGCGCATGACCGAAATCGCCGTCGCGCTCGGGCTAAAGCCAAAGGTGCTGCTGCTCGACGAACCCGCTGCCGGCGTGCCGACGGGAGATGTCGGCCTCATCATCGAACTGATCGAACAGCTTCCCGCCGACATTGCCGTGCTGCTCATCGAGCACGACATGGCCATCGTCTTCCGCGTTGCCAAGCGCATTACCGTGCTCACCGAAGGCCGCGTCCTCGTCGAAGGCACGCCGGCCGAGATCGCGCAGAACTCCAAAGTCCGTGAAGTCTACCTCGGCGAGCGGAAACCGGCATGACCCAGCCCACGTCGCAATCGGCGACTCAGCCCACCTCGCTCACCCTGACGAACGTCAGCGCCGGCTACGGCGAAACCGTCATCCTCAACGACCTGTCGCTGACGCTCCCGGCGGGCAGCACACTTGCCGTGCTTGGCCGCAACGGTGTCGGCAAAACCACTCTGCTGGCAACGTGCATGGGCTATACCCGCCTCCACAGCGGCACCGTGAGTTTTCTCGGCATCGACATCGGCGCCATGCCCATCAACCGTCGCTCCGCTCTTGGATTGGCGCTGGTCCCGCAAGAGCGCGAAATCTTCAAATCCCTGAGCGTCGAGGAAAATCTCGTCGTCGGCCAGCGGCCGGGGAAGTGGGCGCTGCAGCGCGTTTATGACTTCTTCCCGAGCTTGGCGAAGCGTCGCCGCAGTCGTGGCGATCAGCTCTCCGGCGGCGAACAGCAAATGCTCGCGGTCGGCCGTGCCCTCATGGGCAATCCGACGTTCCTGCTGCTCGACGAACCGCTTGAAGGCTTAGCCCCCGTTATCGTCGATCAATTGCTCGCCGGCCTGCAACGCCTCAAGATCGAAGAAAACATGACGATGTTGCTGGTCGAGCAACACGCCCATCTCGCCATCGATTTCGCCGAAACCACCGTCGTGCTCGACCGTGGCGCCGTCATCTACAACGGCCCCAGCGCCGAACTCGCCGCCTCTCCCGAAAAGCAAGCCCAACTCCTCGGCATCGGCGGCAACCTCGCACATTGAGAGCCCGCTCACGCGCCCAGATCCAAACATCCTGTTTCTCGTCGTGGCCGCGCAGGCGGCCAACCAAGCTAACCGATTGCGTCGAGCGCCAGTTCAGGGATGGCGAACGCCCCACCTTGACCGCCACCTCCCGCCACGCTTGACTTGACGCTCAATCACAGGAGCGCGCATGGCCACCTCGTTAAACACCCCGTCCGCCGCAGCGCCTCCCGCGCCCGGCACCGACGCCTGGCTCGCACAAGTGCGCGAAGACGTCATCGATCCCGCACGCCCCATCATCGATCCCCATCATCACCTCTGGCACAACGTCGGCGGCCGCTCGCGCTACCTGCTTGCCGACTTGTGGGCCGACACCGGCTCCGGCCACAACATCGAGAAAACCGTTTTCATCGAGTGCCGCGCCAACTACCGCACCGATGGCCCTGAACATCTAAAGCCACTCGGCGAAACCGAATTCGTCGCCAGCATTGCCCGTGCCAGTCGCGAAGGTGGCGGCGGTGCGGTCATCTCAGGCTTCGTCGGCCATACCGATCTGCGCCTCGGCGCGACCCTGGCCGACACGCTCAAAATGCATGTCGATGCAGCCGGCGGACTGTTCCGCGGCATCCGTCACGCTGGCGCCCGCGATCCGCATCCCGAAGCGCTCTCGATCCCCGGCCGTGGCGCCGAAGGGCTCTATGCCGACGCCGACTTCCGCGCAGGCGTCACGCTGTTGGGAAAGCTCGGCTACACCTACGATACCTGGCACTATCATCACCAGAACACAGCCTTCGCCGATCTCGCCCGCGCCGTGCCGTCGACCACCCTCGTGCTCGACCATTTCGGCACGCCGCTCGGCGTCGGCATCTATGCCGGACAGCGCGAAGCGATCTTCGACGCCTGGAAACGCGACATTGCAGCCATCGCCGCCTGCCCGAACGTGATTGCTAAACTTGGCGGCCTCGCCATGCCCGATAACGGCTTCGGCTGGGACAAACGTGCACGACCCGCTTCATCCGACGAACTCGTCGCCGCACAAGCCCGCTACTATCATCACGCCATCGAATGCTTCGGGCCCAATCGCTGCATGTTCGAGAGCAACTTCCCCGTCGACCGCCGCTCGCTTCCCTATGCCGCCTACTGGAACGCTATGAAGAAAATCGCCGCCCGCTACTCATCCGACGAGCAGCACGCCATGTTCTACGCCACCGCCGCCCGCATCTACAAATTGTAGACTAGGACCCGTTTGAGGGCTGGACGGTCCCGAGTCTGCGACGCACCCACAAAGGTGCTGCGTCATCGCCGAGCGATGGTTTGCGTCGGCGCGCACGGGGATGACAGTGCGTGTCTCGGGTTGGCTTATTTAGCTCTGGGCCTGCAAAAATTGCGTTGTCATCCCATGCGCGGTGCAGCATGCGGCGCCAGCGGAATGGTGCGCCGCAGTCACGGGACCGCCAAGCACACAATGCGCCCGCCGTTTCCGAAGGCAAGCGTTCTAGGCGCACGTCAGAACCATGCGCCCGACCGCCCGTCGCGCACCCAACTCCTCGAGTCCCAACATGAACTCCGCGAGCGCAAACCGTTGCGTGATGCGCGGCCTGAGATCATGCAGCGCTGCCAGCGCCGCCAACTCAGCCCATTCCGTCACGCGCGCCGCAGGGTTGTTGCGCCCCGCTTCACCCGCACGCACACCCACCAGCGACGCGCCCTTCAACAATAACCGGTTGGCCGGATAATTAGGCAACGTCCCACCCGCAAACCCGGCGATCAGGATCTTGCCGCCAAACGCCACCGAACGGCACAGGACCAGCGGCTCCCATCCCACTGGATCGACGATCACGTCCGCGCCACGTTTGTTCGTCAGCCGCGCGATTTCGTGTTCGAGCGTCGTCGAGCTGTAGTCGACGAGATGGTCCGCACCCAACGTTTGCGCAAACGCCAACTTCGCGGCCGTCGACGCTGCAGCGATCACCTCAGCTCCCATCGCCTTCGCGAACTGCACCGTCGCAGCGCCCACGCCACCGGCAGCCCCGAGCACCAGCACAGTCTGCCCGGCCCGCAGCTCGGCCCGTGTCCTGAGCGCATGAAAAGCTGTCAGCGCAGCCACGCCGAACGTGGCGCCCTCCTCCATCGTCATGCCCGGCGGTAGCGGTCGCACCAGCGTCTCGGCCGCAACGATCTCCTCCGCGAATGCACCCGTACGCGCCATCACGAACACCGCGTCGCCAACCGCGAACTTCGCACCCACCGACACTTCGATCACGCGACCCGCAGCCTCCATCCCCGGCACGAACGGCAGCGGTGGCTTCAACTGGTACCGCCCCTGCACCATCAGGAGATCCGGAAAATTCAGCCCCGCCACCTCGATCCGCACTCGCACAGTACCCGGGGGCAAAGCCGCCCGTTCGACGCGCTCGAACGCCAGGCCCGCGCCCAGGCCCAGTTCGCGGCAGACAATCGCGCGATACCCGTTCATCCCGCCCAACTCCAAACAATTTGGCGACCCCGTGTCGGCGTCCGGTCGCGTGACACAGCCTTTCGTGTCGGCTACAGAAGGTAAACCCAAATCGCGAGCGTCGTCCGGCTTATCGACCTAGCCGCAGGTAATGTTATATTGCTCAACGCCACAGGCTCGACATGTCCGGAGCTAAACGATCACTCGCCATGGCGAAATCTCACATTCGCCTCGTCGTCAAAACAACCACAGCAACGGACCGCACTAACGTCGGGTCATCCGATGCAACTTCGCCGGATACCGACGGATTGGAACTGCGTGTACGCCGCATTCACCGTCGTGATCTCAATCGCGTGTGGGAATTCTTAAAACTCGTCTTCCGCACCGTCAATCGCGAAACCGTCGAGTATCAGCGCCCCCGCTTCAAGAAGTCGTTCTTCGAAATTTACGAGGAAGACGGCGTCGAACAGCTGGTTTTTGAAGTCAAACAAGGCACCAAATACAAGCTCGTCGGTTACGCCGAATACGCCTACGAAATTTCCGGTGCCGACGCATGGTTGAACCACCGTTATTTTGAGAAACGCAAAATGCGTCCGTTGTTCGTGGCTGAGATCGCCGTCCACCCGGATTTTCACGGCACCGGCATCGGCTCCTTCATGTTCGAACAGATCGAGCACGCCGCGCGCCAACGCGGCTGCACCCACGTCGTTCTGGAAGTCGCCGAAAATAACGAGACGGCACTGAGGTTTTACCGCAAGCGCAACTTCCAAAAGCTCGACGCAGCCGTGTTCTTGTCTCGCAAGATCGACAGCGGCGAAGACCTTCTGGCCCCCCGTATTCTCAAGCCGCGCGACCAAAGCGAATAGCCGCCAGCCCCAGTCGATCGCTCATTTGCTCCCACAGCCATAACCCGTCACAATGCGTCAGCCCCCAATCGGCTTTATCAAGGCGACGCTCGCATGCCCAATATGACCCATGGCCCCACTTCGCGCTTCTACGTCTCACAGCGCCTGCGTCTGCACTATGCCGATTGGGGCAACCCCGGCGCGCCTCCGCTGCTGCTCGTGCACGGCGGCCGCGACCATTGTCGCAACTGGGATTGGATCGCCAGCCGCCTGAAAAACGACTGGCATATCATCGCGCCGGATCTGCGCGGTCACGGCGACAGCCAATGGTCCACCACCGGCACCTATTCCATGGAAGGCTACGTCTACGATCTCGCCCATCTGATCGATCAGCAGAAACTCGCGCCGGTCACCATCATCGCCCACTCGCTCGGCGGCAGCATCGCCACCCGCTACGCCGGCATCTTCCCCGAACGCGTCCAGAAGCTGATCTCGATCGAAGGCCTCGGACTGTCACCGAAGGCGATGGCTGAACGCTACGCCAAACCCTTCGACGAACGGATGCGCAAATGGATCACCGAACAAGCGAATTTGTCGGCACGCCTGCCCCGCCGCTACGCGACACTCGAAGACGCATTCCAGCGCATGCGCGAGGAAAATAAACATCTGTCGGAAGCGCAGGCGCGTCATCTCACCGAGCACGGCGTCAACCAGAACGAGGATGGCACCTACAGCTGGAAGTTCGACAACTACGTCCGCATATTCCCGCCCATCGACATGCGTCAGAGCGACATCGACGCGCTATGGGCGCGCATCACCTGCCCGACGCTGCTCGTCTACGGCAAAGAGAGCTGGGCCTCCAACCCCGAGGAAGACGGCCGTAGCAAGCATTTCCAAAACGCCAAGGTCGCAGCCTTCGAAGGCGCCGGCCACTGGGTCCACCACGACAAGCTCGAAGAGTTCATGAAACTGGCGACTGAATTTTTGTCCGACTGAAATTGAAGCGACACGTCGGCATTCGCCGTTTTATGGGTCCCGTGTCAGCGTCGCACCATAAAGATGCTGCGCCGCGCAAGGGATGACATTGAGCTTTTTTTGAAATTCAGATCGTCGGCTTGCTAGAAAATATAGCTGTCATCCCGTGTCTGCAGAGCAGCGTACAGCAGAGCGGAACGCTGCTCTGCAGACACGGGACAGTCACAAACTCTACGCCAATCCCAACCCACCAGCCTTCTCCACGAACGCCGCAATTTCCGCGACGCCACCACCAGTCGTCACATTTGCGAACACGAATGGCCGTGCGCCGCGCTGTGTTTTGGCATCCCGTTCCATGACACTCAAATCGGCGCCCACATAAGGTGCCAGATCCGTTTTGTTGATCACCAGCAGATCCGACCGCGTGATCCCCGGCCCGCCCTTCCGCGGAATTTTTTCGCCCTGCGCCACGTCGATCACATACAGCGTAATGTCGGCCAACTCAGGCGAAAACGTCGCCGCCAGATTATCGCCGCCGCTCTCGATCAAAATCAAATCCAACTTCGGAAACTTCTTCCGCATCGTCTCGATGGCAGCCAGATTGATCGAGCAATCTTCGCGGATTGCTGTATGCGGACAGCCGCCGGTTTCGACCCCCATGATGCGCTCCAAAGGCAGCGCCTGCATCCGCAAAAGGATTTCCGCGACTTCCTTGGTGTAGATGTCATTGGTAATCGCGCAGATGTCATAGCGATCACGAAACGACTTACAAAGCGCAGCCGTCAACGTTGTTTTCCCCGAGCCGACCGGTCCCCCGATGCCCACGCGCAGCGGACCATTCATCGCACGACCACTCATCACTTCACCTTTCACACCATCGCCCGCTACGAGCGAAATAACCGCGAATACAGCGTTTCATGCTCGAGCGAGCACAGGTCGCTTGAAAACGTCGCCCCGCCGATATCGTCCAGCGTGCCGCCTTCGGCAAACGCTGCCACATCGATCACCGCCGGCGTCAGCGCCGCAATGACCGCCTGCGCATCCGTTTGTCCGACGATGCCGAGCCGGATCGCAGCCGACGTCAGATTCCCGGCAAATGAGAATCCATAGGCACCGAGCGTGGCACTGAGCGGAACCCCATGCGCCGCCGCCGCGACGCCGACCGACACTGCATACGCGACCTCGCTATTCATCATCGCCACCACGTCCGATAGGCCCGGCGCAGGCCATCCCGCTGCCACTGCCGTCATGAACGAACGCCCCTGCTGCGTTGTCTCCAGATACCGCTCGGCCGACGGCTGCAGCGCGAGCGCCAGCGCATTGACGTCCAGCAAACCGCGCTCGTCGCGGGCGCGACAACATCGATACGCCGCCGCCAGCAACAGCAGATCGGTCCTGAGCGAACCCTGCGCGATCAGATCCGAGATCCACACTTGCAGGTCCGCACGCGACGCAACTAGCCCACGTGCCGCAGCCATTTCCAAACCGTGGCTGTACGCATAAGCCCCGACCGGAAACGCCGGCGACAACCACACGAACAGCAGATGCTGAAACGCTGCCGGCTCTGATGCAACCAAACTCGTCGGCATCGGCCTCACGTCGCCACTCATCGCTTGTGCTCATGGGCGTGCTCATGGGCGTGCCCCGGTGCATGACTGTGCCCATGGTGGCTTTCCAGCAGCGGCCCGTGTCCGCCATACGCTCCACCCTCCGGCTCGAACGGGCGCGTCACGTGATGCACATGCGCGCCGAGCCGCGTCACCATCTCTTCGAGCACGTGATCCGGCTGAATGTAGATGGCATCACGTGTGATCTCAGCCGCCGTGTGCCGATTGCCGATGTGCCACGCGAGCCGCGCCAAGTCCGCCAGCGAATGCGCGTGTATCTCCAGCAACGGTTCCGCCGCCGCCACGACCTTCACATACGTTCCGTTCCCCAGATCCAGCCCATCGCCATCAGCCAGATACGTCGCCTCCGGCAGATCGAGCAGCAACTCGTGTCCACGATCTGTCGTCAAAACCACCCGCCGCCGATGCCGCGCTTGCCGGTCGAGCGTAATGCTGTCGATGGCGATACGCGTGCCGAAGTCGGCGCGGCGCACAACTGCGGTGGCTCGTAACATCGGTTATCCTATCGACCGCCGTATCCGGGATCGTCGAGATTGAGCAACGGGAAGGCTGCGTGCACGTGCGGATCGCTGACCACCGGCGCGCCAAAATGCAGCGCATCGGCATTGAGCTCGCCGAAGTTGGCAAACCCCATCAAACCGAGCGCGCTTCTGACTTCGTCCTCGAGAATTTCCAGCATTCGCACTACCGCCGGCTCGCCACCGGCTGCCAACGCATACAGATACAGCCGGCCGAGGCCGACGGCATCTGCGCCCATCGCGATCGCCTTGACGATATCGCTGCCGCGCGAGAAACCACCATCCACCATGACACGTGCCTTGCCACGCACCACGTCGACCACTTCACTCAGCACGTCCATGCTGCCGCGCCCATGATCCAGCTGACGGCCACCGTGGTTAGAAACATAAATCACATCGACACCATGCTCGAGCGCGATGCGCGCATCTTCAGCCGTCCCGATCCCCTTGAGGATCAGCGGAATTTTATGCGTCTTCTTGAACCGCGCGATGTCTTTCCAGCTCAAAGCCGCCTGACAATCCATGCCCGTCGCGTCCGAGCGCCAATACTTCACGAAGCGCTTGGCGATGTCGCGCTCGCGCCGGCTGTAGACGGCGGTATCGACTGTGATCGCAAACGCATCATAGCGAGCTTCGATGGCCCGTCGCGCGTAACCATCGATGAATGCGTCGTCGCCCCGTACATAAAGCTGAAAGACTGCCAGTGCTTTCGGCGCCGCCTCGCGCACCGCCTCAAGACCAGGCTCCGAAACCGAACTCAGCATCATGCCGGCGCCGAAACGCTCCGCAGCCCTGGCCGCCGTCGCGCCTCCACCCGGCTCGAACGATTGAAGCGACCCGACCGGCGCCAGCACCACGGGCAGGCGCAACGACTTGCCGAACAGCTTCGAGCCCGTGTCGATCTTGGACACGTCGCGCAACACGCGCGGCTTCAGCGCGATGCTGTCGAGCGCCAGCCGGTTGCGGCGCAGCGTCGTTTCGGTTTCCGCAGCGCCGACCAGGTAATCCCAGATCATCGGATTGAGCCGCATCTTCGCCGCCTTGACGAATTCGTGCAGCGTCAAAACTTCTACGTCACGCATTTCTGTCATCGAAATTCAACCCTCGAACCGGTCCGCAGCACCAGCCATCTCGATAGTGTAGGTCAGGTTAGCGCGGCCACTGTTTTCGGCAAAGCGCCTCGCGCTTGATTAGCGCGTAACGCGACAAATCCCAAACCAGAGGCCGCGATGTCGCGCGAACTCAACCTACGCCCCGCGCCGATCTCAAAACAAGAAATACCGCTGTGCCATCGGCAATTCCTTTGCCGGTTCACATACGAGAAGTTCTCCATCCGCCCGCACCTCGTATGTCTCGGGATCGATGGTGATGTCGGGCGTCGCGTCGTTGTGGATCATGTTTTTCTTCGACACGCCCGCCCGCGTATTCGATACCGCCACGACGGCCTTCCGCAAACCCCAGGTCGTAGCCAGCTTGTTGTCGACGAAAGCCTGGCTGACGAACGTCACCGACGTCGCCGTACGCGCGCCGCCATAAGCGCCGAACATAGGGCGGTAATGCACGGGTTGCGGCGTCGGGATCGACGCGTTGGCGTCCCCCATCTGAGCCGCCACGATTGCGCCGCCCTTGATGATCGTGTCTGGCTTTACGCCAAAAAACGCCGGCGACCACACCACGAGATCGGCGAGCTTGCCCACCTCGACCGAGCCAATATGCCCCGATACACCATGCGCGATCGCCGGATTGATCGTGTATTTCGCGATGTAACGCTTGGCGCGGAAATTGTCGTTCCCCGCCGTTTGGTCTTGTGGCAAGGGCCCGCGCTGCTGCTTCATCTTGTGCGCCGTCTGCCACGTCCGGATGATGACTTCACCGACACGGCCCATCGCCTGACTGTCCGAACTCATCATGGAAAGCGCACCCATGTCGTGCAGAATGTCCTCTGCTGCAATGGTTTCTTTGCGAATGCGGCTTTCAGCGAACGCCAGATCTTCCGGAATCGAACTGTCGAGGTGGTGACACACCATCAGCATGTCCAGATGCTCATCCAGCGTATTGACCGTGAACGGCCGCGTCGGATTGGTCGACGACGGCAGCACATTTTTCAGGCCTGCCACCTTCATGATATCTGGCGCGTGTCCGCCGCCCGCACCCTCGGTATGAAACGCGTGAATCGTGCGGTTCTTGAACGCCCGGATTGTGTCGTCGACGAACCCGGATTCGTTCAGTGTGTCCGAATGGATCATCACCTGCACGTCGTGCTTGTCGGCAACCGCCAGACAGTTGTCGATCGCCGCCGGCGTCGTCCCCCAGTCTTCGTGCAGCTTCAGCGCGCAGGCACCAGCGTTGATCATTTCTTCCAACGCCGCTGGCAGCGACGCATTCCCCTTGCCGGCAAAACCGAGGTTCATCGGAAAGCTGTCCGCGGCGCGGATCATCATCTCCAGATGCCACGGCCCCGGTGTGCAGGTCGTTGCAAACGTTCCGTGCGCCGGACCCGTACCGCCACCGAGCATCGACGTCACGCCCGACATCAGCGCCTCGTCGATCTGTTGCGGACAGATGAAATGGATGTGCGTATCGAAGCCGCCGGCCGTGATGATCTTGCCCTCGCCCGCGATAACTTCGGTGCCCGGACCAATGATGATGTCGACGTCCGGCTGGATATCGGGGTTGCCGGCTTTGCCGATCGCAGCGATCCGCCCACGCGTCAGCCCAATGTCCGCTTTCACAATGCCCCAGTGATCGAGAATGAGCGCATTGGTAATCACCGTATCGACAGCACCTTCGGCATTGGTGACCTGGCTCTGCCCCATGCCGTCGCGGATCACTTTGCCACCGCCGAACTTCACTTCCTCGCCGTAGGTCGTGTAATCCTTCTCGACTTCGATGATGAGATCCGTATCCGCGAGCCGAACGCGGTCACCCGTCGTCGGTCCGAACATGCCGGCATACGCGGCGCGAGACATTTTAACCGGCATTGTCACTCACCTGTCTTTTTATCGGCACGCCACCACGCATCCGACTGATATGCGCTCGGCAACCGCTCGTCCGTTGCATTGAACCCCAGCGCTTCGATTTCTTCAAACCAGCGATCCGCTTTGCTTTCCGGCAACGCGGACCCGCAAAACGGGCAATGCTTGATCAGCAGCACACTCGTGCCACCATCGCGGATCGGCAGCCCATACTCGTCCGTGACCGCATTGTAGGCCACTAGATAATCCCCGCATTCGAACGGATCGGCGTGCATGTCGCAATCGAACGCGGTGGCAAGTTTCAAGTCATCACAACAGGCGGTCTGACCGGTGCCGACGAACCGGCCATCCCTGACAGGCTGCAACCACAGTTGCCGGTACTTGCGATACAGTTCGCTCGACATCGTGCCGACACTTCCCTGAAGAGCTATTTCAGCGCGCCCATCACGTCTTGCCTGAAGCCATAGATCCGGCGCTTTCCGGCGACCGGTATCAGATGCACGTCGCGCGATTGGCCGGGCTCGAAGCGCACCGCCGTCCCCGCAGCGATATCCAAACGATACCCCAACGCTGCCGCGCGATCGAACGTCAGCGCCGCGTTCGTCTCCGCGAAATGATAGTGGCTGCCCACCTGGATCGGTCGATCGCCGCTGTTCGACACGTGCAGCTTGATGGCGACGCGCCCTGTATTGAGTTCGACGTCTCCCATCGCCGGAATGATTTCACCGGGGATCATGTGACGGCTCCTTGGACGAAGTGCGCACCGGCACGCGCATCAGCTTTTTGCGGCGTGCACGGAAGGCCAGAATGACGGCAACAACGGCGATCACTAAAAATCCCAGATGAACCGGCTGTAGCAAATGAGCGGCTGTCTCCCCGGCTTTGAGCAGACTGTGATCCCCGATATGCAGCAGCGTCATTTGCATCTCCTGTGCAGTTAGCGAATTGGCTCGTGCACCGTGACCAGCTTCGTCCCATCCGGAAACGTCGCCTCCACTTGCACGTCGTGGATCATCTCGGCGATCCCGTCCATCACCTGCGCCCGCGTGATCACGTGCGCCCCGTCGCGCATCAGATCGGCCACCGAGCGGCCGTCACGCGCGCCCTCGACCACGAAATCGCTGATCAGCGCGATGGCTTCGGGATGATTGAGTTTCACGCCTCGCTCGAGCCGCCGGCGGGCGACCACGGCAGCCATGGCGATCAGCAGTTTGTCTTTTTCACGCGGTGTCAAATTCATATCGCGTCGTGTCCAATTCTTGCGCCGGTCTGATGCGCACCGTCGGCTCGGCGCATTTCCAGTCCCCATACACGCGGCAGCGCATGTCCCGAAAGATACGCCACCAGCCGCGCCGTGTCCGCCTTCAAAGCATCTGCCGACGCCGCCAGCAAGCGACCCACGAGCATCCCGTTCCAAGCACTCACAGCGGCCCGTCCTACCGGTGCCTCGATAGCCGCGCGCGCGCCGTCCAAACGGTCCCCCGCATCGTCTGCCACATACACAACGGTCGCCATGGCGACCGCGGCTGCTCCCACGGCGACGCGTTGCAACTGTTCAGCCATGTCGCCGTCAAATTTGATGCGATCGCTGTACACCAAGCGCCCCGCGCGGCGAATGGCCCAGCGATCGTGCAGCGCACCCGAACGCACCGTCTCATCCATTGCTGCGCGCCCGAACACGGTGGCTTCTACCATCAGCAACGTCGCATCTGCGGCCACGTCCGCTTCGATCGTTCGCGCTAGCCGCGCGCCATCGAACAAAATCGTCTCCTGCGGCAGCCAGTGCAACCGCGCGGCGGCGCCTGCCGTCAGTGAAATACCTACGCGGCAATCGCTGCCCAGCGACCGATACACACGCTCCGCCGATTGCGTCGTCACTTGCGCCGCAGCACCACAGGCCACCGACACCGCAAAATCCACCGCATCGCCGCCCAGCAATCCGCCGCCGGTGTTGATCAGCACCGCTTCCGTCAGCCCGTGCGTGCGCGGCAACTTCGCGCGAAAGCCACCCCGCTCGTGCAAGTCGGCGAGCCGCGTGACGATCCCATCCACACACTTGAAGCCGACCGACACGCCGCCGCGCGCCCGCACGCCCGCCAGCGCTGCCGATGCCACCTTGGAACGGTTGTCGTCAAACAGCGAGGCGGCGACGCACATCGGCTTCCACCATCTCCGCCCGCGTCCCCGACAGCACGATCTGCCCGCGATCCATCACCGCGTACGTATCCGCTAGATCGCGCGCAAACTCGAAATACTGCTCCACAAGCACGATCGCCATGTCGCCCTGCCGGCGCAGATAGTCGATCGCGCGCCCGATATCCTTGATGACCGACGGCTGAATGCCTTCCGTCGGTTCGTCCAGCACCAACAACTTGGGTCGCGTCACCAACGCCCGCGCGATCGCCAGCTGCTGTTGTTGTCCGCCAGACAGATCGCCGCCCCGCCGTCGCAACATCGTGTTCAACACCGGAAACAGTTCGAATATGACGGCTGGAATGCTGCGATCGCTGCGCTTCAGAGGCGCAAACCCCGTCTCCAGATTCTCCTTGACCGACAGCAGCGGAAAAATCTCGCGACCTTGCGGCACATAACCGATGCCAGCACGCGCCCGCTCGAACGGCAGCAGCGGCGTCAGATCCTTTTCGCCCCACGTCATGGTGCCGGCGCGGATTGGTTGTTGGCCACAGATCGCCCGCAGCAACGTGGATTTGCCCACGCCGTTGCGGCCGAGTACACACGTAACTTCACCTGCTTTTGCCGTCAGCGAAACGCCGCGCAACGCTTGCGCCGCACCATAATAAACGTCGATGCCGTCGAGCTTGAGCATCATGCCCCGCCTTCGTCGGTTGCAGGCCGTGTCGACAGCTTAGTGCGATCCGTTCGCGCATTGCCCAAAACACGCAGCGGCGCACGCAGATCACCGACCGGCTGCATCGTTTGCGGCTCGCGGCGCACGGGTAGAGGCTGCATCTTGTGGCGCATCTTCAACGGTTTCGGCATCAATGGCGGCAGCATGCAAATCCCCCTTATGTCGCGGTCAGCGGCCCAGATAAACTTCGATCACACGCTCGTTGCGCGACACGTCGTCGATCTGACCTTCGGCGAGCACCGAACCCTCGTGCAGACACGTGACGCGCGTATCGAGCGCTCGCACGAACGACATGTCATGCTCCACGACGACCACCGAATGGTTTTGCGAAATCCGTTTCAACAGCCGCGCCGTTTCTTCGGTCTCGCTGTCGGTCATGCCAGCCACCGGTTCGTCCACCAGCAATAACTTGGGATCTTGCGCCAGCAGCATACCGATTTCGAGCCACTGTTTCTGTCCGTGACTGAGATCGCCAGCCAGTCGCGCTCGCTCATGCGTCAACCGCACGATATCCAGTATCTCTTCGATGCGATGCGGTTCGATGGCATTACGCTCGCCAAACAACGCCGACCACACGTCGCGCGGCCCCCGCAGCGCCAGCAAAATGTTGTCAGACACCGTCTGGCTTTCAAACACCGTCGGCTTCTGGAACTTGCGCCCGATCCCCAGATCGGCAATCGAGGCTTCGTCGAGCTTGGTCAGATCGTGCTTGCCGTCGAAGAACACCGTCCCGCGATCCGGCCGCGTTTTTCCCGTGATGATGTCCATCATCGTCGTTTTGCCGGCGCCGTTCGGGCCGATGATGGCTCGCATTTCACCCGGGCGCACGAACAGCGACAGGTCGTTGATGGCTTTGAAGCCGTCGAACGCGACGCTGACGCCGTCAAGATACAACAGCGCCTGTGTCAACGTTGGTTTCTCTGCGTAGGCGTCGGAGTCAACAACGGTACTCATGTCGTCACTCCGCAGGCTTGGCGATTGGCGCACCGGAATCACGGGCGCCCTTGAGGCCGGTCGGCGTATCGCCGAACCGTTCGAGAAGTGCGCCGACGATGCCCTTCGGCAACGCGAGCGTAACCGTGATGAACAGTGCACCCAGCGCGAACAACCAGTACGGTGCCAGCATTCCCGTCGTGAACCACGTCTTCAGGAAGTTGACGACCACTGCACCGACGGCCGCGCCGACCAGCGTTCCGCGCCCGCCGACCGCCACCCAGATCACCGCTTCGATCGAGTTGGCCGGCGCAAATTCGCTCGGATTGATGATGCCCACTTGCGGCACATAGAGCGCACCCGCTACGCCCGCCATCATTGCGGAGACGACGAACGCCGCCAGCTTGTAGTTCTCCACGCGATAGCCGAGGAACCGCGTCCGCGATTCCGTATCGCGAATGGCGATCAGCACTTTGCCGAAAGTCGAATTCACCAGTCGCTGCGCGAACAGGAACGATCCCAGCAGCGTCGCCAGCGACAGCGCGCACAGCACCGCTCGCGTCCCCGGCGCCTGCACCGTGAAGCCGACGATGTCCTTGAAATCGGTCAATCCGTTATTGCCGCCCAGACCCATGTCGTTGCGAAAGAACGCCAGCAGCAGCGCATAAGTCAGTGCCTGCGTGATGATCGACAGATAAACGCCTGTCACCCGGCTGCGAAACGCCAGCCACCCGAACACCAGCGCCAGCACGCCAGGCACGAACAAGATCATGAAGAATGCAAACGGGAATGAATGAAAGCCCTGCCAGAACCACGGCAACTCCTTGTAGTTCAGGAACACCATGAAATCGGGCAGAATGGGATTGGCGTACACCCCGCGCGACCCGATCTGCCGCATCAGGTACATGCCCATCGCATACCCACCGAGCGCAAAAAAAGCGCCGTGGCCCAAGCTGAGAATGCCGCAATAACCCCACACCAGATCCAGCGCCAACGCGAGGATGGCGAAGCAAATGTACTTACCCAGCAACGCCACCGCGTATGTCGGCATATGCAGGAACGATCCTTCCGGCACCAGCAGATGCAGCACCGGCACAAGAAAGATACCGCACGTCAGCACCCCGATGAAGATGCGCGACGCAACTTCAGACGCCGTACTGCCCCGTGCGATAAGCGATGAGACGATCATGCTTCCACCGCCCGGCCCTTGAGGGCGAACAACCCGCGCGGCCGCTTCTGCACGAAGAGAATGAGCGCCACCAGAATAAAGATTTTGCCCAGCACCGCTCCGGCATAAGGCTCGAGCAGCTTGTTGGCGATACCGAGCGTGAACGCAGAAACCAGTGTGCCCCAGAGGTTTCCGACGCCGCCGAACACCACCACCATGAAACTGTCGATGATGTAGCTCTGCCCGAGATTGGGCGACACGTTGTCGATTTGGCTGAGCGCCACGCCCGCGATGCCCGCGATACCCGACCCGAGTGCGAACGTCATCGCATCGATCCAGTTCGTGCGAATACCCATCGCGCCGGCCATGCGCCGGTTCTGCGTCACCGCCCGCATCTGCAGGCCCAATGGAGTTAACTTCAGCATGGCCAACAGCGACACGAAGACCACGAGTGTGAACACGATAATCCACATGCGCCCGTAGGTAATCGCCAATCCACCCACTTCGAACGCACCTGACATATACGACGGCGCGCTGACTTCGCGATTGCTCGACCCGAAAATCGTTCGCACGGCCTGCTGCAAGATAAGACTGACACCCCACGTGGCCAGCAATGTCTCGAGCGGTCGGCCGTAGAGAAACCGGATGATACCGCGCTCGATGGCGATGCCGACCACTGCCGACACCAGGAACGCCAACGGAATGGCCACCGGCAGCGACCAGTCGAACCACGTCGGCGCATGGGCCTTGAACTGCTCTTGCACCACAAACGTCGTGTACGCGCCCAGCATCACCATTTCGCCGTGCGCCATGTTGATGACGCCCATGACCCCGAACGTGATGGCCAACCCGATCGCCGCCAGCAGCAGCACCGAGCCGAGCGAAAGCCCGTAGTAGACGTTCTGCACCGCATTGATGACGCGCAGCTTGCGCTCCACGGCCGTCATGGCGATTTCGGCCGCTTGCTTGACTTCCGGCACCGGCGCGGTCGCCGCAACCCCCCGCAGCAACGCCATCGCGTCTTGGTCACCGCGTTCGGCCAGCGTTGCGACCGCCGCCACTTGTTGCGCCCGATCTGCATCCGGTTGCGCCAACAGCGCCGAAGCGCGGGCACTCGCAAAAGCGCGTTTCACGTTCGGCAACGTTTCGACGGCCATTGCCGCCTCCAGCGCCGGCAGCGACGCCGCATCACGCGACTTGAAGACCGATTCGGCAGCCGACAGGCGCTTCGCCGGGTCCGGCGACAGCAGCGTCAACGTGCCGATGGCAGCGGCAATCGTGCTGCGCAGCCTGTTGTTGACACGCACGAGTTGGGCGTCTGCGGCCTCAGCCGGTACGGGCGCACCCGACCGCGCATCGAAGACTTTTCCTGCCGCATCCCTGTAAGTGACGGCCTTGTTGGCAACCGAAAACATCAAACGCCGTTCGGCCAGCGCATCAAGAATAGCCGGCGCTTGCGGTGCGCCAGAACCCACCACGTCCGCGACAGCGGAGTCGGTGTCGGGAAAACTATCGGTCAAAAATTTATCGATTGCCGCATCCAGCGACGTTGCAGCTTTAGGTCCGTCGATCGCTGGCATCAGCGCCAGCATCATCACCAAGACGGCCAGTGCTACGCTCGATTTTCGCATTATGTACAAACTCGTTCCCCAGCGCGCACGAACAGACGCGGTAATCTTACGAAGCAACGTGCGGCGCACTCGTCGAGCCGCCGCACGCTTTATCACTGGATGGAGCGTATCGGCAATTAGCCGCCGCACTTGCTCGTCTTGGTATTGAAGTTACCGCACTTCTTGTCGACCCAATCGGCAACCAGATCCTTGGAGCCTTCGAGATGCGGCGACCAGGCAGCGCCTTCAACCAGACCCGGAGTTTTCCAAACCGTGTCGAGTTGGCCGTCTGCGCGGATTTCGCCGATCAGAACAGGCTTGGTGATGTGATGGTTGGCAAGCATCTTCGACACACCGCCCGTCAAGTTCGGCGCTTCGATGCCCGGCAACGCCGCGATCACCTTGTCGACATCGGTCGAACCGACCTTCTCGACAGCCTTGACCCACATTGCGAAACCGATCACGTGGGCTTCCATCGGATCGTTGAACGTGCGCTTCGGGTTCTTGGTGAACGCCTGCCACTTGGCGATATATTCGGCGTTTTTCGGGTCCTTCACCGACATGAAGTAGTTCCATGCGGCGAGATGGCCGACGAGGTTCTTGGTGTCGACGCCTGCGAGCTCTTCTTCACCCACCGAGAATGCCACCACCGGAATGTCGGTCGCTTTCACGCCGGCATTCGACAGCTCTTTGTAGAACGGAACGTTCGCATCGCCGTTGATGGTCGAAACGACGGCGGTCTTCTTGCCTTCGGAGCCGAATTTCTTGATCGCGGCAACGCGCGTCTGCCAATCGGAATGGCCAAACGGCGTGTAGTTGACCGAGATATCGTCCTTGGCGACGCCCTTGGCGAGCAAGTACGCTTCGAGGATCTTGTTGGTCGTGCGCGGATAGACGTAGTCGGTGCCTTCGAGTACCCAACGCTTCACCGATCCGCCGTCCTTGCTCATCAGATAGTCGACGGCTGGAATGGCCTGCTGGTTCGGCGCAGCGCCCGTGTAGAACACGTTCCGCTCGGATTCTTCACCCTCGTACTGCACAGGGTAGAAAAGGATCGAATTCAGCTCTTTGAACACCGGCAGCACCGACTTGCGCGACACTGACGTCCAGCAGCCGAATACCGCGGCAACCTTCTGCTGCGAGATCAGCTCGCGTGCCTTTTCGGCGAACAGCGGCCAGTTCGAGGCCGGGTCGACGACGACGGCTTCCAGCTTCTTGCCGAGCAATCCGCCTTTTTTGTTCTGTTCTTCGATCAGCATCAACATGACGTCTTTCAACGTCGTTTCACTGATGGCCATAGTGCCCGAAAGCGAATGCAGCACGCCGACTTTGATGGTGTCTTGAGCCAACACCCCCGAGACATTGAACGATGACGCTGCAAGCAACGCAGCCCCCGCCATCAGGGTTCGTCTGGTAAACGACATTGAAATCTCCAAGCAAATGACGAACGGTTTGTTAACCGCGATCTGTCATCAGCAAGGCACGCGCCAACTCCGGCGAAGCGACCGGAATTTTGCACAACGCATTGTTTCAGAATATTTTTATAAATCAGTCATTGAGTAGCTGCCGACCGGCAAGGCGACCTTGGTGGCAACGACTGCAAATAAAACAGCCAAGTAAAGCGCCGCTGCTCAAAAAATAAGCGCACCGAAATGCGCGCACTCAAATCAAACTCAGATCAACGAAATGGGTTGCACGGAATGATCGCCGGCACGCCAGCATGCCGCCGATGCGTGGTGGCTGCCGTCCATGGCCGGACGGTCGACCGAGCACTTCGGAATTGCAATCGGGCAGCGCGGATGAAAGGCACAACCGCTTGGTGGAGCGAACGGCGATGGCAACTCGCCTTCGAGAATGATCCGCTCTTTCTTTGCCTTCGCGGCCGGATCGGCTGACGGCGTCGCCGACAGTAGCGCACGCGTGTAGGGATGCCGCGCCTGCCCGAAGATGACGTCGCGATCGCCCAATTCGGCCGCCCGCCCGAGATACATCACCATCACCGTGTCCGCGATGTGCCGGACGACCGACAGATCGTGGCTGATGAAGAGATACGCAGTGCCCAATTCTTCCTGCAGTTCCGCCAGCAGGTTCAGCACCTGCGCGCGGATCGACACGTCCAGCGCCGACACCGGCTCGTCCAGCACCAGGATCGGCGGTCGCAACATCAGCGCCCGTGCGATGGCGACGCGCTGTCGCTGCCCGCCTGAGAACATGTGCGGATAGCGATCGTAGTGCTCCGGCCGCAAGCCCACCCGCGTCATCATGGTTCGCGCCGCATCCGTGCGCTCGGAAGCCGTCATCGGCGTATGCACCAGCAGCGGTTCTTCCAGAGCCTTGCCGATCTTCTGCCGGGGATTGAGCGCGCCGTACGGGTTCTGAAACACCATTTGAATGCGCCGCCGTAGCGCCTGTTTTTCGGCCTCGTCCGCAGCCGTCACATCCTTGCCGTCGATGAACAATTGTCCCGCAGTCGGCGGCTCGATCATCGTCACCAGCCGCGCCATGGTCGACTTGCCGGAACCCGACTCGCCGACTACGGCCAGCGTCTTCCCAGCCTCCAGCTTGAACGACACGCCCGACAGCGCCTGCACCACGGACGGCTTTGCGAACAGCCCGCGCGAGACGTCGTACGTGCGCGCCAGATCGCGAGCCTCGAGAACCACCGTCATGCCGGCACCCGTTGTAGGCCAGTCGGCACACCATCATGCAACGGCGTCAGACATTTCGCGCGACCGAGATTGGCCGAAGCGCGCGCGGGCACCTCGACGATGCAGGCCGGCTGCACGAAGGCACACCGCGGGGAAAACAAACATCCGGCGGGACGATCGAACTGGCCCGGAACAACGCCAGCGATAGCTGGCAATCGACGGCCGGTCGCCCGTTCCGGCAGGGCAGCCAACAGCCCGAACGTGTAGGGGTGGTGGGGATCCGCAAACAGTTCCGCGACGCCGTTTTCTTCGACTTGTTGCCCGGCATATTGCACCGTCACGCGGTCTGCGGTTTCGGCCACCACGCCCATGTCGTGCGTGATCAGCACGAGCCCCATGCCGGTGTCTTGTCTGAGCTTCAGCAGCAGATCCAAAATTTGCGCCTGGATGGTGACGTCGAGCGCCGTCGATGGTTCGTCCGCGATCAGCAACTTGGGCCCGCACGCCAGCGCCATCGCGATCATCACCCGTTGGCTCATGCCGCCCGATAATTGATGCGGAAACGCCCGCAGCCGCCGCTCCGGATCGGTCAACCCAACCTGCTGGAGTAGCGCGATGGACTTGGCTTTTCGCGCGGCCTTGTTCAGCCCCAAGTGCACGGCTAACGCTTCACCGATTTGGAAGCCGACCGTAAAACACGGATTGAGCGACGACATCGGCTCTTGAAAGATCATCGCGATATCGCGCCCGATGATGCGCCGCCGCTCCTTCGAACCGAGCGACCTCAGATCGGTGCCGAGAAAGTTCATCGCGTCGGCCGTCACCGTCGCGGTCCATGGCAACAGGCCCATGACAGCCAGCATCGCCACCGATTTTCCCGAGCCCGACTCACCGACGATGGCCAGCACTTCGTTCGCACCGACACTCAGGTCGATGCCGTCCACAGCGCGAAACTGACCGCCGCGCGTCGCGAACGTGACCGTCAGATTGCGGATTTCGAGCAGCGGCTGAGCCATCGTCACGATCTCTGCATCTTGGGGTCGAGCGCATCGCGCAAGCCATCACCCATCAGATTGATCGACACCACGGTGATCAGGATTGCCACCCCGGGCATCGTGACGATCCACGGGTTCGATCGAATGAACTCGCGTGCATCCGCCAGCATCGCGCCCCATTCCGGCGTCGGCGGTTGCGCCCCGAGACCGAGAAAACCCAGCGCCGCCGCCTCCAAAATCGCTTCCGAAACACCGAGCGCCGACTGCACGATCAGCGGTGCCAGACAATTTGGCAGCACCGTGACGAACATCAGCCGCAACTTGGATACACCGATAACCCGCGCACTCGTCACGTATTCTTTGCCGAGTTCTGCCATCGCCGAGGCCCGCACCAAACGCACGAAGCGCGGCAAAAACACCACCGTAACGGCCGTGATCGTATTGAACAGGCTGGGGCCGAGCACCGCCACGATCAGGATTGCGAGCACCAGACCCGGCACCGACATGATGAGATCCATCACGCGCGAAATCACGGTATCGACGAGCGCTCCGGAAAATGCCGACAGCAGTCCCAGCACGACGCCCAGCACGAACGACACGATCATCACCATCATGCCGATGAACAGCGACACGCGCGCGCCGTAGATCAGTCGCGACAGCATATCGCGACCGAGGCCATCGGTGCCCAGCACGTAGCGCCAGGAGCCACCCGCCTCCCACACCGGCGGCACCTTCACCGCGTCGCGGAACTGGATGAGCGGATTGTGCGGCGCGAACACCTCGGCGAACACGGCCACGACGACGATGACGGTCAAAACAGCAAGCCCCAGCACCGCGCCCTTGTTCTCCGAGAACGACGACCAGAACGCCGAAAAGCCGCCGGGTGCGCGAAGGCCCGTGGCCGCTGGCCCGCCGGGTGCCATAATCGAACCACCGGGGAGTACACCTGCGGAAATGTTGCCGGAGTCACTGTCCATGGCGGATTCTCGGATTGACGACGCCATAGAGCACATCGACGGCAACGTTGACGAAGATCACGATGGCCGACACCAGCAACACGCCGCCCTGCAGCGCCGGATAATCACGCCGCCCGATCGCCTCGATCAGCCACTTGCCGACACCGGGCCACGAAAAGATCGTCTCCGTCAGCACCGCACCCGCCATGAGACCACCGGTAGACAGCCCGATGACGGTAATGACCGGAATGAGCGCGTTGCGCAGCGCGTGCAGCCCGAACACCCGCGTCGGCGCCAGCCCCTTGGCACGTGCCGTCCGCACATAATCCTCGCTCAGCACTTCCAGCATCGACGAGCGCGTCATGCGCGCGATGATCGCCAGCGGCACCGTGCCCAGCACGATCGTCGGCAAAATCAGATGCCGCACAGCATCTTTGAACGCGCCGGCCTGCCCCGACAAGACGCTGTCGATCAGCATGAACCCGGTCTTGGCGTCGAAGTAATACTTGATCGGATCGATGCGCCCGCCGACCGGCACCAGCCCCCACTTGACCGCCACCTGCATGATCAGCAGCAGGCCCCACCAGAAGATCGGCATCGAGAACCCGGCGACCGACAGCGCCATCAGAGTCTGATCGTACCAGCTGCCGCGCTTGACGGCGGCGAACGCACCCGCAGGCACGCCGATGAAAACCGCCAGCAGCATCGCACACAGCGATAGTTCGACGGTGGCTGGAAACAGCGTGAAGAATTCGTGCAGCACTTTTTCGTTGGTGACCACCGACGTGCCGAAATCGCCGTGCAGCAGCCCCCAGACATAGTCGGCAAACTGTTTCGAGACCGGCTGATCAAGCCCCAGCTGATGTCTGAACTCAGCCAGTCGCTCGGCGCTGATGCCACGCTCGCCCGTGCGAACTTCCACCGGATCTCCCGGCACCAAGCGGATCGCCACGAACGTCAAGAACATCAGCGCAATGAAAGTCGGCACCGTCAGAGCAAGCCGCTTCAATAGATAGGGTAACATCTGTCGGTACGCTCGGCTCCTATGTTCGGTGTCATCCCGTGCGCAGTGCAGCCTGCAGCGGCGCCGCACCACAAGTGTGCTGCGACGCACACGGGATGACAGTCACGTTAACCGCCGACGCGCCAGTTTTTGGACCGGCGCGCCTCTCGACCCTAGGCAGAACCTAATCACCGCCGCTTGCATTACTTGATATCGACGCCCTTGAAGTGATGGCCGCCGAGTGGGCTTTGCTTGAAGCCCTCTTCTTCCTTGCGCATCGATTCGTAGACGATGGAGTGCGCGATCTTGAAGTCCGGCGCCTCCTCCTTCTCGATCACCTGCATCTTCTTATAAAGCTCGGCCCGCTCTTCGGGCTTGGTCAGCTTCTGCGCTTGTGTGAGCAGATCGTCGTACTCTTTGTTGCACCACTTGGTGAGGTTCTGACCGCCTGCACGCGCCGCAGCGCAACCGCGCAGGAAGAAGAAATTGTCTGGATCGCCGTTGTCGCCGGTCCAGCCGAGTTGCGCGGTCATGTGCTCGCCCTGCTGCGCCCGCTTGCGATACTCGCCCCACTCATAGGTGATCAACTTCGCCTTGACGCCGATCTTGTCGAGATCAGCCTGCATCATTTCCGCAATGCCCTTGGCGTTGGGGTTGTACGGCCGTTGCACCGGCATGTACCAGAGATCGATTTCAAGCGGCGTGGTGACGCCCGCTTCTTTCAGCAGCGCCTTCGCCTTCTCCGGATCGAATGGGTAGTCGACGACCGCATCGTTGTAGCCCCACAGCGTCGGGGGGATCAGGTTCTTCGCCGCCTGCCCCGAACCGAGGTAGATGTCGCGGATGATGGCCGCCTTGTCGATCGCCATGTTGAACGCCTGCCGCACGCGCTTGTCGTCGAACGGCTTTTTCTGCGTGTTGAACGCCCAATAGGCGATATTCAGACCCGACTGGTTCGATAGCTTCAGAGCCGGATCGTTACCCACTTCCTTGATATCGGCCGGCCTGAGCGCAATCGCGTGATGACACTCGCCTGCCTTGAGCTTGGAATAACGCGCCGTTGGATCGGGCGTAATCGCGTAGACGAGATCGTCGACAATCGCTTGCTCGCCCCAGTAGTTGGCGTTCTTCTTGTAGCGGATCACCGCGTCCTTCTGATACGCCACGAACGAGAACGGACCCGTTCCGACCGGGATCTGATCGAATTGCTCGGGCTTCCCAGCCTTCGACAAGAACGCGGCATATTCAGCCGACTGGATCGTCGCGAAGTCCATCGCCAAGTTTGCCAGCATCGGCGCGCTCGGCTCGCTGAGAGTCATCTTGACGGTGTAGTCGTCCACCGCTTCCCAGCTTTTGACCAACGTCGCCATTTTCATGTCGGCGAAGTAATCGTACTTGCCGCCCGACACTTTCGCGTACGGATGGTCAGGCTTGCTTTGCCGCTCGAACGACCACAGCACGTCTTGTGCATTGAAATCGCGGGTGGGCGTGAATCCGTTCACACCGGCATGAAATTTCACGTTTTTTCGCAGCTTGAACGTGATCGTCAGGCCATCCGGAGTGACCTCGTAGCTTTCCGCGAGCCCAGGCACGAGTTCGGCCGAACCGCGCTTGAATTCAATCAGCTGATCGAACACCGGCCGCGCCGCATCGAAACTGGTGCCCGTCGTATTCAGCGCAGGCGTGAAATTTTCAGGCGACCCCTCGGAACAATACACCAGCGTCTTCGCCGCCAGAGGCGAGGCGACCGCCACTGCGACCACGCTGACCGCAGCCATCCACCACGTTCGTTTCATACAAGACATTCAGCCCTCCAACTCAGCTTCTCGGCTCTCATGCCACAGCGTGTACCAAACCGCGAGCGCTGCCAAGCCTTCACCGGGACGTGCGGCGACCCGATCGCCGCTTGGCCGGCCAAAATCACCGTCAACCGCCCAACCGTGTTTTGTTTGCCAGCACCGTGAACCAAACCCGCCGATCCGAGTTTAGTTGGTTTACGCCATTCGCGGCCTGCGTCGCGAGCCGGAGGGGTGACGTTGACGATATTGAAAAAAGCAGCCAGCGGCATTTCTGGCTTGGACGAGATCACGGGTGGCGGCTTGCCCGCGGGGCGGCCGACGCTGGTTTGTGGTGGCCCCGGAACGGGTAAGACCATGATCGGCATCTCGTTTCTGGTGCACGGAGCCGAGGTCGACAATGAACCCGGCGTGGTTGTTTCCTTCGACGAAACTCCATCGGATCTGGAGGTCAACAGCGCGTCGCTAGGCCTCGATTTGAGCGGCCTTCGCCAGCGCGACCAGATCGTGATCGACCACGTCGACATCGACCGCCAAGCTACCGTCGAAACCGGCGATTTCGATCTGGAAGGATTGTTCATCCGGATCGGCCACGCCGTCGATCGCATCGGCGCCAAGCGGGTTTTCTTGGACAGCATCGACACCTTGTTCGCAGGTCTGCCGAACGAACAGGTGTTGCGCAGCGAGTTGAAGCGCCTCTTCGAATGGTTGAAGAAGCGCGGCTTGTCGACGGTCATCACGGCGGAACGCGGTCGCGAAACGCTCACCCGCCACGGCATCGAAGAATATGTGTCCGACTGCGTCATAGCGCTCGACCTGCGTGTCGTCGATGAGATGGCGACGCGGCGGCTGCGTGTCGTGAAGTACCGCGGCTCCGCGCACGGAGGCAACGAGTATCCCTTCCTGATCGACACGACCGGTGTTGCCGTGCTGCCGGTGACATCAGTTGGATTGGCACACGCGGTGTCGAACGAACGCATTTCGTCTGGTCTACCGGGCCTCGACGAGATGTTGGACCGGCGCGGATTTTACAAAGGCAGTAGCATTCTGCTCGGTGGTGGACCTGGATCCGGTAAGACCAGCATCGGCGCTCAATTCCTCGCATCGGCTGCGCGTCGGGGCGAGCATTGCATGCTGTTCGCATTCGAGGAATCGGAACCACAACTGGTCCGCAATGTCGGCTCGATCGGCATCCAATTGCAACCGCTGATCGACGCGAAGCGACTGCACATCAGGGCCATGCGTCCAAGTTTTCAGGGCCTCGAATCGCATCTCGCCAACATACTCCGTGACATCCAGACGGCTCGTCCGACCGTCGTGGTCGTCGACCCGTTGTCGGCGCTGCAGGCCAGCGGCACCATCGGGCAATCTCAAATGATGGTTCTGCGTCTCATCGACAGCCTGAAATCGTCGGGCATCACCACGATGTTTCTGTCGACACAAGGTGATGAGGACGCCACCGACCTCAATATTTCCTCGCTGATGGATACCTGGATCGTGTTGAAGAACATGCGGCAGCGGCAAGAACTCGAACGCCGGATCTACATTGCGAAGTCTCGCGGTATGGCGCACTCCGCCGACGTGCGGCAACTGACCATCGGTGCCGATGGCGTTGCGGTTTCCAAGCGGAAAGAAGCGCCATGAGCGAGTCGGAAATCATCGCGCAAACGGCAGCCGCGCCCACGCCAGAGGCTCCAAGCGAGGAATGGAATCTGCGATTGTACATCGCCGGCCAAACCGCCAAGTCGGTGCGAGCCTTGGCCAATCTCAAACGGATTTGCGACACTCACATGGACGGACGCCGCTATTCGATCGAAGTCATCGACCTGTTGCAGCGGCCGCAGTTGGCAGTAGGCGACCAGATCCTCGCAGTGCCGACGCTGGTGCGACGCTTGCCTGAACCGATCACCAAAATCATCGGTGACCTCTCGAACGAAGAACGCGTCCTCGTCGGCCTCGATCTGCGCCCCAACACGCCGAACAGACATGGTTGATCCAGCCCCCACGCCAATGATGCATTACGAGTTGACGCTGTTCGTGACGGGCGCGACGGCACGGTCTCTCCGCGCCATCGCAAACTTGCGTCGCTTCTGCGACAGCGAATTGGCCGGCCAATTCGTCATCGAATTGGTCGACCTTTACACCCATCCGGCGCGCGCCGAAGCCGATCAGATCATCGCCGCCCCGACTCTCGTCCGCAAATCTCCCAAACCCGTCCGCTACGCGCTTGGCGATCTCTCCAACACCGACGCACTGCGGCTCACGATAATGGGGGGCTGATGCCGGGTCACGCGCAGACAATCGCGCTTGAGTACGAACTCGCGCAGACCCGGCAGCGGTTAGCGGAAGCAGAGCAGACATTGCATGCGATCCGCAGCGGCGAGGTCGACGCGATCGTCGTGCACGGTGCATCGGGCGCGCAGACCTACACGCTGCAGGACGCCACCGAACCCTATCGCCAGATCATCGAGCAGATGCACGAGGCGGCGCTGTCCGTCACCTCTGGCGGTGTCATCGTCTATTGCAATCGCGCGTTTTCGACATTGACCCGCGTTGCGCGCGAACAGCTTGTCGGAACGTCGCTCTCTCGATTCATATCCCCCGACGAAGTGGCGCCGTTGCTGTCGGAAGCGGGATCGGCTGGCTGCGATTTGAGCCTCAATCGACCTGATGGCACACACGTCGAGTGTCATGCGTCGTCGGCGGCGCTCAGGATCGATGTCGAGATCATCAACTGCGTAGTTTTGACCGACCTCAGCCGCAGCGAAGAGCGGCTGCGTCTCGCCCTCGAAGCCTCCGGCGCCGGCACTTGGGAGATCGTTCTGGACACCGGCGAGTTCATTGCGTCTGACCGAGCGCTGGATTTGCATGGCCTGGCAGTCGGAGCGCCGGCGACACAGGCGAGCATCTTGGCGGCGATTTATCCGGCAGATCAGGCGCGCGTCGCTGCCGCATTGCACGATGCGATCGAAACCAGTGCACCGCTCCGCGTGGAAGCCCGCGTCATTCACCCAGATGGGTCGACCCGGTGGATCGCCTCGGCCGCCGAAGTCCACCACAGCGGCCGCCACCGCCGGTTATATGGCCTCGTACGCGATATCACCGAGCACAAACAGCATGAGCAGCAAGTCCTTCTGCTGATGCAGGAGGTCAATCATCGCTCGAAAAACCTGCTGGCGCTGGTGCTGGCCGTCGCGCGCCAGACCGCCGGCAACGATGCAAAACCCTTCGTGAAACGGTTCAGCGATCGTGTGCATGCACTCGCTATCAGTCAAGATCTGCTCGTCAGTCATGAATGGACGGGCGTGAATCTCATCGATCTCGTGCGCGCGCAGTTGTCCCATTTCAAGGATCTTATCGGCACACGCATCAATATCACAGGAGGCGCCGTGCGGCTCTCTCCCGCCGCAGCCCAGACGCTCGGCATGGCGCTGCACGAACTCGCGACTAACGCGAGCAAGTATGGCGGCCTGTCCAACGACGTCGGTGAAATCGCAATCAGCTGGCGGCTCGGATATATGAAAACGGGCACACCAAATGATCGCCGTCTCGAATTCACGTGGCAGGAATCTAATGGTCCGCGCGTGGCGACACCGACCCGCCGAGGCTTTGGCACCACGGTGACCCAGCAGATGGTCCGCGTCAGCCTTTCGGCCGAAGTGGATGCCACCTATGCCGATCGCGGCTTTCGCTGGCACTTCACCTGCCCCGCCGACCGGCTGCTGTTGCAGGATTGATCCGGCGAACACGTCGGCGAATGGCTGACAATCCGCGCGAATCCTGTCTAAAGCGCCAGCACGGACGCCGACGACGGACAAACGCGCCATGGAAACGAGCCTGTATTTGCCCGTCAAACGATTCCTCGAAAAGCTGGGCTTCGAGGTCAAGGGCGAAATCTGTAGCTGTGATGTGGTGGCGCTCGATCAAGGCCTGCCAGCAGCGCTGGTGATTTGCGAACTGAAACTCGCGTTCAGCCTGGAGCTAGTTCTGCAGGGCGTCGATCGGACAGCGGTATGCGACGAGGTTTGGCTGGCGATCCGCGCGTCCAAGCGCGGTCGCGGCCGCGAAGCCGACCCACGCGTGAAAAAGCTCTGCCGGCTGCTGGGTTTCGGACTTTTGACCGTGACGGCGTCCGGCAAAGTCGAACCCTTGGTTGACCCGGTGCCATGGCGGCCCCGCAGCAATGCCAAACGCCGGTCGCGGATTGTCGACGAGCATCGGCGCCGGCAAGGTGATCCAGCTTCTGGCGGCAGCACGCGAAAGCCGATCATGACCGCATACAGGCAACAGGCGATGGCGTGCGCTGAAGCGTTGGCACTCGCCCCGTCGCGTCCGCGCGACCTGAAGCCGAACTTTCCCGACGCTGCAAAAATACTACGCCGCAACGTCTACGGCTGGTTTTATCGCAAGACGCGCGGTGTCTATGCCCTCTCGGACGGCGGTCGCGCAGCCGTGGCTCAGTGGCAATCGGTGGTGCCTGCCGCAGAGTGAGATCGGAGCGCAAGCGGTCCGAATCCGAGACCGATTGCCAACCTCGACAAAATCCCATGGAATGCGGGTTCACGGCGGCCGTCGGGGCGGCTGACCCGGCGCACGTCGAGATCGAAGGCAGCAGAGATCTAGGTGACGATGTCAAACCTTGGTATCGCCTTGATCGGCGCGGGATCGATTGCCGACTACCACCTCGGTGGTCTTTCCGGCGTGTCCGGCGCGACCGTCCGTGTCGTCGCCAGCCGTACTCTGGACAAGGCTCGTAGCGTAGCTCTTCGGCGCGGCGTACCGGACGCGACGACAGACGTGGCAGCCGCGATCCGGCGGCCGGACGTCGATGCCGTCGTCATAACTACGCCGGACGACAGCCACGAGACGATGGCTATCGAGGCCATGCGTGCGGGCTGTGATGTTTTGCTTCAAAAGCCGATGGCACCGACATCGGCAGCTTGCCGGCGCATCCTCGCGGTGGCGGCCGAAACCAAACGCGACTTGCAAGTCAGTTGGATGCATCGGTATTTCGCAGAAATCGACGCCGCGCGCACGCTGATCGAAGACGGCGCAATCGGCCGCGTAACGTCGGTGCGCATCCGCAACGCCACGCCGGGTCCGGACTGGGGCGATTGGTTCTTTCGCAAAGACGTGGTCGGCGCTGGCGTCGTATTGCAGCTTGGTACGCACGGCATCGATCTGATCAGCCATTTGTTTGGACCGATAAACTCGGTATCGGCGCGCACTGCGACGCTTGTCGCGCAACGTCGCTTGCGCGATGGGCGCGTGATCACAGTCGAGAACCCAGACACCGCTGTTGCCGTCTACGAAATCGACAATGGACCGCTGGTGCATCACGACATGTCATTGATCGAGGTCGCCGGGACTGACCGCTTTCGACTCGAAATCTATGGCACGGCAGGAACTCTCTGGTTGCGCACGGAACGCGGACGGCTGGCGTCTGCACGCACCGGCACTCCGGAATGGAAAAGCCATGACATCAGCGACGCGCCGCTGGGACGTCGCCATCATCAGCAGTGGGTCGACGGGCTGCTTGGGTCCAGCCCCAAGACGACGACGGGACGGGACGGCCTGCACAGCCTGCTTGTCGTCGAGGCGATCGCCCGTTCGGCTGAAAGCGCCGGTGCGCGCGTCGCTGTAGAGCCCATTTGAGGATGCTATGATCGCCGCACCCCGCATCGCCATGTTGAGCTTCGCGCACTATCATGCGAATTTCTGGACCGAGGCGTTCCTTGCCGATCCGCAAGCCAGGATATCATGCATTTGGGATGACGATGTCTCGCGGGGACAGGAAGCGGCCAGCCGATTTCACCTCGCGTTCGAACCCGACCTGGTCACGGCACTCGCGGGTTGCGACGCCGTTGCCATCTGCTCGGAAACCATAACGCATCCGCAACTCACGCGCGCGGCCTGCGCGGCAGGTCGCGCAATTTTGTGCGAGAAGCCCACCGCCCGCACTGTAGCCGAAGCCGACGTTATGGCGGCCGCAGTTGCTGAAGCCGGCGTGCTTTTCATGCAGAGTTTTCCAAAGCGTTTCGACCCTGCGTCGCATGCGCTCAAAAATTTGGTTGATGAGGGCCGTCTCGGGCGCATCCATCACGTACGCATTCGACACGGTCATTTTTACGGCCTCGAGGCCGATTTCGCTCAACGCTGGTACGTCGATAGAGGCAAAAGCGGAGGCGGCGCGTTGCTCGATGAAGGCGTACACGGCGCTGATTTGCTGCACTGGTTCTTTGGTCTGCCCTCGACCGTGTCGGCGGAGACAACGTCGCCGGTTGCCGGCCTTGCCGTCGACGAAACGGCGGTTGCCGTGTTTCGCTACCCCAACGGGATGACGGCGGAACTGACCGCTTCGTTTTTGTTTTCAGCTGCTGACACGTCGATCGAGATCTACGGCACAAAGGCAACCGCGCTGCTGTCCGGCGTCGATCTGGCGTCACGTGACATTACCGATGGCGGCTATCTGCGTGTGTCGAGCGATGGGCCGGATGGCAAGCGTTGGGACGTGATTGCCGTTACGCCGCAATTCAAACTCGGCCAGTTTCACCATCAGAACGCGATCGGGTTTTTACACTGCTTGCGGACTGGCGTTGAGCCAGCGGCGGGAATCGCGGACGGCCGCGCGGCTTTACTGATGATTGAAGCCGCTTACCGGGCTGCCGCCAACGGAACGCGCCAGAATGTGGTGCCCGACGAGCGAGGTCGCGCCTCATGATCCGCTCACGATTGCCAGATCGCTTGATGCCATTAGCCCAGGAATTGGGCCTGCGACCCTTCTACGGCGACATTCACAATCATTGCGACCTGAGCTATGGGCACGGCCGTTTCGCCGACGCACTCGCACGCGCTGCGCTGCAACTGGATTTCGTATCGATAACTGGCCATGCGTATTGGCCCGACATGCCGGTCGATGACCTGAGCGTCGCCCACATCGTCGACTTTCACGTCAAGGGATTTGCCAAGCTGCGGGATCGCTGGCCCGGACATTTTGCCGAACTGGCGCGTGCTGATGCGGACGCATTCGTTGTTTTTCCGGGGTACGAAATTCATTCGAACGCGTACGGCGATTATACCGTCATTCTCCGAGATATCGACCCAGCGCCTCTCGTTCTTGCCGATAGCCCCGCAGAACTGCGGAGGAAGTTGAGCGCCGAGTTCACGAACGGTGCCTTCGCATTTCCCCATCACATCGGTTACAGGCAAGGCGCACGCGGCATCAACTGGGCGGCATTCGATCCCGCGCTGTCACCATTCGTCGAAATGTATTCGATGCACGGCTGTGCCGAGACCTCCGAAGGTGAACGCGGCTATCTGCACTCCATGGGACCGGTCGACGGTTACTCGACCATACAGCACGGCCTCGCTTTGGGTCACATCTTCGGCGTAGTCGGCAACACCGACCATCATTCGGCGTTTCCAGGCTCGTATGGTCACGGCCGTATGTGCGTTTATGCGGCGAGCCTTGACCGTGCCGCGCTATGGGACGCGATGATTGCGCGTCGAACGAATGCGCTGACCGGCGATAACAGTCATCTTTTGGTGACGATCGACGGTGTCATTCAAGGTGGCATGGTCCCACCGCAAAGCAATGCATGGCTGCGCATTGAAGCTGTGGCGGGCGGTTTCGTCGATGCGATCGACGTCATACGCAACGGTCGCTTGTCGCACAGGATTTCGCCGGAACTCACTCCGAATCCGATCTCAGACGACGTCGAGACGATCCTCTATCTCGAACTCGGATGGGGTGCACGCGAGCGCAGTCATCGTTGGGAGTGCAGCATCGAAATTCAGGATGGCGAAATCCTCGCGGTGGAGCCGCGTTTTCGTGGCGCCGAAATTGTCTCGCCGCTCGAAGGCCACGATACCGGTCACGCGCTGCCCACTGTCTCCATGGAGAACAATGCGGTGCAACTTTCCGTAACGGCCGATGCAAACCCGAACAACGCGACACCTGCGACCCAAGGCGTGGCCATGCGCTTGCGGCTTCGCGAAGGCTCAAAGATTAAAGCTGTATTGTCGGGCCAGCACGTCGAGATACCAGCCGCGCGTCTCATCGAGGGGGCAAAGAGCGGCAACCTCGCCGGCATCGACAGCCCAGCTTGGCGCTTTCATGCTTTGCCGATGCCTCGGCAATGGCAGTGGCACGGAGATGTGCGGCTCGGCGAGATGAAGGCTGGAGACAATTGCTATGTCCGGCTCAGACAGACGAACGGCCAGACGGCTTGGACATCGCCCATCTTTTGCAGATAGTCTGCGTCGAGTGCCCCGGAGCGCAGCACTTACGATCCCACTTACCATCCAACGTCATAGCTGGACTGCATCCGATACCGTCATGAAGCACTTTGTTGAAATGGCGTGTTCGTGAGAGGCTTAGGAAAGAACAAGAATAGACCGGGAGGGTACAGACATGACGAAGGCCGCAAAACGATTCGTGAGCCGACGCGAATTCATCGGAACCGCGGCGGCGGCGCCGTTTGCGCTGCATTCGAAGTTTGCGTTCGCACAGGCGAAAGTGGCGCCGATCACCATCGTGATCAACCAGTCACCGTGGTTCGAAAGCTTCCGCAAGACCGTGGAATTGTATGAGAAGCAGACCGGAAACAAGGTTGAGCTGGACGTCAACCCTTTCGCGGGTTCGCTGGAAAAGCAGCGCAACTCGGTGCGCGCGGCGGCGGGCCTCTACGATATCCTGATCATGAATTCGGGCTGGTTTGCGGAAATGTACTTCGGCGGCTTTGTCGAGCCGATCACGACGATCGATCCCGGCTTCAAGCTCGATCCCGATGTCTACACGCTGGGCGACACGATATTCTTCGACCCCGCGAAAAAGGCGATGACAGCGGCGGGCAAGCTGATGACGATTCCCATCTCGCCACTGGTCCCGCTGCTCTACTATCGCGGCGATCATTACAAGGAAGCTGGCCTCAAGACTCCGCAGACCTTCGCCGAACTGGAGGCGAATGCGCGCAAACTGCACAGCCCGCCCAAGATGTACGGCATGGTTCAGCGCGGCGCGCGGGGACCACATACCGTCGCCTATGATTTCTATCCCTACCTATATGGCCAGGGCGGCAACATCTTCAAGAACCAACCCGGCGGCGACTACTCGATCGTGCTCAACGACGAGAAGGGCCGGACCGCGCTCGACTATTACATCCGTATGGCGCGCGAAGCCGGTCATCCGAAAACCGCAGCGTTCGACCAGGCCGAAGTCATTCAGCACATGGTGACCGGACATGCCGGGCACATCATGATGGTCGTCGCGGCATGGTCTCAGATGGACGACCCGGCGAAGTCGATCGTGGTCGACAAGGTCGAGTTCGCCGTTGCGCCGCATGCGGAAGGCGTGGTGCCTGGACCAGCACTCGGACATTGGCTCGGCGGCGTTTCCCGCAATATTCCAGACGATCGCAAGCGCGCGGCAGTCGAGTTTTTGCGCTGGTTCCAGACGCGGGACGCGCAGATTGCCACCGCAAAGCTCGGCGGCATCCCGATCAATGCCGCAGCGTACAAGGATCCGATCGCTGAAGAACGCAGGTTCCGTTGGATGAAGCCGTTGGCGGAATCGCTGAAATACGCGGTTAATCCGTATCAGTTCCCGGAAGCCAGCGAAGTGATCGCGATTCTCGAACTGGGTCTCAACCGAGCGATCGCGGGAGAGTTGACCAGCGTCGTCGCACTCAACGGGATGGCGGCCGAGATCAATACCGTCATGAGCAAGTACGGCTACGCGACAGGAAAACTCGAGCCTCTGAAATGACGTCACTCACGGCGACGCCGGAGACGTTGCCGGTGGCACGAAAAAGTGCCGCCGCTTCGGACATGCAGGGCGAAGGCCGCTGGCGGTGGCTGACTTTCACGCCAGCCGTCGTGATCATGCTGGCGTTCAGCGTGCTCCCGGTCGTCAACCTGTTCGTGTTGAGCTTTTTCGATGTCTCGTGGTCCGGCGGAAAGGCCGTGTACCAGCCTGTGGGCGTCGCGCACTACGCAAAGCTACCGCAGGACCCGTTGTTTCAGGCTGGTCTGCTGAACACGGCCGTCTTCGCGGTGTTCGCGGTCGCGGGGCAAATGTTTCTGGGATTTGCACTGGCTCTGCTGACCAGCAATGCCACCCGTGGACGCGTGATCTACCGCACCATTTTCATCCTGCCGATTCTGATACCGGGCATCGTGATCGGCGCGATTTGGAAGCTGATGTTCCAACCGGACTTCGGCCTCATAAACCAGATTTTCGGCCTTGTCGGCTTGGGCCCGTTTCAATGGCTGCAGTCGGCGTCGACAGCGCTCATGTCGGTGATCATCGTCGACATCTGGCACTGGATGCCGTTTTGCTTCCTGCTGTTCCTCGCAGCGATCGAATCCCTGCCGCAGGATGTCTACGAGGCCGCCAAGATCGACGGCGCGAGCTGGTTTCAGCAACTGGTCCACATCACGTTACCGCTGATGATGCCCACCATCATCGTGACGCTCGCCTTTCGCATCATCGTGGCCTTCAAAGTTTTCGACGAGATCTACCTGCTGACCAGCGGCGGACCCGGCACCGCGACCGAGGTTCTGAGCTTCACCATCTACCAGCGCTTTTTCACCGAGAACCGCATCGGCTTTGGATCGGCGATGTCGGTGGCCGTCATCTTCCTCGTCGCCCTGCTGCTGATCCTGTCGATGTCGGCACGCCGGAGAACGGAGGCGACGGCATGAGTGACCGGGATCAGCGACAGGCGGCAAACTGGCCGGTGCAGGCAATCTTGGCGGTTGCGGCCCTGTTCGTGCTGGTGCCCGTCGCGTGGGTGATTGCTGCGGGCTTTCGCACGCAGATTTCGCTTCTCATGGGCGCCTTCTGGTTCACGCCGAACTTGACGAGCTTCAACGAGGTGCTGTTCTCAAAAACGTCGGTGTTTTTGCACAACTTCTCCAACAGCTTGATCATCGGCTTGGCCAGCACGTTTCTCAGTCTCGCCGCAGCAACCCTCGGCGCTTATTCGCTCTATCGCATGCGCTGGCCCCGATGGGTGTCGCACGTGTTCCTTGCATGGCTGCTGGTGTTCAACATGATCCCGCCGATCACGCTGGCGGGTGCGTGGTTCACGCTGTTCCGCACGCTCGGCCTCGATAACACCTTGACCGGCATCGTGCTCGCGCACACGACGCTCAACCTGCCGACGGCGTTCTGGCTGATGGCGGTGTTCGTGCAGGACGTGCCGCGCGAGTTGGAAGAAGCGGCCCGCATCGATGGCGCCTCGACGCCGGCGCTGCTGTCGCAGATCATCGTGCCGCTCGTCGCGCCGGGTATGGCTGCCACCGCGGTGCTGTGCTTCGTCTTTTCGTGGAACGAGTTTCCGGTTGCGCTGACGCTCTCCAGCAAGGCCACAGCGACTGTCCCCGTGGCGATCGCAAAGTTCGCGCAGGATTTCGAGATTCAGTACACGCAGATGGCGGCCAGCGCGGCCATGTCGATCATCCCGGCCGTCATTTTACTGCTGATCTGCCAACGCTACATCGTCAAGGGTCTGACGATGGGAGCCGTGAAGTAAGTAAGCCCATCGCTCCAGCGTTATGCAACGGGATGCACCATGAAGACCGTATTCGTCCTCTTCGATTCGCTGAACCGGCAGATGCTCGGCGCCTATGGTGGCACGCGGGTGCCGACGCCGAATTTCGACCGGCTCTCGAAGCGCTCGATGATCTACGACAATCACTATGTGGGTTCGCTGCCGTGCATGCCGGCGCGGCGCGACATGCTCACCGGCCGGCTGACGTTTCTGCATCGCAGCTGGGGACCGCTCGAGCCGTTCGACGACGCGTTCCCGGAGTTGTTGCATCACGCCGGTATCTACAGCCATCTCGTCACCGATCACTTTCACTACTGGGAAGACGGCGGCGCGACCTATCACAATCGCTACGACTCCTATGAGTTCGTGCGCGGGCAGGAAGGCGATCCCTGGAAGGCGATGGTGCAGCCGCATTGGGCCCGCTTGCGCGAGATGTATCACGCACGCCAGTTTTCCACCGAGCGTCGCGACTACAAGAGCCAGAACATCATCAATCGCGAGTTCATCCGCGAGGAAAAGGATTTTCCGTCCGTGCAATGTTTTGCGCACGGGTTCGAGTTCCTCGACCGCAATCGGGATGCGGACGACTGGCTGCTGCAGATAGAGACTTTCGATCCCCACGAGCCGTTTCATGCGCCTGCGCGTTTCAAGAAGCCTTTCGAGACCGGCTGGCAGGGGCCGATCCGCGATTGGCCGCGTTATGGACGGGTCGACGAACTGCCCGACGAATGCGAGGAACTGCGCGCCAACTATTATTCGGTCGTCGCGCTGTGCGACTCCCTGCTCGGGCAACTGCTCGACTACTTCGATGCCCATGATCTGTGGAAAAATACCGCGCTCGTCGTCACCACCGATCACGGATTCCTGCTGGGCGAACACGACTTTTGGGCCAAAAACCGGATGAATCTCTATCAGGAGATCGCCCACATCCCGTTGTTCGTCCATGATCCCCGCCAACAGCAACGGGCTGGCGAGCGCATTTCGCGGCTGACGCAATCGACCGACTTGTGCCCGACGTTTCTCGATTTGCACGGCGTTGCGCGCGCCCGCGACATCGAAGGCATCTCGCTGCTCGACGACAGGACGCCGCGCGACGGCGTGCTGTTCGGCTATTTCGGCGGCGCGGTGAATATCACCGACGGCCGCTACTCGTATCATCGCTTTCCAGCCGACCTCAGAAAGCAGGACATCTACCAGTACACGCTGATGCCCAATCACATCTTTGCGCCGTTCTCGGTCGAGGAACTGGCTAACGCCAGCCTCGCCGAGGCGATGCCCTTCACCAAAGGCGCGAAGCTGTTGAAGGTGCCGGTCATCGAGCGCTCGCCGATGTACGACGTCTACGGCCCCGGCGCGTTGCTCGAAGACACGACGCGGCTCTACGACCTCATCACCGATCCCGGTCAGATGGCGGCCATCGACGATCCCGCCGTCATCACGCGTCTGAGCACGCTGATGGCGCAACTGATGATGTCGAACCATGCTCCACCCGAGGCGTTCACGCGGCTGGGTCGGGATTTTCCGGCGGCGGGCAGCGGTCGCTCATGACAGGCCCCCCCGGCAAGCCATCCCTCCTTCAAGCGCGAGCGCTGGTCGGGGATTTGCGTCAGCTTGCAAGTGTGCGCCGCATCGTTCTCGACGACGGGCCTGAGCGTGGGGTTGCGGCGTTGGCATTTTCAACGGGCGGCGGACTGGACTTTTGGGCGCTGGTCGATCGCGCCATGGATATCGGTCCGCTGTGGCATCGCGGCACACCGGTGGCCTGGCAGAGTCCGGCGGGCTTCCGTCATCCAGCGCTTGTCGACGTCGAAGGCGATGGCGGTCACGGCTTTGGCCGCGGCTTTTCCGGCTTCCTGATGACATGCGGGCTGGATCATACGCGCTGGCCCGCAGACGGGCAGCCGCAGCATGGGCGGTCGGCTTTTCTGCCGGCGCGATTGACGTCCTGTGGCGAAGACTGGAGCGCGCCGGAGCCGCATCTCTATTGCGAGGGCGAGATCACGCAGTGGCGACACGGTGCCGAAGCGCTGCGGCTGGTCCGCCGCATCGAAGCACCGATCGGCGGCACGACGTTGCACATCCGCGATCGCGTCGAGAACATCGGTCGCGAACCCCAACGGCATGCGCTGCTGTATCACGTCAACTTCGGATACCCGGCCATCGCGCCGGGCACTTCGGTTGAGTTCCAAGGCGAGACGGTGATGGGGCCACTGGCCGCCCCCGACGACAAAGCAAGTCCGCAAGCACGCAGTCATCAGGTCCACACTCTACCGGCACAGTGCCTGCTCGCATCGGGGACCCGCACCATCGCACTGGCCTTCTCCGGACAGACGCTTCCGCATCTGCAGGTGTGGCACGACCCACGCCCGCACGCTTTTGTGCTTGCGCTCGAACCCTGCACGAGCGCGCGGCCGCCCGACGGCGCGATAGCGGCCGAGCCGCTGCTGGCACCCGGCGAGCAGCGAAACTATGAGGTAGTGCTGACCTTTGCAGGTCAGCCATAACCGCAGATCACGCGAAACCGCCGTGTGTTAAATGCTGCTGTCCATCGTCTGGCTGAGTTCGGTCCAGGATACGGCGCCCTTAGCGGCGATGAAGACGACGCGCACGCAAGGGCGATCTGATGGCGGCGATCCGGCCGATGTCACTGTCGCGCGCGCACCAGCGAGCTGCAGCAGGAATTGGCGTCCGGGATGTTCGACAGTGGTGAAGAACCCCTTGGCACGTGCGAGACGTGGCGCGAGCTTATCGATCGCAGTCTGGAAGCGGGTGAGTGACACCGGCCGGTCAGCGACCCACGTCATCGTTTCGTAGTGCGCTTCGACCGCCGGCTGGGTGGAGAGTTGGCGCGGCACAGGTGGCTCGTCAGGGCTGGGCGGAAACAAGACCGCCAATGGGACTTTGCCGTTGAAAGCATCGACGATGGCGGCACGGGGGTTGATGCGCGCAACAGCCTCTCGGGCATGCTGCGTCTGACCATAGGGCGCTAGATCCAGCTTGCTCAACGCGATCACGTCCGCCGACCGGATTTGAGATTGCAACAGCGGGTCGTGCAACGGCCCTGTGGTCGAGCCGTCGACCACGCACAGCACCGTTTCGAGCGGGGCTTCGTTGAAGACAACGGGATCCATCAGGTTACGTACGATGTCAGTGGGGTCTGCGACGCCGCTCGTCTCGATGACGATGGCTTCTGGTCGTGGCTCGTGTCGGAGCAGCGTCGACAGGGTGCGCAGGAGTTCTCCTTCGAGCGTGCAGCAGATGCAGCCGTTGGCGAGACTGACGACGCCACCTTCAGCGCCCGCAAAGAGTTCGGCATCGATGCCGACGCTGCCGAAATCGTTCACCACGGCGGC
>JANLYD010000433.1:0-13593 GCA_031365465.1 Hyphomicrobiaceae bacterium
GACCTCCAGCAATTGCCGCCCCGCGCTGGGGAACGCGGCCCATAACAGGCCCTCGATCACCAGCACGAGGCCGATCCCGACCACCAAGTCGGTCATTTTGGACGCGCAACGCCGGTTGCACTGGTCAGGAAGCGCATGAAGTCGCTGTCGGGCGACATCACCATCTTGGTGCCCGGCTTGATGCCCGTTTCGTAGGCCTGCATGTTGCGGTAGAAGCGGAAGAACTCAGCATCTTTGCTGTAGGCTTCGGCGAACAAGCGGGTGCGTTCGCCATCGCCGTCGCCGCGCAACACTTCACTTTTGCGGGTAGCTTCCGCCTTGATGACGGTCGCCTCGCGATCGGCGGTGGCGCGAATGCGGTTGGCTTCACCGGTGCCCTGAGCGCGCCATTCGGCAGCTTCGCGCTGACGCTCGGCCCGCATCCGGTCGAACACGCTCTTGGAATTCTGCGGCGGCAGATCGGCGCGCTTGATGCGCACGTCGACCACTTCGAGCCCGAGCGCCTTGCCTTCCTCGTTCACCTGCTTGGCGATCCGCTTCATGAGGTCCTCACGCTTGTCGCGCACGAGTTCCTGGAAGGTCGCGCCGCCGAGTACACGCCGCATCGCCGAATCCATGATCGGCCCGAGCGTGCGCCGCACGCCGGCTTCGTTCTGGATCGCCTGAAAGAACTTCAGCGGATCGGTGATCCGGTAGCGCGCGAACGCGTCGACGATCAGCCGCTTCTGATCGGAGGCGGTGATTTCCTGCGGCTTGCTTTCTAGATCGAGGATGCGTTTGTCGAAATATTCCACCGTTTGATACAGCGGAATTTTCCAGTGCAGGCCAGGTTGATCGATGATGCCGATCGGCTTGCCGACGGCCAGCAGCAATGCCTGTTGGTTTTGCTGCACGACGAAGAACGAGAGATAGGCACCGACCGTGACGAGGCCCAGCACGACCATGAAGAAGGCGAGAAATGCACGCATGTTGAGAGCCTCCCTTAGCGTTTAGGCTGAACTTGATCGAGCTGCAGGAACGGCACGACACCCTGGCCGGTCTTTTGGTCGAGGATGATCGTCTCGCTCTGCGCCATCACCTTTTCCATGGTCTCGAGATAAATGCGCTGCCGGGTGACGTCCGGTGCCTTCTTGTATTCTTCGTAGACCTTCAGGAAGCGCGCGGCCTGTCCGCTGGCGTCGGCGACGGTCTGCTGCTTGTAGCCTTCCGCCGCCTGCAGAATGCGTTCGGCGTCGCCGTTCGCTTCTGGAACGATCTTGTTGGCGTACGTCACGGCTTCATTCTGCAGCTTCTCTTTATCGGCGCGAGCGGCCTGCACGTCGCGGAACGCATCGATCACCTGCTCCGGCGGATCGACTTTCTGCAGCTGAACCTGATCGATGCGGATGCCGGACCCGTAATAGTCGAGCACGCTTTGCATCAGCTTCTGCACGTCTTGCTCGGTCTTCTGCCGGGCCTCGGTCAGAATGGGCTGGATGTTGGATTGCCCAACCACTTCACGCATGACGCTTTCGGCGACCTCTTTGACGGTCGTCTCCGGCTTTTCGATGTTGAACAGGAAGTCCTGCACGCGGTCGGGTTTGATCGACCAGCGCACGACGAAATCGACGTCGACGATGTTTTCGTCGCCGGTCAGCATCAGGCTTTCCTCGGGCACATCCCGCTGCGCCGAAGTGTAAGAACGTCCGCGGTCACCGGAGCGCCGGCCGATCTCCAGCACGTTCTGACGCGTGACGGTCGGATAGATGACTTCCTCGATGGGCGGCGGCAACTTGAGGTGCCAGCCTGGTTCGGCTTTCCGCACGTATTTGCCGAACTGCATCACGATGCCGATCTGGTCAGGATTGACGCGAAATGTGAACGCCCAGATTCCGAACAACACCGCCAGCACCATGCCGCCGAGAAAGATCACTGATTTCGGCAGTCCGCCCTGTCCGGGACCGCCCGAGCCACCGGGCATCACGCGGCGCAGCTTTTACTGGCTGCGTTTCAACAGATCTTCGAGGTCGGGTGATTGATTGCCACCGGAACCGCCGTTGTTCGGACCCTGTCCCCATGGGCCGCCGCCCTTGCCGCCGCCGCCACCGCTTCCCCAAGGGCCACCGCCGCCCCCGCTACCACCACCACCACTCTGGTTGCTCCAAGGCATCGAAATTCAACCTTCTACGACGATATGTGAGGGAAGCTCAGGCAGGGAATGCTGGAGTGCAGTCGGTCCGGTTTCCCCGAATGGACCGACGCAATGCAGCGGTGCGTGCCAGCTTATAGGCTACAGTTCCGTCCCCGCGCAAATGCGTGGTCAACAAATTGGGTGCTTCCAGTCGCATTCAAGTGGGCGGACGCCGATCGTAGATACAAACCGTCGCGCGCGGCCGCTCATCGGCAACCTGCTCCAAAGGCGTCTCTTTAGTCAGCGCCCACTGCGCCTCGTCAAGGGCGGGAAGGAAGGTATCGCCATCGGGACTGAAGTGAATGCGCGTAAGGTAAACGCGGCCGGCCAGCGGCAATGCTTGGGCAAAGATCTCGGCCCCGCCGATAACCATGATTTCCAAGGCACCCGAGCGCGCACCGGAATCGCAACCAAGTTCGAGCGCGGCTTTCAGCGAACGGACCACCTGCACTCCTGGTGCGGCGAACGCGGCGTCCCGGGTTACGACGATGTTGTCCCGCCCCGGCAACGGCTTGCCGATCGACTGAAACGTCTTGCGGCCCATGAGGACCGGTTTGCCAACAGTGCGCGCGCGAAAGTATTTGAGTTCCGACGGCAAATGCCAGGGCATTGCTCCGTTCTGACCGATGACGCCATTGTCGGCGACGGCGACGATGAGGCAGATGATCGGCGGCACGTGCGGTCCTATCGAAGGGCGACAGAAGCTGTCGAAGCGTCGGACGATTGCGGATTGCTGACACTATACCGCAACGGGTGCCTTGATGTGCGGATGCGGATCGTAGCCTGTCAGCTTGAAATCGTCGAACTTGAAATCGAAAATCGATGCCACGTCGCGCGTGATTTCCATCCTCGGCAGCGCCCTTGGCGCGCGGGCCAACTGCAGCTCCGCCTGCTCCAGATGGTTCAGATAGAGGTGCGCATCGCCGAACGTGTGCACGAAGTCACCGGGGGCTAAGCCTACCACTTTGGCCATCATCAAGGTCAGCAGAGCATAGCTGGCGATGTTGAAGGGAACGCCGAGAAAGATGTCGGCCGAGCGTTGGTAGAGCTGGCACGACAGTTTGCCGTCCGCCACGTAGAACTGGAACAGGCAGTGGCACGGTGCCAACGCCATGTCGGGAATGTCAGCCGGATTCCATGCCGAAACGATGATGCGGCGGCTGTCCGGATTGGTCTTGAGCGTGTGCACCACGTCGGAGATCTGATCGATGGTGCGCCCGTCGGGCGCAGCCCATGACCGCCATTGCTTGCCGTAGACGGGACCGAGGTCTCCATCGGCACGCGCCCAGTCGTCCCAGATCGAAACCCCGTTGGCTCGGAGATAGGCGACGTTGGTGTCTCCCGCCAGAAACCACAGCAGTTCGTGCACGATCGATTTCAAATGCAGCTTCTTCGTCGTCACCATCGGGAAACCGGCGCTGAGATCGAAGCGCATCTGGTGGCCGAATACGCTCCGCGTGCCGGTGCCGGTGCGGTCGGTCTTGAGCGAGCCGTGGTCGCGCACGTGGCGCATCAGGTCGAGATATTGGCGCATGGTTTATGTCTAGTCTGATTTCGTCGAGCACAAGAGGGGAGACGACGTCCATCCACAGATCGATCGAAACGGATCGACGCATCGGTGTGAACTCCGAGGGTCAAAAACCCAGCCAATCCTTGGGCGCAAAAATAAGCAGCAGCGCGATGCCCGTATTGTAGATGGCGTGGCAGACGATCGGAACGCGCAGGCTGCCGGTGAGACGCAGGATGATCGCAAAGACGATGCCGATGATGAACACTTCGACCATCCCGACGATGGAATAGCCGGCGTGCAGCGCGGTCCAGATAGCGGTCGTAACCGCCGTCGCCCCCCAGTACCCGAGCCGCGAAGGGACTAGCGCAGACTGTAGAAAGCCGCGAAACAGCAACTCTTCCGACAACGGCGCGCCGACGCCGATTACCAAGAGCGCCACCGGCCACCAGTTGCCGCGGAACATTCCCACCATTTCGGCCAGATCGTTTTTGGGATCGTGCCCCATGATGAGATAGGTGACCGCGGTATAAATGCCGACCACCCCGAGCATTGCGGCCATGGCAGTTGCGTAGGTCCGCAATCCACCCGCCGGTGCTTTCAGCGCCAGCGCGCTCACGACATCGCCGCGCTTCGCACGGGCAGCCAGCAACGCGCCGATGATCATCGCCACCTGCGCCGCCAGCATGAAGACGAGCAGCTTCCCGCTTTTTAAAGCTTGCTCTGGATTGGTCAAACTAGAGCGCGCCAGCGCCAGACTGCCGCCGATGGCGATAGAGGTCGAAACGAAGCTGATCAGCGCCACCATGCCGAGCGCCGGCCAAGGCCTCCAGCCGATATGTGTGTCATACGGGGTCAGATTGGACCGACCGTGATCCGGTGCCGCGCTCTCGTGAATCGCAGCGGAAGCGGCCGCTGATGCTGGCGTACGGCCACCCGCTATGGGGACCGAGGTGGGAGATGCGGCGGCCGTTACGTTTTCTTCACCCGCCACGTCGGCCGTCCTTTGCAATCTCTGCGAACTCGCCTATATAACGTCTGCCGGAGCAATCCGGCTATGGTGATAAATTGACATCGTAATAAGCCTATCGGACCCGGGGGCGGTACCCGGCGCCTCCACCAACTTCAGTCCGCGCGTCACGGCAGGCTCTCTCAGAGGTTTCCGAACGCGTAGCTGACATGGGGGCGAAATAGGATCGACGAGGGTGTAAAGGGTGCTCTTTTGCCCGGCATGATACCGCCGTTATCGGGTCAAACTTATAGTTGCAAATGACAACTATGCTGAGGTCGCTGTCGCTGCGTGATGCAGTGCCAGTCCTCTACTTAAGCCCTGACGCTTAGCGGCGGCAGGCGGGGTTCGGGGGGCACCTGGCAACAGAAGCCCCCTACTTTCAGGCTCATTCGTGTCGGCGACCATTTTTGGCAAGGCACACGCATACTTCGAGATGCGCACGAAAATGCGCACGTGCATGCCGAGCGCTCGACGATTGACCTGAGACTGCGTGCAACGATAGATTTGCCTCGATATCGGCGAACTGTTCAACGCCGGTGGCGAGTTCATTCATGCCCACACGTACTTGCTGCGTATGGTGAACATGGTGTATGGCGAGTCTATGCAACTGAAGTGGCTCAACTGAAGTGGCCTGGCCCCCGATGACTGAAGAGCGGCAGATCGACTACGACGCTCTCTTGCACGAGGCGCTACGTGATGCGCAGCGCGCGGTTATGCGCAACATCCTGACGAAAGTGGCCGAACAGGGCGGGTTGCCCGGCGAACATCACTTTTATATTTCCTTCAATACGCTGGCCCCGGGTGTGTCGATCGCACCGCGACTGCTGCAAAAGTATCCGAGCGAGATGACGATCGTCTTGCAGCATCGGTTTTGGGATCTGTTCGTGCAGGCTGACCGCTTCGAGGTGAAACTCACGTTCGACGGCATTCGCGAGCGTTTGCTCATTCCATTTGCGGCTGTGCGTATGTTCTTCGATCCAAGCGTGCCGTATGGGCTGCAATTCGATGAACCGTCCGAAGCGCGCACGCCGAACATGGGCGAAGTGTTAGGCATCACCGGTGGCCGCAGCGGACGCGCATCAGGCAAAACGCAAGGTGAGCGAGGCGAGCGCCCTTCGGCTGAACGCAAGAAGACGCAGCGCAAAAAACTCGACGCCGTCGCCGATGCGTCTGAGCAGGGCTCACGTCCCGCGGTCGCCAAGGACGCCGACGGTGACGAGAAGGTTGGCTCACCGCCTGCTGTCGTCCCGGCGGGTAAATCTGGCCCCCGCCTCGTGGAAACCGCCAACGATAGCGCCAAGGTCGTCAGTCTCGACCAGTTCCGCAAGAAGTAAGCGGCGGCAGCAGCAACTGCAGTCGCAACGGATGGCAAGCGATGTTCGACCCGTCGACGCTGGCACTCTTCGCGCTGGCTTGCCTCGCGCTCGCGGTGACGCCCGGGCCCGATATGCTGTTGATCGCTTCACGCAGCGCGGCGCAGGGTATAGGCGCCGGATTTGCCTCGTTGGCAGGCATTCAGGCGGGCACTTACTGTCACGCGCTGGCTGCAGCCTTGGGCTTGTCGCAACTGTTCGTCATGGTGCCGATGGCATATGACGTCGTCAGATATGCTGGCGCGGTGTATCTGCTTTATCTTGCGTGGCAAACGCTCCGCGCCACTTCGGACGCAGCGGTGCGTCGAGACGCGAAGTCCTTTTCGCTGGCGACGATTTTCCGTCAGGGCCTGCTGACGAACCTGCTCAATCCAAAGATGGCGCTTTTTGTGCTCGCGCTGTTTCCCCAGTTCGTTCGTCCAGAGAACGGATTTGTGGCGGCACAGATACTTGTCATGGCGACGATGCTCAACATGATTGGCTTGGTCGTCAACGGGGCTGTTATTCTTGCGGCGAGCCGCTTGCGTGGTGCGACGGCCGGTAACGCATACTTCCAGCGCTTCTCGCGCTATCTTCTGGCCACCGTGTTCGGCGGCTTGGCCGTGCGCTTGGCTTTCGACCACCGCCGGTAGGCTGGCGCGAGCGCTGGACCAACCGACGTCTACGAGTAACGAACCTCAGAGAACCGCTCATGAAATCGCGCCGTGCTCTGCTCGGATCGCTCCCCGCCCTTGCTGCAACGCCGGCCGTTCTGCGTGCACAGACCACGCCTCGGCGCTGGCGCATGGTCACGTCGTGGAGCAAGAATTTGCCGGGACCGGGCCTATCGGCCGAGCGGCTGGCAGGCCGCATCAACGCCATGAGCCAAGGCGAGATCGCCATCGAAGTATTTCCGGCAGGCACGATCGTCCCCGCGTTCGGCGTACTCGACGGCATCGCTTCCGGCGCGGTGGAAATGGGCCATACGGCTGCGTTGTTCTGGTCGGGCAAGATGGCGGCGGCGCCACTGTTCACCACCGTGCCGTTCGGCCTTACGCCACAAGCACACATCGGTTGGCTGCAGGGCGGCGGACAGGCGATGTGGGATGAACTATACGCGACGCAGGGGGTGAAACCTTTGGTCGGCGGCAACACCGGGCCGTCTGCCGGTGGCTGGTTCAAGCGCGAGATCAATTCCCTCGCCGATATCAAAGGCCTGCGCATCCGAGCGACCGGCTTGGGGGGCGAAGTCTATTATGCGATGGGCGCGACGGCGATCGCCATCCCGCCGGCCGACACGTATGCGTCGTTGGAACGTGGCGTCATCGACGCCGTCGAATTGTTGGCACCCAGCAACGATCAACCGCTCGGCCTCAATAAAATTGCGCAATTCTATGCGTTCCCGAGTTTCAACAAACCCAACGGCGTCAGCGAAACGCTGATCTCGTTGAAGCTCTGGCAGGAACTGCCTGAGCATCTGCGCACGATCATCTCAGCCGCGTGCCATGCCGAGCACGATCTTGCGCTGGGCGAAGCCGAAATTGCCAACGGCCGCGCGCTCCGCGAGTTGGTTGCCCAAGGCGTCAAGCTCATGACATTTCCACCGGACGTTATCGCGGCGGCACGCACGGCCGCCGACGCCGCCCTGAAACGCGTCGGCGACAAGGACACGCTCGCCGGCAAAATTGTCGGAAGCTACCTCCAAGCTGCCGAAGTCGCTCGCCAGTGGGGCACGATTTCCGTGCTGCGGGGATGACGCCGGCCGTCACTCGTCGCGCTTTGGCAGACTTGCCAAGAATTCCTGCACTTGCTTCGTCCAGACCTTGGCGTTGCCGGTGGTCAGATGTCCGCGCGTGTCGGCACTTGTGGGAATGAGCAACAACTTGCCGTTCGACACGCGTTTGAGATCGCGTTCCATGACCCCGGTTTCGGGCGGGTTGCGCTCGTCGTCCGCCGAATTGATCGCGAGAAGCGGTGCTTTGATGCGGTCGAGTTTCGGCGACTGATCGTAATCGCGCGAGGAATCCCACTGATAGAGCACATCGTTGGCGTCGCCCGCGAACGGGGCGGCGAGGCGGTCGTCGAGCACCTTGTCGGCGGCCGCGCGCGTGGGGGCTGCGGTCTGCAGCGCGATCGACCCGCCGGCCGTGGCGATGCCGTAGAAAACGCTCGCAATCTTGGCCGACTTTGGTTGCACGGTGTAGTTGCCGCCGTTCCAGTCGGCATCGTTACGGATGCTGTCGACGATGAGGCGGCGCAGCATCCAGTTACGGCTCGACATTGCGCTTGGCTGCGCTGCCATCGGCACCAGCGCGTCCATGAATTCGGGATACATCGTGCCCCACACCCAGGTTTCCATGCCTCCCATGGAGTTACCAAGCACAAGCCGCAGATGTTTGATGCCGAGCGCTTCGGTCAGCAACCGATGTTGCGCCACGACCATGTCGTCGTAGGTGTAACGCGGAAACTTGGCGCGCAGGCCGTCCGATGGTTTCGATGATTTACCGTGTCCGATCGCATCCGGCAGGATGATGAAATATTTGGCCGCGTCGAGCACCTGACCCTGCCCGAACAATTCGCCGCCGAATGCAGGCGATAGCAAACCGGTGCCCGAGCCGGTGGTGCCATGCAGCAGAAGCACCGGCTGGCCGGTGGGTTCGCCAATGGTCGTATAGTGGAGCCGCAATTCAGGCATCACTTCGCCGCTGACGAAGCGAAAATCTTTGGCGATATAGTCGCCCTCCTTCGGCGCAGGAAAGTCTAAAGCCGACGTGGGTGGAGAGAGTGCGACCAGTGCCGCCATCCCCACTCCGACGAGGCCGAGCGAAGCACGCCTACCGGCACGACGACACGAACGAGTGACTGACATTGATTTCCCCCAGACTTGACGCATGCCTGCGACATTGCGTCTGAGGCTGCATCGCTCGTCAAGTCCGAATGCACCCGAAGCCGACGGAGGAATTGCATTGGGACGGTCGCCTCTACGATAGCGAACGCGATAAGGATGTGGCTTGGCTGCAATTGACAGCCGCAGGCAGCATATGAAAACACTGCCGGATGTCGCGGGAACCAGCATCAAGATGGTCTGGATGGAGAGTGGACGTCGTTCGTCTGCTGATCATCTGTTGCGTCGTGCGCGCGCTAAGTCCGGTCGGGTTCATGCCGGCGTCGCAGTTGGCAGCCGACGGCACGCTGCATTCGGTGATCTGCACCGGCAACGGCGTGATGGTCGCCTCGTCGGCAGATGCTGCAAAAATCGACGCCGACTCTCCTGGTGTCCCGTCGCCGCAATGTGAACACTGCGCGTTGGCGTCTGTCGCGCAATTGCCGCCACCGGATCGAGCAGCGATCTTCCTGGCGCGATTGCAGGCGCCGCCCGACGTGCCAGCGATCCGCAGAGTGGTGGCAGTTTCGTCCTGGCAGGCCGGCCCCAGCGTCGGGCCGCGTGCGCCACCCAGCATATCTTGAACGTGTGATCGAACCACTGCGCAACAGGCACGCCCGTGCGCAAACTCAATCCCTTTCAGGAAGCCGATCCAATGCGACACGTCTCCGTCCGGCTGCGCGCCGGCGCATGCGCACTCTTATGCTCCGCTGCAACAACGTCCGCAGCCATGGCCCACGGCGATCACGGTGGTGCCGGCGATGCCGCCGTGTTGCCGCCTGGCGTCACGCTGGTGACGTTGCAATACGATTACGTCAGCTATCGCCCGATCGACGACCAACGGCTGTCGGCACTCGCGACTAACGGTGTCGAAGGCGTGCACAGTCTGCGCACCATTGCCGTCCCGTCGCTGTCTATCTCGCGTGGACTGACCACCGACTTCACTGTTTCGGCCCGATTGCCTTATCTCGCCAACTCCGAGATCCGCGAGACCGACATCGACAGCGGCGGGGTCGCTGCGCGCGGCGGCGTCTACGGTTTTGGCGACCTGTCGGTATTGGGGACATATCGCTTCGTCAACGATCGCGCGTCGGGTCTCGAGGCGACTGTGACGTTCGGCGTCAAGGCGCCGACGGGACGCACCAACGCCGTCGATCGGACGGGCGTTCTGTTTGAAACGGATCACCAACCCGGCAGCGGTTCGTGGGACGGACTTGTCGGCGGCGGTATCGGCACGCGCACGGGGCTTTGGACCTTTGCCGCCAACGCACTATTTACGCGCGCAGGACAAGGGTCCCAGGACACGCGCCTGGGTGACCGGCTGGCTTACGGTGTCAGCGCTGAGTATCGGATCTGGACGCAGAGCGGTGCGGATCACCACGCAATGCACCTCGGAGCCATGCGGAGCGACGCAAAACTCGACGGCATGATGCGGCACGGCGGCGTCGATCATCCGTCGCCCATTGGACCCAGTGCCGCGATCGACGTGTCGCTGGGGCTCGGCGGACAGTGGACGCAGTCGCAGACGATTGCTGGCGAACGCGACGGCAACACCGGCGGCCATATCGTCTCACTGACGCCCGGTGTGCGCGTAACCGTCGATAAGTGGTCGGGATTTGTGGGCGTCGGTGTGCCCATCGCCCGTCAACTCAATGGCATCCAGTCAGACCCGCGCTTGCAGGTCACGACCGGCGTATCGGTGAAGTTCTGACCATGCCGACAAATGGTGTTTCATTTGCGCGGACGCGATCCGCAGCAAAGCGTGTGGCGCTGGCCGTAGTGGTCGCGATCGCCGCAACGGGTGGCGGTGTTGCGCACGAGTTCCGCACCGATACCCTGCACATCGTGCACCCCTACACGACCGAGCCGGCGGAGGCCGCGCCGGCGACGGCGGCTGTCTACATGGTGATCCACAACACGAGTGCGGGCGATGATCGCCTGCTCGCGGCGCGCTCTCCCCTTGCAAAAGTGGTGGCGTTGCAAACCAAGCAGGGGCCATCGACGACGGCCCTCGCGTTGCCGGCCGCGAGTAAGACGACGGTGGGTCCCGAAGCGGTATTCATCGAGATGCGTGAGCTGACCGAGAGCCTCGAAGGCTACCAGTATTTTCCGATGACGCTGGTTTTTGAACGCGCCGGTGCCGTGGAGATCGAAGTGTTTCTCGCAGCGCGACAAGAGCAGCCGAACATCCAACAGAAACCGCAATAGTCACACACGGAAAACCAACATGCGCATTATAGTTTTGATCGTGATTGCCCTGGCACATTGTACCGCCTCCTTCGGTCCGGCCTTTGCCCACGGCGACGAGCCGCACCCCAAGTGCAAGAAAGGCTACGTGGTTTCAGACGCCCACAAATGCGTGAAGGCGCCAGCTTGATCGCTGCGAGAACGCTACCGTCCCTCGCGCCACCAGGCCAAGGCGATCAGCGCCAGCAATCCTGCCAACGCCGCCAACCCCGTGAACATCGGCGTCACCTTGACGCCCTTGGTCACGAACGCCTCGCGATCCTTGAGCCCGAGCCAACCTTTGCCCGACAGCACCTGAGCGTTCTGCAGCATAGAAATACGGGGTAGATCAACGCCCGTAGACGACGACAGCAACCCGTTGCCACGCGTCCAGAACACGCCGCCGCCCGTCGCGTCGGCGATCGGCTTCATCTTGTCTTCGGTGGCGACGACCTCGCTCATTTCCTTCGGGTCGTCGATGCCGGCCAGCGCCACGGCGGTCAACCCGCCTGCGCTCGATGGCGTCTGCATTTTGTAAAGACCCGCAGCTTTCACATCGAGCGTTGAACGCCACAGCCCTGGACCAGCTTTTTCGAGCGTGATGTCGCTTGTTTGCCCGCCGGGTTCCGACAACGCCACCGGACGTATCGTGTCGTCCATCGAGCGGCGTTCGATGGTTAGCTTCAGACCCTTGGCTGAGGCAAGCAGGCGCTCTTCCTCGAGATCGGGTTCCTTCATGAGCCAATGCGCGAGGCGCCGCAGCAGATCGGTATGCGGCCCGCCGCCGTCATAGCCTCGCGCCCATAGCCAGGCCTGATCGGACGCCAGCAACGCCACGCGGCCCTTGCCCTTGCGATCGAGCACGAGCAACGGCTTATCCTCGACGCCCGTCATCAGGCTGCGGCCCCGCGCGGTCTGCACGTCGACTTGCCGGAACCACTGGCCCCATGTCGGCAGCTTCGCATCGCCAGCGGCGTTGGTGGATCCTGCCAGCCCGCGCGTGACCGGATGCTTCATCCCGTCGGTGCTGAGGTGAGCTTTAAAGGCGCGCTCGATGACGCGGCTGGTCGGCTGCGCGGGAAGCACCGGCGCCAGCATGGTATTGGCGAGGCTCTGCGGCGTGGCGAAATCGTCGCCGGCGGCGATCAGCAGCGCGCCGCCGTTTTCGACGTATTTGGCGATGTTGTCGTAATAGATCGGGTTCAGGATATTGTCGCGGTTCTGATAGCGATCGAAGATGATGAGATCGAAATCCTTGATCCGGTCGGAGAACAGTTCACGCGTCGGGAAAGCGATCAGCGACAGCTGGTTGATCGGCGTGCCGTCCTGTTTCATCGGTGGCCGCAAAATGGTGAAGTGAACGAGATCGACGGCGGCATCCGATTTCAGCAGATTGCGCCACGTGCGCTCGCCGGCGTGCGGCTCGCCAGACACCAGCAGCACGCGCAGATTTTCGCGCACGCCTTCAGCCACCACGACGACGCGGTTATTGGCGGCGGTCAGTTCGCCTTGCACCGCCTCGACTTCGATTTCGACGATGTTTTGCCCGGCATGCGGAAACGGCATTGGCAAGGTGACAGTGCGCCCGATGGTGGTGCGCACGGTTTCGTCGGGCTTGCCCTCACGGCGGATTTTCAATGATACCGGCCCGCCGGCAGCGATCGGCGATTTTCCGGTTTCCAACACGCGCGCTTCGATCTCGCGGGTCGAGCCGACGATGCCGTATTTTGGTGCTTTGACGATTTCGACGCGCCGGTCGAATTCGCCGGGTTTGCCGGTGAGAAGCGTATGCACCGGCGCATCGAAGCCGAGCGCGGCTGCGGCTGCCGGCGCATCATGGACTTGCCCATCGGTGATCATGATCACGCCGGCCAACCGGTCCGTGGGCGTGTTGGCGAGCGCGCGATTGAGATCGGCAAACAAGTTCGTGCCCGCCGGGCCTTCGCCGCCACCGCGCGCCGACGCGACGAACCGCACGTCGAGATTGGGAATGGCGGCGAGCTTGGCTTCGAGGTCGCGGCGGATACTCGCTGTTTGCTCGGGCCGGTCAGCCAACGTTTGCGATGTACTCTCGTCGGTGACGACCACGGCGATGTTGGCGAGGCTCTGGCGTTCCTCTTCGCGCAGCGTCGGATTGGCGATGGCGAGCAGCAGCGCGCCGAGCGCCAGTCCGCGCAGCGCGGCCCCGCGCGAGCGCCGATACAGCAAAAACCCGATCATCGCCGCAGCGATCACGATCGCCGCCCAGAACAGCGGCGTCGGAATGAGCGGCGACGAATCGATTGTCCAGTTTGTCATGAGAAAAATGCTCCGGACGATTGGACAGGAACAACAGCGATTTCGATTGCATCGCTGGCAACAGCCCCCCCACCCCAGCCCTCCCCCACAAGGGGGGAGGGAGTCTGTGTGGAGTTCGTGTTGATCGTGCTGCTCTGCAGCTGC
>JANLYD010000435.1:0-7177 GCA_031365465.1 Hyphomicrobiaceae bacterium
GAGCTTATCGATCGCAGTCTGGAAGCGGGTGAGTGACACCGGCCGGTCAGCGACCCACGTCATCGTTTCGTAGTGCGCTTCGACCGCCGGCTGGGTGGAGTGTTGGCGCGGCACAGGTGGCTCGTCTGGGCTGGGCGGAAACAAGACCGCCAATGGGACTTTGCCGTTGAAAGCATCGACGATGGCAGCACGGGGGTTGATGCGCGCAACAGCCTCTCGGGCATGCTGCGTCTGACCGTAGGGCGCTAGATCCAGCTTGCTCAACGCGATCACGTCCGCCGACCGAATTTGAGATTGCAGCAGCGGGTCGTTTGAGGGTCCAGTTGCCGCCCCATCGACCACGCACAACACCGTCTCGAGCGGGGCTTCGCTAAAGACGACGGGATCCATCAGGTTACGTACGATGTCAGCGGGGTCCGCGACACCGCTCGTCTCGATGACGATGGCTTCTGGTCGTGGCTCGTGCCTGAGCAGCGTCGACAGGGTGCGCAGGAGTTCTCCTTCGAGCGTGCAGCAGATGCAGCCGTTGGCGAGACTGACGACGCCACCTTCAGCGCCCGCAATGAGTTCGGCATCGATGCCGACGCTGCCGAAATCGTTCACCACGGCGGCAATGCGCCGGCCGCCAGCGTTCGCCAGCAAATGATTGACGGCCGTCGTCTTACCCGCACCAAGAAAGCCGACGATCAACAGCACCGGTACGCCCATGACATCAACTCGTTTGCAAGGGTCGACGAACGGGACGGCCGGGCCGGGCAGCCGTGATCAGATTGCCGATTTCGATCACCGGCTCGCCGCTGACGATCAGGTGTCGAACGCCCTCGGACGGCTTGTTCATGGCGGAGAAAGTGGCCCGGTCAGCGAGTTTTTCCAGATCGAAGACGACCACGTCTGCATCGGCGCCGACGGCCAGCCGCCCCTTCGTGGCCATGGCCGGCGTGCTCGGCGCGAGGATGTCCGACGGGATCAGCGTGCATTTGGCGATCGCATCGACGAGCGGAATGGCTTTGCGCTCGCGAACCCAGTGACTGATGAAACGGGTGAACGTGCCTGCCGAGCGTGGATGCGACGTCGCATCGGCAGGCAACGGCCAAGCATCGCCCGTGTAGGCGGAGCCATCCGGCATCGTCCAGGGCATGGCATCCGATGCGATCGCGCCGCCGGGGTAGAGCACGGACATGTCCAGCATGGCGCGATGCTTCGCGTTGCCGTCCATATCGAGAAAATGCCACAACACCAGCGTCGACGGCTCTTCGGCCTGGCTCTTGAGAATGTCTTCGCGGCTCGTAAAGCGCCGGCCGTCGGTAACGCGCTGGACCGAATCGTAGCGCGTGTCGTTGCGCGCCTCGAAGTCTTCGTCGTTGAAAAAGCGTGCGGCGATCACCGTTGAGCCGGTGCCGTAAGGATAGGCTTCCACCGTGATGTTGAGGCCCTTGGCCTGGGCATTGCGCACGAGGCGCGCGCACCGCTCGACGTCGGTCTTGCTGGAACTGTTGAAATGACAGATGTGCATGTGCGCACCAGTCGCCGCTGCATATCCGATCAGACGGATGTAGGCTTCGGCCGAGCTGTGCGGATCGAGGTTGGCGGTGTAGGCGATATGGGTGAACGTCGGCACGCTCTGCGCCGCCGCCAACTCACAGACGGCCGTCAACTCCTGCACGCCGGCACCGGGCGCATAGGCATTGAGAATGCCGATGCCGATCCCGCCCTCAGCTAGCCCTTGCTCTAAGCGTCCGAGAATGCCCGAAACTTCCGCATCGTTTGCGACATTGTCCACCCATCGCTTGTCGCGCATGGCGCGTCCGAACGCTTCTAAAGAGGAAGCCTCGTTGAAAGCCGTCATCGCGCCGATGCGTGCGAACGCCCAATTCGTCGCGGCGCCGTAGTTCAAGACCCGGCCCTTGTCTGCCTGCTTGTCGTACCAAGAGGCGACCGGCAATACCCCGGCCTCCAAATCGAGCGTCGTCGTGACGCCATCGAAAGCCTGCATCCGGTCGGCGGGGATGGACTGGCCGTGGGCGTGCAGATCGATGAAGCCCGGCGCAACCACGAGCCCGGTGGCGTCGATGGTGCGCGCCGCGCTGCCGATCCCGGTTCCGACAGCGACGATCTTGCCATCAAGCAGCGCGATATCGCCGACGCCGTCGAAACCTGACGCCGGATCGACCAGCCGTCCGCCGCTGATAACCAACGCACTCATATCGCTGCCCTCAAAGTTGACTCAGCTGCACAATAATCTACCGGCATTCAAGGCTGCGCTTTCGGCGCGAGGAGCAGCATGCAATCGAATGCAATTTGTGCCGCAAGGTGGGCGGCAAGTGCATGAACTTGTGCGACTGCGACCAACTCGTCAATCAGGCTCGGCATCTGTGGCGTGGGAGCGGCTGTCGCAAACGCAGACTACAACGCCACCGGCGTCCGCGTGCGCGGCAGGACAGGTGGCCTATGCCCCGCATCACTTAGCCACAATAGAGCACTGCGCTTGCCGCAAGCCCCCTACGCTGTCTCCTCGAAAATCATCGCCAGATGCACGATCGTTCGAACAGCTGCTTGCATGTCTTGCACGCTGACCCATTCGAGACGCGAGTGAAAGGCGTGTTCGCCGGCGAAAATGTTCGGGCACGGCAGGCCCATGAAGGAGAGGCGTGAGCCATCGGTGCCACCGCGAATGCTGCCGCGGACCGGCGAGAGGCCGGCACGGCGAATGGCCTCCATGGCATTCTCGACGATCTTCGGATGGCGATCGACCACCTCCTTCATGTTGCGATACTGCTGCTTGACCTCGATCTTTGCGGACGAACGCGGGAAATCCTTCAACACGTCGTCGACGATCGTCGTCAGCAGTGCCTCCTTGTCCTGGAGGCCCTTCTCGCTGAAATCGCGCACGATGAAGCTGAGCTTCGCGCTCTCCAACGAGCCGGAGACGCCGATCGGATGAATGAAGCCGTCTCTGCCGTCTGTGGTTTCCGGCGAGCAAGTATTTGTCGGTAAGCGCTCGACGATGCGCGCCGCGATTTTGATCGCATGTTCGAGTTTGCCTTTGGCGAAACCGGGATGAGCCGCAACCCCGGTGATCGTCACGGTCATGCCATCGGCCGAGAATGTCTCGTCCTCGAGGTGCCCGGCAGTCTCGCCATCGATGGTGTAGCCGACATCGGCGCCGAGCTTCTTCAGATCCACTTTATCGACGCCGCGCCCGATCTCCTCGTCGGGCGTGAACAGGATTTTGATCGGCCCGTGCTTGATCTCGGGATGCTCGATGAGGAATTTGGCAGCGTCCATGATTTCGGCAACACCCGCCTTGTTGTCGGCACCGAGGAGTGTTGTTCCATCGGTGGTTACGATGTCGTTGCCGATTTGGTTTGCCAGCGCTGGATGCTCGCGCGCGCGAATAATTTGGGACGAATCTCCAGGCAACACGATGTCGCCGCCCTGGTAGTTGCGGACGAGCTGCGGCCTCACATCCTTGCCCGAGCAATCAGGAGAGGTGTCCATATGCGAGCAGACGCAGATGACGGGCACCGTCTTGTCGGACGTTGCCGGGATGGTCGCATAAACATAACCGAACGCATCGAGATGGGCGTCGCCCAGTCCCATGGCTTGAAGCTCACTGGCCAGTAGCCGGCCGAGGTCTTTCTGCTTCTCGGTCGAGGGGCATGTCGGCGACGCCGGGTCGGATTGGGTATCGATTGCCACGTAGCGCAGAAAGCGCTCGAGAACAGTGTGGTTTATGGTCAGCGGCGTCATCGACAGATCCTGCGGGTTCACGCGGGATCAAACCCGCCACGGCAAGTTTTGATCAACCGTGGAGGCATGGTCAAGGACGCGCTGCCGTGGTGCACGGCGTGCAACCGTTGCGGCTCAGGATGCAAGCTAACGGTACCGCGACGAAGTCGTCTCTCGAACTTTCAGAATTGAGTCTACCAGCCCAGGGAAAGCGATTTGCATCTCCGGCCGCAACGTTACGAAGCACTTGTTGCCGTCTTTGCGATGCGTGATCAGGCCGGCAAGGCGCAGCACCTTCATGTGATGGCTGAGCGTCGAGTTGGCCAAGTCGCACTCAAATCCGCTCGAACTGCGCTCTTTGCCGTCCGACAGTTTCGCAACGATGGACAAGCGCACAGGATCACTCAACGCATGCAACACTCCCGAAAGAGTGATCTGCGTTGGTTTGGGATGCGACAACTGCCTGGCTTGTTTTACGGTCATGATCCTACTAAGTCATTCGATGTTCGTCGAACATAGCACTTTGAGCTCGACTGCACGACGGCTCGTATCGTCACACACGTCGTCGCCCGTCGTCACATATGCAGTTGCAACGCTCAACAACTTAAAAGAAAGCCAATCATGAGCAAACTTCTCGATCCTCTGGTCATTGGTGAGCTGGAGCTACCCAATCGCGTCGTCATGGCGCCCCTGACACGCAACCGCGCAACCATGCCCGGGCGCATTCCCAATGCCTTGATGCGTGACTACTACATGCAGCGCGCGGATGCGGGCATGATTCTGAGCGAGGCGACATCGGTGGAACCGATGGGCGTCGGCTATCCCAGCACGCCGGGCATCTGGTCGCAGGCGCAGGTCGAGGGCTGGAAGGACATCACGAAGGCAGTCCATCAGGCAGGTGGCCGTATTCTGCTTCAGCTCTGGCACGTCGGCCGCATCTCACATTCAAGCTATCATGACGGCAAGCTCCCGGTCGCGCCCAGTGCGATCGCCGCAGCCGGCCACGTCAGCCTGGTGCGTCCTGAAGCGCCCTACGAGACGCCACGCGCGCTCGAGACTGCCGAGATCGCGGGCATCGTCGAAGCTTTCCGACGCGGCGCCGAGAACGCCAAGGCTGCCGGCTTCGACGGCGTGGAAATCCACGGCGCGAACGGCTACTTGCTCGACCAGTTCCTGCAGGATCGCAGCAACCAGCGCTCCGACCGGTATGGCGGATCAACCGAGAACCGCGCACGCCTGCATCTGGAAGTCACCGATGCGGTATTGTCGGTCTGGCGTGCGGGCAAAGTCGGCATGCATTTGGCGCCACGCGCCGACGCACACGACATGGGCGACTCCAACCGCGTCGAGACGTTCGGCTATGTCGCTCGCGAGCTCGGCAAGCGCCGCATCGCCTTCATTTGCGCCAGGGAAAAAGTGGCAGACGATAGCCTTGGACCGCAGCTCAAGGCGGCATTCGGCGGCGTGTATATCGCCAATGAAGGCTTCAATCGCGACACTGCCGAGGCGGTCATTGCGGCCGGCAGCGCCGATGCCGTCGCATTCGGCAAAGCGTTTATCGCCAATCCCGACTTGCCACGGCGCTTTGCTTTGAACCTGCCGCTGAATGCTTGGGACGCGTCCACGTTCTATGCCGCCGGACCGAAGGGATATGTCGACTATCCGTCCGCAGCCGCCTGATCTTTGCGTGGGACAACTCGCGGGCAATTGATAGCCGTCGAGACCGGGGAACACGATTGGCGGCGGATTTGCCGTCGCCAATCTGAACCCAGACGACCGGCACGTTGACCTGATCGGCAGCATCACAGGCGAGTGAGTACCGGCTCGCCCTGTCAATGGCGCGCCAAGTCAGTTAGCCTCGTCGTTTCTAACGAGAGGTCGATGGATGAGACGGCGGGAATTTATCGGTGTGCTTGCCGGGACGGCGGCGCTTCCCGTCACCGCTCGGTCTCAGCTAGCCCAAATGCCGCGTCGCCTCGCATTCGTCCACTCCGGCATTCCGGCAGACAAGCTCACTGAGGCTGCAGGCCCGTTCTGGGTGCGGAGGTTTTACGAGGAACTGCGCAGGTTCGGTTATGCCGAGGGCACCAACCTGATCGTCGAGCGCTTCTCCGCCGAAGGTCGCACGGACCAATTCGAGTTTGTTGCTAAGTCAGTCGTAATTTCCAATCCCGACGTGATCGTTTCAAACTTCAATGCCCTCATAAAGTTGCTCATGAAGGCAACGACGACAATTCCGATTGTCGGCCTCACGGGCGAACCCCTATCAGATGGTCTCGTCTCGACCCTCGCACGCCCTGGCGGCAATCTGACAGGGGCGAGCATCAGCGCTGGAGTCGCCATGGGGGCCAAGCGACTTCAGTACTTGATGGAGGCCGCGCCTACTGCCGCCAAGATCGGTTACCTGTATGGGTCACGGGCTGAGGAGCAACGATCAGGTGTGACACTTTGGGCCAAGATCCTTCCTGAGGTGAACGAGCCTCAGCTCCGTAGCGCTTTCGCTGCGATGGCCGAAGAAAACATCGATGCTGCACTCTTGTCGGAAACAGGTAGCTTCCTTGCCAACCGCGCCGTCATCGTCGAATTGGCAGCGAAGCATCGTCTGCCGATGATCTATCCCTATCGCGACTTCGTGGAGGTCGGTGGGCTCATGGCTTATGCTCCCGACTTGGGTGAACTCGCCAAGCGCATGGCGAGTGATGTGCACCAGATTTTCAACGGAACCAACGCAGGCGAAATCCCATTCTTTCTGCCTACCAAGTTCGATCTGGTGATCAATCTCCGGACGGCCAAGACGCTCGGCCTCACCATCCCGACGACGCTTCTCGATTTCGCAAGCGAGGTGGTCGAGTAAAAGAAGGGCATGCGTCTTCCCTCTCGGCCATCGCTATTCGACGACGCGATCCGCGCGTTTCAGAAGGTCGGCCGGAACGGTTACGCCCAGATCGCGCGCTGTCTTGAGGTTGATCACAAGCTGGCGTTTGGAGACGACTTCGATAGCCATGTCTGCGGGCTTGGAACCTTTCAGTATACGGTCGACGTACACCGGCACGCGCGGATACGTAGCGAAGAAGCTTGTACCGTAGCTCATCAGAGCACCCGCCTCCATCTGCCCGCCCCATACAATCGTCGGGATCCGCCGCGCCGTTGCGATTTCGGCGACGCTCTTGGCAATGTTGAAGACGGAGGGGACCTCGAGCACCACCAGTGCTTCGGCCTTCTCGTCAACCATAGCCTTGAAAGCACCTTCGAGATCGGGCTTCGGGCCGGCCACTTTAAGCATTTGCGGGCTGAAACCGGCGGCACGGGCGGCAGCCACGTTGGCGCGCTCGATCGGGGCGAGCCCACTGGCGGCGCCGCCGGGAATGTTCGGGTCGCTCAGGATCGCGACGCGCGAAAGTTTCGGCATCATCCCCTTGAGAAGAGCCATGTGCCTAGCGGCGAGCTC
>JANLYD010000042.1:0-8685 GCA_031365465.1 Hyphomicrobiaceae bacterium
GTCGCTGCTGCGCAAAGCGGGGTTCTCGGTCGTCGACGTGCCGGAAAGCCACCTTTGCTGCGGGTCAGCCGGTACTTACAATATCCTCCAGCCGGCACTTGCAAGCCAGTTACGCGCGCGCAAAGTCGAGAACATCAAATCGGTACGGCCCGATGTGATTGCGGCGGGCAATCTCGGGTGTATGACGCAGATCGCCGGCGGCACCGATATCCCGATCGTGCATACGGTCGAACTGCTGGATTGGGCGCATGGTGGCCCCGTTCCCGCCGGCATGGCCGACTTGGCCAAGCTCGCGACCGATGTCCCCCGCCCCAAGAAAGCCGAGGAGTTTCTGCGCGCGTGAGTGGACGGATCGAACCGGCAACCTTCGACCGCCGCGCCGAATGCGGGCCGTTCGACATCATCGGCGACGTCCACGGCTGCACCGACGAACTCGAGGATTTATTGGGTTTATTGGGCTACGAGGTGACTTGGCCGACCGCGGCAGCGGAAGCGCCGGTCATAACAGCGCCAGCCGGCCGCCGCGCCATCTTCGTGGGCGACCTCGTCGACCGTGGTCCGCGCGCAGCCGATACGATGGCAATCGTGATGTCGATGTGCGCCGCCGGGCAAGCCTTGTGTGTGCCGGGCAATCACGACACCAAGTTTCGCCGCTGGCTCGACGGCCACGCTGTCAGCATGACCCACGGATTGCAGGTCACCGCCGACGATTTTGCGGACGCCGGCCCGGCTTTGAAAGCCCGCATCAGCGAATTCCTGCGCCATCTGCCGTACTATCTTTGGCTCGATGGCGGGGCACTCGTGGTGGCACACGCGGGCATCCGCGCGGACATGATCGGCACCACGTCTCACAAGATCGAGCATTTTTGTCTGTACGGCGATACCGACAACCGCAGGAATGCCGGCGGATTTCCAATCCGCTACAACTGGGCGGCCGGCTATGATGGCCCCGCTCTCGTCGTCTACGGACACACCTGCGTGACGGTTCCTGCCTGGGTCAACGGCACGGTCTGCATCGACACCGGCTGCTGTTTCGGCGGCGCGCTGAGTGCCCTTCGCTACCCCGAGCGCCAAATTGTGAGCGTGCCCGCGCGCCGGCAATACGTGGCGCGCGATGGTGTATTCGGCTTGCCGCCGGATCGCCCCTGAAACAACCCACAGATATATTTTCGCATCCAGCATCTTGTAGCTGACCACATTCCAGGCGTTGCGTTGACCATCGCAACCACGCCGTGTGCTTTAACCACGTAGACGGACGTTCGCGACGGCATGGCGACCGCTTCGGTGTGGGGTATACGTTGAGTGGGGGACCGATGGCGCGTAATGCCATCGTTCAAAGCTGGATTTTTGGGGTCGCACTCGCCGCAATGGCGATGCTGCCAGTTCCGCGCGTGGCGTTTGCAGACACCGAAGACGGAGCTGTCGACGTCCTACCTGCCGACGATCCCTTTGCCGACGCCGACAGTAACGCCACATCCTGGCACGCAAAAACCGACGTCGATACCGAGGCATCGGGCGAGAGTTGGATCGGCGGGGAGGGATATCGGCGCGTCGCCTCGCTCTACTCCGGCGTCACCTGGGCACCGCTCGGCAACCTGAGGCAGGATGGCCTCCGGGTGCGCGTCATATCCGGGCAAAGCCTTTATCACTATGCAGGCCGGCGCTACGATGCGGACGCCGATACCACCGTGTGGCAACGATTCAGCGGCCTGGGTCGCTTCACGGACATGTTGGTGGGCTGGCAGTTCTCCGGCAACGGCACAACGGTCAAGGTCTTCGCAGGCTCCGGTTCGACAACCCATCTGATCGCACCCTTCGACCCCGAGACGCAGATCCAAGGCGCGGCTCGAGGGTTCAAGGGGACTGTCGAACTCTGGCACAACTGGACGCCAACCACGTGGACCTCGCTCGACCTGTCCGCGCAGCGCGCCCACGCGGCGTATTCAGCTCAGCTCCGCTCCGGCTGGCGCATCGACCCAGAGTGGTCGGTCGGCTCGGAGGCCGGCGCCATAGGCCACAGCGAAGGCATGGTCATGCGTGCCGGCCTGTTCGCTCGTTACGAAACACTGGGCCACGAATTTACCCTGTCTGGAGGCGTTGCACGCGCACGCGGCGACACGCCGATGGGATATGGCACCGCTCAGTATCTCAAGCGGTTTTGACCAAACTGCTGCGAAATCAGTTGCATATGGCGCGGCCGCGTTGACCAACCGCTAAACTCTTGCGTGACGGCACCGGCCAGATCAGCCACAGTGTCGCCAAACCGCACGTTTACTGGCGTGCATTGGAAAGTGCCCGGAGACGCCCGATGATCTACGTCGACCTTCCATTTTATCTGGCCGTGGCCTCGATCGGCTTCGGGCTGAGCCTGATGTCCTATCGGCTGTTCGCCCGCCACTACGAGTGGCCAATGGGCGCTTGGCACGAAAATCATCCGTCGCTGCCATTGTTGATCGGTTTTGTCGCAGTGCTGATCGGCAGTTTGTTCGCCGCGGCACGCTGGTTTGACGGCGGCATCTATGCGTCCGGCGCCATCGGCGTGTTCGGCTTTGCGCTGGCGATATTCTGGACGTCGTTCCTGCGGGTCGGCTCGCAGATTTCGCTGATCTTGGCGCCGGTCGCCGCCGGCTTGTTGTTCGTCGCCTGGAACTTCGGCACCAGCGCCCTCCAATATCACACCGTGCGCAGCGAAATCCGTGAACTCCGCCAGCAATTGGAAGAACAGTACGGCCTGAAGAAAGTCGATCCCAACACGCAACGTCGCGTCAACTGACTTTGCCGCGCGTCTGCACCACGAACGGCGATGTCACGACTGCTCATCGCTGATGTGGCGGAATACCACTATGCAGCGCCGCGAAAGTTGCCACATCTTCTTTCGCTTTCTTGAGATGCACCCGATCGGTTGACGCTGGGTGTTTGCTCAGCCCCACGCCAGGCCGCCGTTCGGTCACTGGCCTGATCGGACGCGGCTGAAATCCGCCACCGCAGTTGGGGCAGACATTGTGCAGATGCTGCGCGACGCAGTTCGCACAAAAAGTGCATTCATAACTGCAAATGCGCGCCTCGCCCGACGAGGCGGGTAGATCCACATCGCAGTACTCGCAATTCGGTCGCAGTTTCAGCATTGTCGCGCTCCATAGCGTCCCGATTAAGGACGAGAAGTTACCAAATTACAATCGAACGGATAGTTCGATTTAATCGCTCCGTGCAAAAATCACCGAAAGTGCACGCAGGGGGCTGGCCGCAATGTCACGCAAAACACATTTGATCGCCGCAGCAGTTTTCGCAGGTATGGCGGCGTTTTCCATCGGCGAAGCCCATGCCGGCGTTCCCATACCTTGCACAGGGGAGAAAATTATAAAACTCGCAGAATTTCCCCCGGAATTGCACAGTGACTGGCGACACGTCGATCTCGGCTACATCTTCAAATATTGCTTCAACGGCGAATTCGCGGGTTATATCGGCGTCGGCAAAAGCTACATCAAATTCAACGAAGAGATGCAGGAGTCGCTGCGTGCCATGAATATGCCCGCGCCGGGCTTCTGGTCGGCGGCGTGGAACAATAAGGGTGTGTTTTGGGTCGAGTGGACTTGGCTGGCCCTGAGTGCCTTGCTTGGCGGTGCCTTGCTCAAGAACAAGCTGCTGCATGGGACTTTTGCGCATCCTCAAGTCATCGCGCAACGCGAAGCGGCGTCCGCCGCCGCAACCCAGTCGGCAGCCACCTCGACCACGACAGCTTCCGCCTCCGTCGCCGCCACGCGTATGGCACGTGTCGTGACACCGTCGGCCAGCACCACAGGCGCTACTCCATCATTCGGGAGACGCTGAGCACCACCGCTTCCCGACCTACCAGCATTGCTCCGCTTGGCGTGCTCTGATACTCCCCGCGCACATAAACACCTGCGCCGGAGCCAGCCCATGATCCCCCGTTACTCCCGTCCCGAGATGGTGGCGATCTGGTCGCCGGAAACGCGCTTTCGCATCTGGTTCGAGATCGAGGCGCATGCTGCCGCCGGCATGGCCGAAATCGGCATGATCCCCAAGGACGCTGCCAAAACCATCTGGGAAAAGGGCTCCGTCGCCAAATTCGACGTCGGCAAAATCGACGCCATCGAGCGCGTCACCAAGCACGACGTAATCGCCTTCCTGACGCATCTGGCCGAATTCATCGGCGAAGACTCTCGCTTCGTGCACCAGGGAATGACGTCCTCCGACGTGCTCGACACCTGTCTCAACATCCAGTTGACGCGCGCAGCCGACCTGCTGATTGCGGACGCGGATGCCCTGCTGGCGGCGCTGAAAAAGCGCGCGTTCGAACACAAGACCACGATCACGATCGGCCGCAGCCACGGCATTCATGGCGAACCGACGACGTTCGGTGTCAAGCTGGCGCTTGCCTATGCCGAATTTGCCCGCAACCGCGAACGGCTCGTGGCGGCTCGCAAGGAAGTCGCCACCTGCGCCATTTCGGGCGCCATGGGCACCTTCGCCAACATCGATCCACGTGTGGAAGCTTATGTGGCCGGCAAGCTCGGCCTTGCAGTCGAGCCCGTCTCGACGCAAGTCATCCCGCGCGACCGGCACGCCATGTTCTTTGCGACGCTCGGCGTCGTGGCCTCCAGCATCGAGCGCGTTGCGACCGAACTGCGGCACCTGCAGCGCACGGAAGTGTTGGAAGCCGAGGAGTTCTTTTCGCCGGGTCAGAAGGGCTCGTCGGCAATGCCGCACAAGCGCAACCCGGTGCTGACGGAAAACTTGACCGGCCTCGCGCGCATGGTGCGCAGCGCTGTCGTGCCGGCGCTGGAGAACGTGGCGCTGTGGCACGAGCGCGATATTTCCCATTCGTCCGTCGAGCGGATGATCGGACCGGACGCGACGGTCACGTTGGATTTCGCTCTAACCAGGCTGACCGGCGTGATCGACAAGCTGTTGGTCTACCCAGCCAACATGCGCAAGAACCTCGACCGCCTCGGCGGATTGCACAATTCGCAACGCGTGCTGATCGCGTTGACCCAAGCAGGCGTCAGCCGCGAAGACTCCTATGTCTACGTGCAGCGCAACGCCATGAAAACATGGGAACACGGCAAGGATTTTTTGGCCGAACTCAAAGCCGACAAGGACGTAGCGGCCAAGCTGACAGCGCGCCAGCTTGAAGCCATGTTCGACGACGCCTACCACCTCAAGCATGTCGATACGATCTTCGGACGCGTCTTCGGCAAGGCCTGAGCACAAATCAAAAAGGGAGCGCGGCCCTCGCCAGCGCTCCCCTTTTCTCTGATCCGTCTCGTCAGTTGCCAGCCAAGCCATGCGCTTCGGCGAAAAAGAAGTCTTTCCAACTGGCGGGCACGGTTTTGATCGTGCCGGCCTTGGCCATGAAGCTTGCGAACTTGAACATGCCCACGGGCGCCACGTCGAACACGACTCCGGGCTCACCGAGAATAGCGACGAGCTCCTCCGCCGTGACTTTTTCCTTACCCTGGCTCAGATAGACGTCGATGGCCTTTTTCGGATCAGACTTGATCATTGCCATGGCTTCGGTGAGGGCGGCCACGACCACTGCCATCGTCTTGGGGTTGGCATCGTGAAACTTCGTCGTTGCGAACACGATGGCGTTGTTGACTGGCCCGCCGAACACATCGAGCGAGGAAAGCACTTTGTGCACAGCCGGATCTTTCAGCGCGATGTTCTGATAGGGCGGCAGCGAGAAGTGGCTGTTGACCTCGCTTTGCGGCGACAGCAGCGAGAGCGTCGCGTCGGGATGGCCGAGTTGCAGAGTGATGCTGTCCAGTTTGTTGGCTTGGCCCTCGCCGAATGTCTGCTCTGCCGCCATCATCAGGATCGTCGCCTGCGATGACACTTTGATCGTCGGCACCGCGATGCGGTCCTTCGCCGTGAAATCCTTCAGCGTTTTGACGTCCGGATTGCGTGACAGCAGGTACATCGGCATACCACCGCATGCGGCCACCGCCTTGACTTGTCCCTTCGTGCGGTCCCACAGCAACAGCATGTTCGAGCCGCCGCTGGTGACGAAATCCACGTTGCCGGCAAGCAGTGCGTCGGTTGCAGCGCCGCCGCTGTTGAAGGTGACCCAGGTGGATTTCATATCCGGCATACCCGCAGCGGCGGCATGCTTCTCGATCAGTTTGCCCTGCTCCATCAGCACCATCGGCAAATAAAGCAGACCCGGCTGTTTGGTGATGCGCACTTCGGATGTCTCCGCGCGCGCGGCGCTCGCTATCGTCAGTGCGACAGTGACGGCCATCATCACGTGTTTGAAAATCGACATACAATTCCTCCGGAAGCCTGTTGTTTGCATACCGCGACTGATGCGCGGCTTCAGCTCATTAAAGCGCACTTCGGCCAGCAAGGGAACTCGTTGGCAGCAACTCCCGAAACACAAGTTACTTGCCGCTTATTGAAAATCCGCGACGGTCAATATCGCCTGGAAAGGCACGCCTGCCGAAGCAAACGCCTCGGCTGCGCCTTCGAGGCGGTCGACCGCAGTAATGACGCCGAGCACGATCGCACCATCTGCCCTGACGGCCTCGATCGCCAGTAAAGCCGAACCGCCGGTCGTGGTGACGTCTTCGAGAATGATGACCTTCTTGCCGGCCAGTGTTTCCCCTCTCGGCAAACCTTCCACCAGACTCTGCGTGCCGTGATCCTTCGGCTTCTTGCGAATGAAGAACGCAGGGATAGGCCGGTCTTCCGCCACGCTGACGGCCGTGACAGCCGCAGCGATCGGCACCGCGCCGAGTTCCAGTCCACCGACAGCATCACAGGCACTATCCTTGATGGCGTCGAGGATCAGCAGGGCGAGCAGATGCGATCCTTGTGGATGCAGCATCGTCGGCTTCATGTTGAAATAGAAATTCGACGTGCGCCCAGACGCCAGCTTGATCTCGACGCCGGTCCCATAACTGCGCCGGCGAACGATCTCGATCAGGCGCATTTTAGCAGCTTGCGGCGTAATTGCGCTCGGCATTGGCGGGCCTCATGGATGTTGGATTGCCCGTCCCATGGGCCTGCAAAAGCGCTACTGTCAAGGCAGTCGGCCTGTTTTGTCCACGATACCAGCATCGAAAAATTGGATTTCAACGCCGGCAATTCGCGCGTCGGAACGTTTCTTTTGCCGCTCGATCTTTGCTATGCAGACAGTCAGCGCTTCGGATAATCCTCCACGCAGAACCAGTCGCGAGAACGCCATGTTCGATCCTGAAAATCCACCTGAACTCCAGACCACCGGCTGGATCAATACCGACACACCGCTGACGCTGGCCAACCTCAAGGGCAAGGTCATAGCCATTTCCGCATTTCAGATGCTCTGCCAGGGCTGCGTGGAACACGGCCTGCCGCAGGCAAAACGGCTTGCCGCGAAATTCAACAGCCAGGAAGTAGCCGTCATCGGCTTGCACACGGTCTTCGAGCATCACGCCGTGATGACGCCGGCGGCGCTGCAAGTGTTCATGGCCGAGTACAAATGGCCCTTCCCTGTCGGCATCGACGCGCCGGATGCCGATGGTCCACCCAAGACGATGACCGCCTATCAGATGCAGGGAACGCCGACGCTGCTGCTCTTCGACCGCGCCGGTCGTTTGCGCCGCCACTACTTCGGCCGCCCCGACGACATGCAGATCGCCGCAGAAATCATGGCCATGTGCATCGAAGACGCCAATTCCCCCCGCGACCAGGCAGCCTCGATCGAGCACAAGATTACGCGCTCGTTGAACGGCCCGTCGCATGGTCACGATCACGATCATGCCCACGGCGAGCACGTGCACGGGCCGGGCTGTGGCCACGACCACCATCATTGAGCAGCTACGTGAAGGCCCGCGCATGAGAACGCCTGCACCCGATCTGAAAGCCGCAGCTTATGTCGATCCGAGCGCCTTGCTGTTCGGCTCGGTGACGGTGGGCGCAGGCACTTCGATCTGGCCGTATGCCGTGGTGCGCGCCGAGAGCGACACCGTAGTAATCGGCGCTTTCGCCAATCTGCAGGACCATGTGATGGTCCATGTCGGATACGGCAGCGGCACCACCATCGGCGCATATTCGTCGATTACTCATCGCGTGGTTCTGCACGGCTGCACGATCGGTGAAAATTGTTTGATCGGCATCGGCGCGACGATCATGGATCGCGCCGTGATCGGCGCAAACTCGATCGTCGCAGGCCACACCTTCGTTCGCGAGGACGCTGTCATACCGCCCAACTCGATCGTCATGGGCACGCCCGGAAAAGTGGTGGCGACACGCAACAACTTCGTCGCAAACCGGCTCAACGCCTGGCTCTATCATCGCAATGCGCTGGCTTTTGCGCGTGGCAACCATCGCGCATGGGACGGGCCCGAATATCACGCTGCCGCCGCAGCAGAAAAGCAGCGCCTGGAAGCCGAGTTCCAACGGCTGTACGCATAGCTTGGCCTCACGGGCTGGTCGCCCTCCGGCCGGGGCACGCTACCGCGCGACGCCGGTCGGCTACGTGCGGCCAAGCCGCAGGTGGTCAGAAGGTTCGAGCGCCCACCCCTACGGTGCGCGACCAGCGCACCGCGATGGGCTCCGCGCCGAGCGGCAAACATGCCACCCCTCCGGTGCGCGACCAGCGCACCGCGATGGGCTCCGCGCCGAGCGGCAAACATGCCACCCCTCCGGGGCGCGACCAGCGCACCGCGATGGGCTTCGCGCCGA
>JANLYD010000102.1:0-12960 GCA_031365465.1 Hyphomicrobiaceae bacterium
GGTCTCCTTGAAGGCCACGTCGGCGGCAGGCAGTCCCGGCGCGTACTCCGGCTTGAACGTCGCCACGATGAAGATGTAGACGGCATAAAGCATCGACAGCACGATGCCGGGAATGAACGCGGCTTCGTACATGTCACCGACCGACTTGCCGAGCTGGTCGGCCATCACGATCAACACCAGCGACGGCGGAATGATCTGCGCCAGCGTGCCGGACGCGGCGATGACGCCGGCGGCGACGCGGCGGTCATAGCCGTAGCGCAACATGATCGGCAGCGAGATCAGCCCCATCGAGATGACCGACGCGGCGACAACGCCGGTGGTGGCCGCCAGCAACGCGCCCACGAATACCACGGCGTAGGCGAGCCCGCCCCGGATGGTGCCGAACAACTGGCCGATTGTATCGAGCAGATCTTCGGCCATGCCGGATCGTTCGAGCACCAGCCCCATCAATGTAAAGAATGGAATGGCGAGCAACGTATCGTTGGACATGACCCCGAATATGCGTTCCGGCAGAGATCGGAGCAGCGGCCAGGACAGCGAAATCGCCCCACCCGACAACGGCGCCAATTCAACGCCGACGATGAAGAACAACAACCCGCAGGCGCCGAGCGAGAAGGCGACGGGGTAGCCGAGCAGCAGAAAGACGATCAGCGCGGCGAACATGATCGGCGCCATGTTCTGGGCGATCCAGGCGGCCATGAAGGAAGCTCCACGAGAAAAAGGTAAGACGCGCACGAGAGCGCAGGGATATTGAAGCGGGGAAGCCGGCGACAGCGGAAGGACCGCAGTCGATCAGCTGGTTTTACCGGCGATCTGCTGAGCTTGCGCCCGTGCCTTCGCTTCGGCCTCCTCAGCCAGCGCATCGCGCAGACGGGCCGCTTCGGCCTCGGCAGCCTCGTGATGGCCACCGCCCGACACGTCCGCCAACTCACCGCGAATGATCGCCACGCGCTTGATCAATTCGGAGATGCCTTGAATGAGCAGCAGCGTGAAGCATAGCGGCACGAACAGCTTTGAGGGATATTGCGGCAACCCGCCGGCATTGTTGGATTGCTCGTTCTGCATCAGCGATCGATAGAAGAACGGCCAACCGGTCCACATCATCACGATGCAGATCGGGATGAGAAAGAACACGTGTCCAATCACGTCGATCCAGTTGCGCGCACCCTTCGGCAGCATGCTGGAGACGACGTCGATGCGGATATGTTCGTTGGACAGCAGCGTCCACGGCGAGCACAGCAGAAAGACCGCCCCGAACAGGATCCACTGCAACTCCAGCCACGTATTCGAGGATGTGCCGATCACCTTACGAATGACGGCATTGACCGCACTGATCAGCACAGCGAGAAAGATCGCCCAGGCGATCGTTCGGCCCAGCCAGGTATTCATCGCGTCGATCGCGCGACTGAATTTCAGTAAACCGCCCATATATGGTCCCCTCCCAGAGGCCAGTCGATGTAGATCGAGCTGCAGGTCTTGACGCCCGTCGGCTCTCGTCTCGGCAAGCGTTGCTGCCTTGTCACTTTGCCGCCATATCTTATCTGTGGCTTCAGGTGACTTCCAGCGCCCCAACTGCCACACTATCGATATTCAGCGTGCGAGCAACCGATGAGTCTTTCTTGCCGCTCGGCGCTTGTGCCCATCGCGGTGCACTGGTCGCACCCGTTAGAGGTGCAGACGGCTGCACCGTGCCATCCATCGTCGACAGCTTATCTGGCCAGGCAAACTGGTATGGCCAGTCTTGAGCCTGAAGGAACTTGCAATGACTGTGACTGCCGAACACGTGCTGGCTCAACTGAAGCGGGTCAAGGGACCTGATCTGGAAGGCAACATTGTCGACCTCGGGCTGGTATCGGAAGTGGTGATCCGGGCGGACCGCGCCTATTTTTCGATCACCGTGCCTGCCGCGCGAGCAGAAGAACTCGAGCCGCTGCGTCAGGCCGCCGAAAAGATCGTCAAGGACATTCCCGGCATCGAAGGTGTGACGGCGGTGTTGACGGCTGAGGCTGAACCCGGCGGCGGCGCGCGCAGATCGGGGGCGAAGGTGCCGGAGAGTGCCCGCGTGCAGGCGGCGCGATCTGGCGGCGGGGGCGCCGCGAAGGCGCATACCCACGATCACGGTCACGCCCATGGACACAGCCACGCGCCAACGCCTGCGGCAGCACCCCCTAGCGCCGGTGGACGTAATCTCACTCACGTGCCGGGCATCAAGTATCTGATCGCCGTGGCGTCGGGCAAAGGCGGTGTCGGCAAGTCGACGACGGCGGTCAATCTGGCGCTGGGCTTTCAGGCGATCGGCCTCAAAGCCGGCATTCTCGATGCCGATATCTATGGTCCCTCACAGCCTCGCCTGCTCGGCCTGACCGGACGTCCGCAGGCAATGCCGGACAAAAAGCTCAGGCCCATGGAGGCCTACGGGCTGAAGGTGATGTCGATGGGCTTCATGGTCGACGAGGGCACGCCGATCATCTGGCGCGGGCCGATGGTGGTGTCGGCGCTGACGCAGATGCTGCGCGAAGTGGCGTGGGGCAGTCCCGGCAAGGAACTCGATGTGCTGGTGATCGACATGCCGCCCGGCACCGGCGACGTGCAGTTGACGATGGCGCAGCAGGTGCCGCTGGCCGGCGCGATCATCGTGTCCACGCCGCAGGATTTGGCGCTGATCGACGCGCGCAAGGGCCTGAACATGTTTCGCAAGGTCGACGTACCCGTGCTCGGCATCATCGAGAACATGAGCTATTTCATCTGCACCAAGTGCGGCGAGCGGCACGAGATTTTCGGTCACGGGGGAGCAGCGTCCGAAGCGGAGAAGCTCGGCATTCCCTTCCTCGGCGGCGTCCCGTTGCACATCGACATCCGCGTCCGCTCGGATGCCGGCCAGCCCATCACCGCCACCGAACCGGACGGCGCGTATGCGCAGATCTATCGCGAGTTGGCCGCCAAAGCGTGGGCGGAGCTGGAGGCCAGCCAGGGCAATCGCATTCAGCCACCGGTGCTTTCGATCGGCAATGGCGGCGCCGAATTGGAAGTCATGTTCGCTGGGCAAACACCGTATCAGTTGCCCGCCGAAATGCTGCGCGTCATGAGCCCCTCGGCGGAAGTGCAGGGCCATTCGGCCGATCAGCGCGTGACGCTGGGGCGCAAGAAAAACGTCAAGATCAAGGAGCTTCAGCCCGTCGGCAATTACGCCGTGCGCATCGTGTTCGACGACGGCCACAGCACCGGCCTCTATGCCTGGAGCTATCTCGAATTGCTTCATCGCGAACGCGACGAACGCTGGGCGACGTACTTGGCCGAACTGAACCAGAAAGGATTGAGCCGCGGCTAGGCGGAAGCGGGCAGCAGCTAAGCGGAAGCGGGATGGCACAAGCGGTTAGGAAAAAGCGGGCGTGCGGGCAGACAGTACGCCTCTCTCTTCAACGCCATCCTGGAATTTGTCGCGTGTTGACGCGATAAATATCCCGGAACTTACCCGTTGAACGAGGCGCTAAAGCCTCCGCATCTTCCGAAGCAGCCCGCTCTCCGCTAAGCAAATATCCGGCACTTGAAAAGTCGAAGGTGGTCAGTCCGCGCAAATCCGACCATGATGCGGACGACCATCAGCAGGAGGCCTTTCATGCCCACTCTGTCATTTCCGCCGCGCGACGCCCTGACGATCTGCTTTGCGCACGGCGCCTATCAGATGGCCGAGCGGTTTGCCGCGCGTAAGACTGGCATCGGACACTTCCAGGTTCGCGCGCTTGAGGACCTGAAGCAGCGTGCCGTCGAGGCGGACGTTATTTGCGTATCCATGATGTGGCGTAACGAATTGTTGGCGTCGGCTGCGAACCTCAAGTTCGTGCAGTCGATAAGCGCGGGTACGGACCAATACGATCGCGCAGCGTTTCAGGCGCGCGGCGTGCGGTTGGCCAGTGCCGCAGGTGTCAACGCCAACGCGGTCGCCGAACACGCGATGGCGATGGTCCTCGGCATCGAGCGGCACATCGTTTCGGGACGCGATCATCAGGCCCGCGCGCACTGGCGGCCGATGCTGTCGGAGATCGCCTCACGCGAATCGGAGTTGACGGGACGCACAATGGTGATCGTCGGGCTTGGACGGATCGGGGCGCGATTGGCGCGCTTTGCGCGTGCGTTCGACATGCGTGTGATTGGTGTCAGGCGCGACGCGTCGCGCGGGGCTGACGGTGTCGACGACGTCGTGGCCGTAACCGATCTGGCCCGCGTACTGCCGCAAGCGGATTTCGTCGTGTTGGCGTGTCCGTTGACGCCAGAGACGGAGAACCTTATCGACGCGGCGGCGCTGGCACTTATGAAGCCGACTGCGTTACTGGTAAACGTAGCGCGCGGGCGCGTGGTGGACGAAGCGGCGCTCATTGCAGCGTTGCAATCGCAACGGTTGCGGGCGGCAGCACTGGATGTGACGCGCGAAGAGCCGTTGGCCGCCACGTCGCCGCTGTGGTCGATGCCGAACGTGTTGATCACGCCGCATACTGCAGGCGAAACACAAGCCTACGAAGACAACGTGATTGACATTCTCATCGACAATCTCGATCGATTGGCGCGCCGCGAAACGGCGCTTCGCAACGGCATCGTGTAGCAGCATCGTGGTTTGCGTAAGTTCCCTACTCCAGCCAGCAATCTCAACCGCTGTTGTCCCGTACGCAATGCAGCATGCAGCGCGAGCAGAATGATGCGTTGCAGATACGGGACCGCCGAGATCTCACGACGAATTTGTGTTGCGCACAGTTTGTTGCGCACAGGGTGACGGCGCGCTGACGTGTCGTACGCTCACCTGCGCCGGGATGACGAATTGGAAAGGTCCCGGGCTAAACTTTGCCGGCTTCGAGCTGCTGCAAAAATGTTTCCAGCGCCTTCAGGGCGAAGGCGCGCATGTTGGCTTGACGATCATTTACAGCGGTTTCCAGCGTCAGGACGACGCTCTTTGCTCCGGCGACAGCAATGCACGAGTGGCCGGCTGCGTCGCCGTAGCGGTTGCCTGACGGACCGGCGGCACCGGTCTCAGCCAGTCCCCACGTCGCGCCGTGACGATCGCGAATAGTGTTGGCCAACAGTTGTGCATAAGGCTCGCTGGACGAGCGCAGGCCGCGCATGGCGTCGTCGGAGATCTGCATCAGCGCACGGCGCGCCTCACGGGTGTAGACGACAGCGCCGCCCATGAAATACGCCGATGCGCCGGGTACCGCGAGCATACAGGCCGCGATCAAACCACCGGTCGAGGATTCGGCGACTGCCAGCGTTTCCCGCCGCGCCTTGAGCACCACCGCAATTTTCTCGGCCGTAGGCATGAGCGTATGCATCGACGTGCTCCTGGGCGAATGACTAGGCGACGTTATAGACAGTTTTGGCGCGCTTCTCGAAGGCGTCGGTGAAGCGTCGAAAGGCGACATCGAACATATTGCCCATAAGAATTCTGAGCAGCGTGGATTTGAATTCATAGTCGATGAAGAACACGACGTCCGAACTGCCGGGTGTGTCGGGTGCATCGATGAAGGTCCAGCGATTGTCCATGTGCCGGAAGGGGCCGTCGACGTAGGCGGACAAAATGCGCAACGCCTTTGGCTCGAGCGTGACGCGACTGGTGAAGCGTTCGCGGATGGCGCCAAAGCCGACCTCCATCGCTGCCAGCAATACCTCGCCGCCATCGGCATGGGGCGTGCGCGACCGTACGCGCAACGCGTTGCATAGCGGTAGAAACTGAGGATAGCGCTCCACGTCGGCGACCAGATCGTACATCTGGCGCGCGGTATGCGGCACGCGGCGGCGCGTTTCGAATTTCGGCATCAGGGTCCGGGCAAATCAAGAGGTCTGCGGAAGGGATGCCAGAAACGCGCCTATGTCGCCATCGCGTCTAAAGATCACAGGCTCGAGATGGCTACCGTATTGCATCAGACCACGCTGGATGCTGGAGCGCTCGACACCGTTGAAGCCCCAGATATAACGGTAAAAATCAAGATCGAATTTTTCCGGACAGCCTTGGGCGAGATCGGCACGGACCCGGCCGTAGCTTTTCGCGCTACGCCACAACGCCCGTCGTAGACATTTGAGCCGAGGGTAATCGAACCACACCACAGTGTCGGCGCGTGGCAGCCTGAGATCGAGCGAGCTGCCGAAATTGCCGTCGATGATCCAGCGCTCGCCGGCAGCGAGTGCGGCGACTTTTGGCCGCCACACGTCGCGTTTGGTGATGACCCATCCCGGTTGCCAGAACTCGCGGTCGAGATGGATGAGCGGCAATCCAGTTCGTACGGCGAGCGCGCGGGCGAACGTCGACTTGCCCGCGCCAGAGATTCCGATGACCAGGACGCGCTGCATCATCAAAAGCGTCCCCAGCGTTTTTACGGCGTGGCGGACGTGACCACGTCCTCAACGGCGACCGGCTTGGAGATCAAACCCGCCTCGATATTGTAGTCGATGATCGACTTCAGCGCCGCACGACCCACCTTCAGATCCTTGCTGTAGGCAAACAGCACGCTCTTGATCCAGTCGCGACGCAATTGATCGGCACCGGGCAAGTCACCGAAGCTGATGAGCGGCGTGTAGATCTTGACCAGCTCTTCGAAATTCGCGGGATCGTTGAACCACACGGCAGCGTCGCGAAACGCTGCCTGGATCGAGGCGACCAATTGAGGGTTGGCTGCCACCATGTCTCCGCGCATGGCGAAAATGACAGACGCACCGTCTTGCGCCTTCACCTTGGCCGGTCCTTCGCCGATCGTCATGTCGACGACCGTGTCGCAGTTCTTGTTGAAGCGGCAGAGCTGCGTGAGTGGCTGGAACATGATAACCGCGTCGATCTGCTTGCCGACCACGAGCGCTGTATACGCCGTGGCAGGTCCACCGATCGCTACATACGTTACATCCGACGGCTTCAGCCCGCCGTCGGCCAGCATGGTGTTGAATAGCCATTCGCTCGACGTGCCGCGTGCCGATACACCGACCTTGAGGCCCTTGAAGTCTTTCATGATCTCCGGATAGCCCTTCGCCTTGCTCGGGAGGGGCACATCATTGCGGGTGCTGACCGAAAGCACGCTCGCAGGCAGACTGGTGCCGACGATTTTGACATCGGCGCCAGCGGCCACCGCTGCCGCCGTCAAGTCGGCGCCGCCCTGGGTTACGTCGATCGATTTGCCGACCAGCGCCTGCAGTCCCACCGAGGTTGAATTGATGGCCTTGATCGCGCACTTGAAGTTGTACTTGTCGCACAGGCCTTTCGCCTCGGCGACGATGGCGTGCATGTTGCCAGTGGTGCCCTGGTAGTTTTGAATGTTGACTGTTTCACCGGCGGCTTTCGGTGCCTGCGCGAAAGCCGCGCTGGCGGAAACCGCTGCAAACGACGCCGCTAAGGCAGTCGCTGCTAATCTATGGGTTGCCGGATTGAAGTAACGCATGCGGTGTTTCTCCCCTGCCGGCCACTGACGGACCGTTGCTTCTTGTCGAGGACAGAAGCTAGCAGAGCGCGGCTGGCACACAAGTACAAGAACGTATGCCCACATAAGCCACCGAACGAACTGCGATCCACACCGTGCCGGGATGGGGATTAAGCTGCGACGACGCCCGCTGCCGCAGCGTACCGGCTGGCCAGATATCCGGGACCCCGCGCTGAGGTGCTAGAGTTCGATTTGGCACCGCGTTGGGAGCGAAATTCGTTTTATCCCAGCAGCTCACCCTTCAGGCCACGCGCGATAAGGGCGCGGGTCTCGGGAACGCCGTAGAGTTCGATGAAGCTTCCGAAGCGTGGGCCTTGGCTCTGGCCGAGCAGCACTTCGTAGATGCCCTGAAACCAGGCACGCAACGTTTCCTTGGTGTAGCCGTTCTCTTTGCCGGCTGCGTAGACCATATCCTGTAACGCACTGCCTGACGCGTCAGCGGGCGCGGCCGCCAGCATAGCGTCCAGTGCGCGGAGCGCAGTCGCTTCTTCCGGCGTTGCGACGCGATAGGTTTTGGTCGGCTTGATGAAGTCGCGATAGTAGTTGATCGCGTAGCCGGCGAGATGATCGAGGATCGGGAACTTGGCCGGCGTGGCATCGGCGGCGTAGCGGCGCATGAAGCCCCACAACACCGACTTGTCTTCCGTATTCGACACGCCGACGAGATTGAGCAGCAGCCCGAACGTGATTGGCAATTCGGCGTGCGGCGGCGCACCGTTGTGGAAATGCCAGACGGGATTGTCGAGCTTTTGCTTCGGGTCCTGCGCCGGATACGCGGCGATAAACTGCAGATATTCGTCAGCCGCCCGCGGGATCACGTCGAAGAACAGCTTCTTGGCGCTCTTCGGCTTCTGGTACATGAACAGCGACAGGCTTTCGGGCGACGCATAGGTCAGCCAATCCTCGATCGTCAGGCCATTGCCCTTCGACTTGGAAATCTTCTGCCCCCTCTCGTCGAGGAACAGTTCGTAATTGAAGCCTTCCGGCGGCGTGCCACCCAATGCCTTGCAGATCTGCGACGACAAGGTGACGCTGTCGATCAGATCTTTGCCGGCCATTTCATAGTCGACGCCAAGGGCCGTCCAGCGCATCGCCCAGTCGGCCTTCCACTGGCACTTGACCGCGCCGCCGGTGACCTTCGTTTCAACCTGCTTGCCCGTATCCGGGTCGACGTAGGTAATGGTGCCGGCCTTCACGTCGCGCGCGATCATCGGCACCTGCAGCACTTTGCCGGAGGTGGGCGAAACCGGCAAAAACGGCGAGTACGTCGCTTGGCGATCAGGGCCGAGTGTCGGCAAGATGATCGCCATCACCTTGTCGTAGACTTCGAGCATCCGCAGCAGCGTCGCATCCATATCGCCGGACGCGTAGCGCTCCGTGGCTGACAAGAATTCGTATTCGAAGCCGAACTGATCGAGAAACTTGCGCAGCCGCGCATTGTTGTGCGCCGCAAAACTCGGATAGGCATTCTTGCTTGCGCCTCCAGATGCCCACGTTGCATCCGGCGCGGTGAACGGATCGGGGACGCGCGACAGCGGCCTATCGAGATGCTTCAGCAGCATCTCCTTGTTGGGCACGTTGTCCGGCACTTTCCGCAGGCCGTCCATGTCGTCGGAAAAGCAGATGAGGCGGGTTTTGCGGCGGCCTTCCGTCAAGGCTTCGAACGCATGGCGCACCATGGACGTGCGCGCGACTTCGCCAAACGTACCGATGTGCGGCAGGCCACTCGGTCCATAGCCCGTTTCGAATATCACGGTTTTCTCTTTGCCGCCGGGCATCCTGTCGAGGCGGGCAATCAGCCGGCGCGCTTCCTCGAACGGCCACGCGCGGGCGTCGGCCAAAGCCGGAACGAGGGTCGGATCGAGAGTGCTCATGGGATTATCCGCGCGGCTAGTTTTGTCGGCCCGCGCGATCAGGCCAGCGTTAACAACCGGGCGGGCGCGCACCCTAGGAACCACACCCGGTCGCGTCAACGTGCGGGGCGACATGATACCCAACAAAGCGCACCGGCTCACAAACACAAGCCCAGCCTCAACCCATAAAGCCGGCCTTCACAAGTATCTTGTTGTGCTGTTCGAGAATAGCGCCGAGCTCTTGCGAGGCTTTGATGAAGGCTTGCCACTGGGGATCGGCCGCGAGAGCGGCGCGCCGGCTGGTGCGGTCGGCAAGATCCTTGTAGGCCCAGATGTGCACGAACGAGTTGATCTCACCCACTTCGGTGCTGGCGTAGAGCACCGGCTCGCCCAGAATGCGGCGCTGCGTGGCCAGGCCCATTTTTTCATACAGCGCGAAATGCGCTTGAACCATGCCGTATTTGCAGACGTAGGTGCGATGATCGTAGATCATGAAGTCCATCGATGTGAGTGCAGGCGGTCGCGGTCAACATCTCAGCAGCGCCAGATCAATGCAACTTATTCATCGAATGAACCGACGGCGGACAATGAACTCAAGCGCGACGGCAAATTGCTATCGGCCGCCGCGCCGGTCTCGGGTGTTTCAGGCCATGCGGCTACGAATCATGCCGACGATCAGCTGCACGATGCCGCCGGTAACGCCACCGCCGACAAGGCTGCCCAAGATCGCGCCGATGTCCATACCGCCACCGGCGGCGGCGCCTGCGCCAAGTCCGAGCAGTGGGCCTAGAACCTGCATTCCCAGACCGCCGCCAAGCGCGCCGGCGATAGTGTTGCCGACGCCGCCCAAGCTCGAACCCTTGGCGATGGCGCCCGTCGCATTACCGCCGATTGCGCCGCCAACCAACTGAAGTAGCAATGGAAGAAAGTTCATAGACACCCTCCGAAGTTTGCAGTCCCGGCGGCCATTCTAGCGGCCGCGCCGTATTGTCGCATGCAGCGGTCTGAGTCGCAACTGATAGCGCGGACACGGAACAACAGGGCGTTTCAGAGGGATTGGGTGCAGCGGGATACGCGTAGACAATGACAGCGCCGGGTCACGCAACCAATTTGCGGTCAACGGGTTCTACCGTGTCATCAAACAAACAAAAAGAGGACGCCATGGGACGGAAATTTTACAGACCTCTCGGACTAGCTTTTGCGATAGCCAGCTGCTCACTTTTCAGTACCGCTGGCATCGCCAACGCAGCAGATATGACCGGTTCGAACACGACACGCGGAGCGCGTGGCATGGACGACGGAGGGCCGCGCATGAAGTCCGGAATGCGCCAAACCGGCACCGCGAAAACGAAGCGCATGACAAACGCAATGGCAACCCGCGCCGCCGATCGGCCGATGGCTATGGCCCGTGGCATCGAGAGCAACACCGCGTCGTGCGGAACGTACATGTATCGGAAAGGCGGCAAGTGTAACGATGCGCGCACGCCTGCCGCAAAGCCGTGGAAGCTGTTTTAACGAAGTGAACGTTGCGGCAGGGGTCTAAAGCCTGCCGTAACGTGATCAACGCTCAAAGCGCTTGAACTTGATTCGATGGGGTTCCACAGCGGCATCGCCCAAACGCCGCTTCTTGTCGGCCTCATAATCAGCAAAGTTGCCCTCGAACCATTCGACGTGGCTGTCGCCTTCGAAAGAGAGAATGTGTGTGCAGAGCCGGTCGAGGAAGAAGCGGTCATGCGAAATCACCACTGCGCAGCCAGGAAAATCTTCAAGCGCACTTTCGAGCGATGACAGGGTTTCGGTGTCGAGGTCGTTGGTCGGTTCGTCGAGCAGCAGTAAGTTGCCGCCCTCCTTCAGCATCTTGGCCAAGTGCACGCGGTTGCGTTCACCGCCCGAGAGCAATCCGACCTTCTTCTGCTGATCGGCCCCTTTGAAGTTGAACCATCCGCAGTAGGCGCGCGAGCTCATCTCTTTCTTTTCGCCGAGCTTCATGATGTCGAGACCGCCGGAAATCTCCTCCCATACGGTTTTCTTGTCGTCGAGATGATCGCGGCTCTGGTCGACATACGAGACTTTGACCGTCGGGCCGAGACGGATCGAGCCCTTATCCGGCTGCTCCTTGCCGGTGATCATTTTGAACAACGTCGTCTTACCCGCGCCGTTGGGACCGATCACGCCGACGATGCCGCCCGGCGGCAGCTTGAATGACAGATTGTCAACCAGCAGTCGCTCACCGAAGGCCTTCGACAACTCATCGACTTCGACCACGACGCCACCGAGGCGCGGACCTTGGGCAATCTGGATTTGAGCCTTGCCGACTTCGGCGCGGCCAGCCTCTTCGGCCAGCTTCTCATACGCGGTGATGCGCGCCTTGGATTTCGCCTGCCGCGCCTTGGGTGACGAGCGGATCCATTCCAGTTCGCGCGAGAGTGCTTTGGCTTTGGACTCTTCGGCGCCCTTTTCGGCTTCCTCGCGCTTGGCGCGCTGATCCAGCCACGACGAATAGTTGCCCTTCCACGGTACACCGTGGCCGCGATCGAGTTCGAGCGTCCATTCGGTAATGGTATCGAGGAAGTAGCGGTCATGGGTCACGAGAATGACGCAGCCGGCATAATCTTTGAGGAAGCGCTCGAGCCAAGCAACGCTTTCGGCGTCGAGATGGTTGGTGGGCTCGTCGAGCAGCAGAATATCGGGCTTCGACAGCAGAAGCCGCGTCAGCGCCACCCGGCGCTTTTCACCACCCGACAGTTTCTCGACGGAGCTTTCGCCGGGTGGACACCGCAGCGCGTCCAGCGCCTGTTCAACCTGGGCATCGAGATCCCACAGGTTCCCGGCATCCATCTCGTCCTGCAGCCGTGCCATTTCGTCGGCGGTTTCGTCTGAGTAGTTCGATGCGATTTCGTTGTAGCGATCGACAATCGCTTTCTTTTCCGCCACGCCTTCCATGGCGTTCCCAAGCACATCTTTGCCGGGGTCGAGTTGCGGTTCCTGCGCCAGATAGCCGACGCGGATGCCGTTGGCTGGGCTAGCTTCCCCCAAGTAGTCGTCGACTACCCCCCCCATGATTTTGAGCAGCGTGGATTTACCAGATCCGTTGAGGCCGACCACACCGATTTTCGCGCCGGGGAAGAACGAAAGCGAGATGTCTTTGAGCACCTGCTTGCCGCCCGGATAGGTCTTTGAGACCTTGTGCATGTGATAAACGTATTGCGGGTTCGCCATGGCGGGCGCCTCTTTCGTGTCGGGGGTCGCGGGTTGGGCGCGTTGTAGCGTACAGGCTGCTGGCGGGCAACGTGGCCGTTTGCCTATGGATAGTCACTCCTCCGGCCGCGTCTTCCGCGTTAGCGCCTCCTAAAGTCACGCCCGCCGTGCGGCGGTGACTTCAACCTCGACCTTGAACTCCGGTCGCGTAAATCCAGACACGATCAGCAGCGTCGAGGTAAACGCGTCGCCGGAGACATATCGACTTCGCACCGCGCCGTAGATCGGGAAGGCGGCGCGATCGGTCACGAAGGCAGAGAAGCGGATGACGTCGGCGAAGGTCATTCCGCCAGCTGTCAAGATGGCGCGCAAATTTTCGAATCATCGACGTTTCCATATCCCCTGCGTGGATGCCGACGGCGTTTTCCTTGTCGGTGTAAAGGTCCGGCGGCGAGCCGAAC
>JANLYD010000129.1:0-4509 GCA_031365465.1 Hyphomicrobiaceae bacterium
TTCGTCAAATCCTGGAAACAGTTGTTGCAGCGCATTGCCGAGAAAAGCGTCGCTCTTGCAAACGCGAGTTAATGCAGCCAACGAGTTTTACAATGGATCAGCCCGTGACTGCACAGTCTTTCAGCGCCTTAACCAGCCGCCCGCAGTGGCACGCGTTGCAGCGTCATGCCGAGCAACTAGGACAGCGTCACCTGCGCGAGCTCTTCGCCGCAGACCCTGCACGCGGCGAGCGTCTAACTGTCGAAGCGGCCGGTTTGTATCTCGACTATTCGAAACAACGCGTCACGGGCGAGACGATTGGCCTACTGCTGGAGTTGGCCAACTCTTGTGGTTTGGCCCAACGTGCCGCCGCTATGTTTCGCGGCGACAAGATTAACATTACCGAAGATCGCGCGGCACTGCATGTCGCGCTGCGTGCGCCGCCCGGTGCGCACATCGAAGTCGATGGCAAAAACGTTGTACCGGAAGTGCATGCCGTTCTCGACCGCATGGCCACATTCTGCGAGCGCGTGCGCAGCGGCACCTGGACCGGCCACAACGGCCGGCGCATCCGCAACGTCATCAATATTGGTATTGGTGGCTCTGATCTTGGCCCCGTCATGGCCTACGAAGCGCTCCGCCATTATAGCCGGCGCGACATGACATTCCGTTTCGTTTCGAACGTCGACGGCACTGATTTGCTGGAGGCGACGCACGACCTCGATCCAGCCGAAACGTTGTTCATCGTCTGCTCGAAGACCTTCACGACACTTGAAACACTGACCAATGCCCGCGCGGCGCGCGACTGGTGTCTGAAGAGCCTTGGCGACGAACGGGCGATCGCGAAACACTTCGTCGCCGTTTCCACCAACACTGCAGGCGTTGCGAAGTTCGGAATCGACACAGCAAACATGTTCGAATTCTGGGATTGGGTCGGCGGCCGCTACTCGATGGACTCTTCGATCGGTTTGTCGACGATGCTCGCGATCGGCTCCGACAACTTTCGCGCGATGCTGGCCGGCTTCCACGCGATGGACGAACATTTTTGCAGCACGCCGCTCGCGCGCAACCTGCCCGCCCTGATGGGTCTGCTGGCGATCTGGAATACTAATTTTCTAGGGGCTGCGACCGTGGCCGTGCTTCCTTATGAACAATATCTCAAGCGCTTTCCGGCCTATCTGCAGCAGTTGACGATGGAGAGCAACGGCAAGCACATCACGCTTGAAGGTGCGCCGGTGGATTACGCTACCGGGCCGATTTACTGGGGCGAACCTGGGACCAACGGCCAGCATTCGTTTTACCAATTGATCCATCAGGGCACTCGGCTCATTCCGTGTGACTTTATCGGTTTCTGCCAGTCGCTGAACCCACTTGGCGATCAGCACGACTTGCTGATGGCAAACCTGTTCGCGCAAAGCGAAGCGCTGGCGTTCGGCAAGACCGCCGATGAAATGCGGGCGGAAGGCACGCCGGAAGCGCTCGTGGCGCACCGCACCTTCGAGGGCAACGGTCCAAGCAGCACGATCCTCGCTGAGCGGCTTGATCCCCGCCTACTCGGCGCGCTCGTCGCGCTCTACGAGCACAGCGTGTTCGTGCAGGGCGTTATCTGGAACATCGATTCGTTTGATCAATGGGGCGTGGAACTCGGCAAGGCGCTGGCTAAGCGCACCGCCGCCGAGCTCGCAGGCACGGACGACCCTGAACTTCATCATGATAGCTCGACCAATACGCTCATCAGGCGCTACCGGCGCTCGCGTAGTGCGCGCACATGAGCACCACGATCAGCCCACTCGCCGGCAAGCTCCCACCGCAGTCGCTGCTGGTGGACGTGCCGGCATTACTCGCCGCCTATGTGGATTTGCGGCCCGATCCCGGAGTGCCAAACCAGCGCGTCGCTTTCGGAACCTCAGGGCACCGCGGCAGCTCATTCGAGCGCAGCTTCAACGAGTGGCATGTATTGGCGATCACCCAGGCGATCTGCGACTACCGCCGAAGCAAGGGCATCGACGGCCCGCTCTACATTGGCATCGATACCCACGCACTGTCTCAGCCCGCCTTCGAGACCGCGCTGGAAGTGCTTGCCGCCAACGGCGTGGAATCGATGATCTCCAAGGCCGGCGAATTCACGCCGACGCCAGCAATCTCGCATGCCATCCTTGTCTACAATCGCGGCCGCAGCTCGGGGCTCGCAGACGGTATTGTCATCACGCCCTCGCACAATCCGCCCGGCGACGGCGGCATAAAATACAATCCGCCAAATGGTGGCCCGGCCGATACGGCCATTACGGGCTGGATCCAGGATCGCGCCAATGCGCTTCTCGAAGGCGAAGTCACAGACGTACGGCGCATCGCATTCGCACAGGCGCGTCGCGCCGCGAGCACCCACGAACACGATTTTCTCAACGCTTACCTGAGCGACCTCGAGCACGTGATCGATTTCGACGCGATCCGTGGCGCAGGCATCCGCATGGGCGTCGATCCGCTCGGCGGTGCAGGTGTGCATTATTGGGCACCAATCGCCGAGCGCTACGGCATCGACCTCACCGTAGTCAGAGAGGACGTAGACCCAACTTTTCGCTTCATGACATTGGACTGGGACGGCAAGATCCGTATGGATCCATCATCGTCGTTTGCGATGCAGCGCTTGATCGGTCTGAAGGATCACTACGATGTGGCCTTCGCATGCGACACGGACCACGACCGCCATGGAATCGTCACGCCCAGCAGCGGATTGCTGGCCCCCAACCACTATTTCTCGGTTCTGATTGACTATCTATTCCAGAATCGGCCGCAGTGGGCGAACACCGCTGCTGTCGGCAAGACCTTGGTCAGCACGGCACTCATTGATCGTGTGACGAAACGGCTAGGACGCAATCTCTACGAAGTGCCGGTCGGGTTTAAGTGGTTCGTGGACGGCCTCTTCGACGGTTCGCTCGGATTTGGAGGCGAAGAGAGCGCGGGCGCGTCATTCCTGCGTAAAGACGGCACGGTTTGGACCACCGACAAGGACGGCATCGTCCCGTCGCTGCTGTCGGCCGAAATCACCGCGCGCACGGGTCGCGATCCTGGCGAATTGTACCGGGATCTCGTTCGCGAATTGGGCGAGCCGTTTGCCGATCGTGTCGAGGCAGCCGCAACGCCTGAACAAAAAACGAGGCTGGCAAAACTCTCGCCTAAGCAGGTGCAAAGCACAACGCTGGCAGGCGAAAAGATCGAAAGCGTGCTCGATCGCGCGCCGGGCAACGATGCACCGGTTGGCGGCATCAAAGTGATCTCTGCCAACGGCTGGTTCGCCGCACGACCTTCCGGCACCGAAGACATTTACAAAATCTACGCGGAAAGTTTCAAAGACAAGGCGCATCTGCAATCAATCCTGCAGGAAGCGCAGAGCATCGTAGACGCAGCGCTCGCGGCGAAGTGAGGCCGGCGTGAGTCCACATGACGCGTACCTGGGTGAGGAGTGAGTGATGGCAGACGAACTCGATCAAAAGTGCATCAACACCATCCGATTCTTGTCGGTGGACATGGTGCAAAAGGCCAACAGTGGTCATCCCGGAATGCCGCTCGGTGCCGCACCGATGGCCTATGTATTGTGGGCGCGCTGGCTGAAGCACAATCCGCGCAGCCCGCAATGGGTTAATCGTGACCGCTTCGTGCTCTCGGCCGGGCACGGCTCGGCGCTGCTCTATAGTCTGCTGCACATGACCGGCTACGACCTTTCGCTCGATGACATCAAACAGTTCCGTCAGTGGGGCAGCAAGGCGCCAGGCCATCCCGAGCGCGGACACACGCCGGGCGTTGAAGTCACGACCGGGCCGCTCGGGCAGGGCATGGCCAATGCGATTGGTATGGCGATCGCAGAGGCCCAACTGGCCGCGCGCTACAACCGGCCCGATCACACGGTCATCGATCATCATACGTATGCCATTGTCAGTGACGGCGACTTGATGGAAGGCGTCGCGTCCGAGGCGGCGTCGCTGGCCGGGCATCTGAAACTCGGCAAGCTGACTTGCCTGTACGACGACAACTCCGTCACGCTCGCCGCTGGTACGGACATTACCTTCTCCGAAGATCGCGCGCGTCGTTTTGAAGCCTATGGCTGGCATACGGTAACGGTGGCGGACGGCAACGATCTCGCCGCGATCGATACCGCACTGCAAGCCACATGCGCCGAAGCCACGCGGCCGTCTCTGATTTTGGTGCGCACGCATATCGGCTATGGCTCACCCGAACAGGATACCTTCAAGGCGCACGGTTCGCCGCTTGGCGTCGAGGGCGTGCGCAAGACCAAGCAGCACCTCGGCTGGCCGATCGAGCCGGATTTTCTGATACCGGAAGACGCGCTGGCGCATTTTCGTAAAGCAGTAGACCGCGGCGCGCACGACGAAGCCGGCTGGCACGACGTCATGAATGCCTACACAAAGACTTTTCCTGATCTTGCCGACGAACTGCAATGGTCTACGACGCACTCTACCGCTGGGCGCGCGACGGCTTCGGGGAGGGTCACGATTGGCCGGCAGGGCGGGCGTC
>JANLYD010000157.1:0-4401 GCA_031365465.1 Hyphomicrobiaceae bacterium
GGCGGTCCCGCCGGCAACCGGACCGTGGGGGCCACGGCAGGGCCTGCAGCGCGTGCGCCGGCGACGGCCTCGGGGGCAAGCGCCGGGGCACGGTCAGGGGCGCCAGCCGATACATCGCCACTCGGGTCTAAGGCGGCTCCGCCGGTTGGGTCTGAGGCGGCTCCGCCGCACGGGTCTAAGGCGGCTCCGCCGCTCGGGTCTAAGGCGGCTCCGCCGCCGTGGGAAGAAGCGGCACCGCGTGAGCCGAATTCCGTGGAGCCTGCCGTCGCGACCGCTGCAGGCTCTGAACCTCCGCCGGTCGCATCGTTGGAAGATTACGGCGCCGACGCACCGGCTCCCGATGCAGACTACTTCGATGTCGACGAGGACATGGCCGAGGCCGAGGCGGAGATCGGTCCGGCGCCGGGTGCCGCGAGTGGGGCTGCGCCAGTGCGGCTCGTCAGCTTCGAAGATCTCGTCGATCTCGTGGGCCGCAAGCGTGACGGCTTGATGAAAATCAATCTGGAAGAGAACGTCAGCCTCGTGCGCTTCGATGCGCTGCAAGGGGCGATCGATCTGCATCTGCTGCCGAAAGCGCCAAAAGAGCTCGGCAATCAACTGCGCGAGAAATTGCAAATCTGGACCGGTCGCCGCTGGATGGTGGCGCTGTCGCCGCGGCCCGGCGACAAGCCTATCGGGCAAGTTCAGCGCGAGTTGGCCGCAGCCGAACTGGACAGTCTGGTGCAGCATCCAGCCGTCGCCGAAGTGCTGAAGGCGTTCCCGGGCGCCAAGATCACCAGCGTAAAGCCGATGCCGCCGCGCAAAAAATCAGACGAGCAGGCGAGCGGCTGATGAGCTTTTTTCGTCCGTGCCGGGTTCGTGTGTTCGAACGCCGCACTAGCACGCATCGCTTCCGCATTCAGGCGTCACTTCGCATCCAAATTGCCATCAACTCGCTGAGGACCACGACATGAAAGACATCATGGGCATGATGAAGAAGGCGCAGGAGCTGCAGGGGAAGATGCAGCAGATGCAGGCCGATCTCGCGGACATGGAGGTTGCCGGTCAGTCGGGCGGCGGGCTGGTGAAAATGACCCTGAGCGGCAAGGGTGACATGAAGGCGCTGAAAATCGATCCGTCGCTGCTGAAACCCGAAGACGGCGACATGCTGGAAGACCTGATCGTCGCCGCATTCGCCGACGCGAAGGCGAAAGCGGAAACCGTCATGCAGACGAAGATGGCGGAGGCCACCGCCGGGCTTCCGATTCCTCCGGGAATGAAATTGTTTTAGAAGGGCTGCGGCGGGTGCGTTCGATGGCTGTGCAGGAATAGGTGCACTGCGGTCGTGTCGACCATCCCCCCACCCTAGCCCTCCCCCACCAGGGGGGAGGGAATCCGTGCGGTGGACCGCGCGACGATCAGGGCGCGGCTTATTCGAAGGCGCTGTCGATGGAGGCTTGGATGAAAGCGTCGAGGTCGGTGCGGTCGGTCAAGCCATCCGGTGTATCGGTGCGGGGCATGACACGGCGGAAGTGCACCCAGCGTTCACGTGCGACAGCTTCGAGGCGTGCAAGTTCGCCTAGCGGATCGGCGTGATCGTCGACGCGCAGATCGTAGAGCGGATAATCTTCGGCATCATGGATCAGCAGCGCCGCCGATTGCTTGCCGCGTTTGTCGCCGCCCGCGCGCTCGCCGGCCTGCATGGCGGCGATGAGCCGGCGCGACAACGGGAGGTCGCTACGGGCGGCGAACTCGGCCGCTGTGTCCGCAACGACCTCTGGTCCCGCGAGCATGTTGCCGGCAACCGAAACGTCGTCGCCGAGTTGATGGCCGCACCACGGCACGCACTGTGCGCCGGTGTAGGCTTGGACCCGGCCAGCCTTGTCCATCGCGTGAACCTGTCGCACGCCGCGACCCTCGTCTGAGATCGTCAGCAGGTTGATGGCTTCGTCGGCGCTTGCGCCGGCCGCCATCAACATCAGACCGCGCGGGCCGTAGTAGGGGTTGAGAAAGGCTTGGCTGGCAATCGCGCCGACGCCCGACTTGATCTGCGGCACGAGACTGCCGACGGCGAAGAATTTGCTGGCGACGATGATGCCGATGCGGCCTGTCGTGCGTTCCTTGGCAATGATCGACCACGTCATGCTTTGCGACCTTTTTCATATTCAACCGCGCAGCGGGCGGCATGAGACTTATGTTTTGCGCATCGCTGCGGCGTCATCATAATATTTGCTCGTTCTACCACGCTGGCAACTCCACGGCACACGCTCTATGGATGCCATCACGCTGCTGATGCCAACGGCATGCACGCGGAGGTGCACAATGGCGACTTCGATCATCTGCGTGGGCAACGCCACGCTCGACCGCATCTGGACGGTACCGTATCTGCCGCATCCCGGCCACAAGATGCGCTCGCTCGGCTATCTCGAGGTGGGCGGCGGGCAAGCGGCCAATGCGGCGGTCGCAGCGTCTCGGCTGGGCGGCGACGTCAGTTTGATCTGCGCGATCGGGTCGGACATGATCGGCACGATCATTCTGGATCAGTTGCGCGCGGATCGGGTCGACCTCGCAAGCGTGCATTTCGTCACCGGCGCGCGCTCGATCAGTTCGGCAATTCTGGTCGAGACGGGTGGCGAACGCGCCATCATCGGCGATGTCGATCCGCTGCTACACGCCAAGAAACCGGCGTTGGACCTGTCACCGTTGGAGCGTGCGAACGTGGTGCTGGCCGATGTGAAATGGCCCGCCGCTGCCGAGCAGGTGCTGACGGAAGCGCGGCGGCTGGGCATTCCGACAGTGCTCGATATCGAGCCGGCGGCGGCAGGCAATCACGAGCGCCTGTGCCCGCTGGCCGATCATGCCATTTTCGGTCAGGAAGGGCTCAAGGCCTTCGCCGACACCGACGATGCGGAAAAGGGACTGGCGATCGCGTTCGAGCGGCTGCGGGTGACGGTGGGCGTCACGTTGGGCGCGGCTGGTGTGCGGATGCTGACGGGCGCTGGTTTGTCGATCACGATACCCGCGCCGAAGGTCGATGTGGTGGATACGACGGGTGCCGGCGACGCGTTCCATGGCGCGTATGCGCTGGCGATCGGTGAGGGACAGGACTGCGTGGCGGCTGCGACGTTCGCCAGCGCGGTGGCGGCGCTGAAATGTACCAAGCGAGGTGGCCGCGCGGGCCTGCCGACGCGGGCGGAGCTGGAGCGGTTCATGGCCGGGGCGTGATGTGAGGCGCTACGCGTGACGCATGGGGCAGGCATAGTCGGCATGCCGGAACTCGACGGACATTTCGTAGGAGGCCTTGCGTGCGCGATTGACGGAGCCGAGCGGGCGATGCGCCTGCAAGCCCTGCCACGGGTTGAACGCCGTCTTGTCGTCGATCTCGACCGAAAGCTGACGTGACCACGCGGTCTGCTTGGGAATGCGCACGCGGGCTACGGGGACGAACGGGCTTTCGGCAACCGGCCAAACGGCAGTCGCATCCTCGATCGGCATCGTTGCGATGTTGGTGCAAAGCTGCACGCAGAACTCCCATTCGCCACCGTGCGTGTTGAAGAAATCGTTCATGCCCTCGCGCAGGCCATCGGGTTTGCCACGGACGTCGAGCAGCTTGTCGTGCAGATCCCGTAATTCGCGGGAGACCGGGCGCAGCGAGAACTTGGCGATGTAGGCGCCGTAGCGAAACGCAGTCTGACTGAAGTAGGTGTCGCCGAGCGGATTGGTCATCGGGTGCCCGCCGAGTGCTTTGACGGTTCCGCTTTCGCCGCCGACGGCTTCGATCACATGCTCGACGCCGCGCAGCGCGGCCGAGAGGACCTGTTTGGCGCCGGTCGCTTTGTCGGTGGTCTTGGCGACGAGTTTCACGGTTTTCAGGAAGGCGGCGGCGTCGGGCGCGCCGAACGCGGGCGCGTCGACCAGGAGGAAATCCTGCGTGGTCTGGCCCTCGGAGCCGGTAAGACGTTCGCCGTCGACGTCGGCCACTTTCAGCGCCAAGCCGCGCGGCAGGGAAACGCTATCGGGCAGGATGTCGCCGGGGTTGGTCGAGATGCGCATCACCAGGGCATGACGGCCGGGTTTTGCAAACAGCCCCTGCGCCAGCGTTTCGGGAAGGTTGGGCAGGATCTCCATTTCGCCGGTCAGGAGCGCGTGGCTTTTCGCGTGCACGCTGCGCAAGGGATGCCCGCCATCGCGCAATGTCGTCTGGTTGATCGTGTGGAGCGTATCGCGCAGGCCGATCACGGCATCCGCTTCATCGGGCGAGGGTGTCTCGAGTGCGGGGGAATACGCAACTGGAACAGACGGCATCGGACACTCCCTGGGTTCGACGGAGCAAACGTCGGGGCAATGGGAGAGTTCCCGGGCGACTGGGGCAGGTCCGCCCTCGTAGTTATCATTGTCCGATCAATCACAGACGCTCATTAG
>JANLYD010000190.1:0-7989 GCA_031365465.1 Hyphomicrobiaceae bacterium
CACCACCGCCACCAGCCGGACGTGCACCTGCGCCAGCGCCAGCGCCGCCACGGAAGCCACCACCGCCACCACCGGGTCCACGCGGTCCGCCGCGATCGCCACCACGGAAGCCGCCGGCGCCACCACGACCACCACGGTCGCCACGATCACCGAACCCGCCACGCTCGCTGCGATCGTCGCGATCGACCTTGCGCATCTGGATGCTGGGCTCGACTTCGTGCTCTTCGACCTTGATGGTGATGAAGCGGATGACGTCCGTCGAAATCCCCATGCGGCGTTCCATCTCGGCGACGGCCGGATGCGGCGCATCGAGGTTCATCAGCGCGTAATGAGCCTTCCGGTTCTTCTTGATCTTGTACGCGAGGTTCTTGACGCCCCAGTACTCGACCTTGCCGACCTTACCACCACCTTCGGTGATGATGTCGGCGTATTCCTTGATCAGGCCCTCGACCTGGGACTGAGAGATGTCCTGGCGGGCCATGAAGACGTGCTCGTACAGAGCCATGCGTGTCTGCCTTTCATGAGGTCGCAGCACACGCGCGCACTAGGGCGCACGCGCTGTCCGACCGACGTTCGCCCTGAGTACGCAAGTGGTGACCAAAGCACCGACCTGTGACGTTCGCTCGATGCGACTCCGGCGCGTAGCCCCTGTCGGGCCCGGGAAAGGCCCACCAAGACAACCCTAAGAGCGAAGACACCGGGGAACGCGGCAACCCACACATCCAGTTCACTGGACTCTCATGAGCTACCCCTGCCGCTATCGCAAAGGCGAACCGCCTAACGACAACAGCCCCGTTAAGCCTCCAACCGGAGCGGGTGAGCAGCCCTTATGGCCGATACACTCGACGACAGCAAGCGAAAAGCCGCGAATCGCAGTTACAGCAGCTTGCTTTTGAGGTCCAACGCCCCTATAGCCAGTCACTCTGGAGCTGTGGCCGAGTGGCTGAAGGCGGCGCTTTGCTAAAGCGTTATACTCAGAAATGGGTATCGAGGGTTCGAATCCCTCCGGCTCCGCCAAAACAACAAATTCGCCTTCGTTGCGCGCGGCTTTTTCCGCCCGACCTCGCAAAAAAAACCACCCGTCGTCAGACGGATGGTTAGCAAGTCGTCGCGTCGCGGGCGGCAGACCCAGCTTAAAGCAGCTTGCCCATGGCCACGGCCGTGTCGCTCATGCGGTTGGAGAAGCCCCACTCGTTGTCGTACCACGACAGCACCGACACCAGTGTGCCATCCATGACCTTCGTCTGATCCATGTGGAAGATCGACGAATGCGAGTCATGGTTGAAGTCGATCGAGACATTATGGCTGTTCGTATACCCGAGAATGCCCTTCATCGGCCCGTCCGCTGCGGCCTTGATCGCGGCATTGATCTCTTTGACCGTCGTCGGCTTCTTGGAAATGAACTTCAAATCCACAACCGAGACGTTCGGCACGGGAACGCGGATCGAAAAGCCATCGAGCTTGCCGTTGAGTTCCGGCAGCACCAGACCGACCGCCTTGGCAGCGCCCGTCGACGTCGGAATCATCGACAAAGACGCCGCGCGCCCGCGATACAGATCCTTGTGCATCGTATCGAGCGTCGGCTGATCGCCGGTGTAGGCGTGGATCGTCGTCATCATGCCTTTCTCGATGCCGAACGTGTCGTTCAGTACCTTCGCCAGCGGCGCGAGGCAGTTCGTCGTGCACGATGCATTGGATACGACGATGTGATCCTTGGTCAGCTTCTGATGGTTGACGCCATAAACAACGGTGAGATCCGCCCCGTCAGCCGGCGCCGACACCAGCACCCGCTTGGCGCCGGCAGCGATGTGCGCCATCGCCTTGTCTTTCGCCGTGAAGATGCCCGTGCATTCGAGCGCAATGTCGACGCCCATGGCCTTGTGCGGCAGCTTCGCTGGGTCGCGCTCGGCCGTCACTTTGATCGGCCCGCGTCCGACGTTGATCGTGTCACCTTCCACCGTCACCTTGTGCGGAAACCGGCCATGCACGCTGTCGAAGCGGAGCAAATGAGCGTTGGTTTCAACAGGTCCCAGATCGTTGATCGCCACGACCTCGATGTCGGTCCGCCCGGATTCGATGATCGCACGCAGCACGTTGCGGCCGATGCGGCCGAAACCGTTGATGGCGACTTTGACGACCATGGGGAATCTCCGTGAGTGCGATGGGGTTCAAAAATCGTTTGATAGCGCTGCTGCCGCCCGTCGAGTGAGCAGCTGAGAATGTGGTCCAAGCGAACCAGTAGCAGATAAGATGCCGTGCCTATGACGCCAACCCTGCACGCCGTCAATGCCCGCCAGCCCTCGTGCGCCATGGCATCGCAGGTTAAGGTTGAGGCATCGTTGGGGCTCGCGGCGCCTCTCCCGAAAGCTGTACCCGGATGATCCGAAAAATCCGTTGCAAGCGTCGCCGAGACCGAAGATGCTGCTGACAATGATGCCACCGACAAAATCAACAGCACCGGGAGCCGCCTCATGATCACCGTGAACATGACCGTCAACGATCAGGCCGTGTCCGAAACCATCGAAGCCCGCACGCTGCTTGTGCAGTTTCTGCGCGAAACGCTACACCTCACCGGCACCCACGTCGGCTGCGACACAAGTCAGTGCGGCGCCTGCGTGGTCCACGTCGACGGCCGGGCCATCAAGTCCTGCACAGCCTTGGCGGTCAGTTGCGAGGGCGCGAACATTACCACCATCGAGGGCATCGGCACGGTCGAAAATCTGCATCCCATGCAGGAAGCTTTTCGCGAGCATCACGCGCTCCAATGCGGATACTGCACGCCCGGCATGATCATGTCGTCGATCGACATCGTCAATCGCAAGGGCAACAAGCTCGACGAGCACACCATCCGCGAAGAACTCGAAGGCAACATCTGCCGCTGCACCGGCTATCACAACATCGTCAAAGCCGTCGGCGCCGGCGCTGCCAATATGGCGAAGGCGCGCGCCTAAAATTCCGAAGCTCACTTTCGTCATGGCCGCGAAGGCGGCCACCCAAGCAAGTATCCTGCAAGGATGCAGGCCAAACCAAAAAGTCCGCGTGAAATCTTTAGCATTTCCTGACGCAATTTTTGTACTCGCCGTCAGCCTTGCTTGGGTGCCCCCTTCGCGGCCATGACAAATTAGTTCGCTGATTACGTCGCAATCAATCTCAGCCCGTCCACCGACTGCACCGGAGATCGCTCCATGACAAATCCCTCAGGCATCGGCCAGTCTGTCCGGCGTCGCGAAGACGCGCGCTTCATCACGGGCGCCGGCCAGTATGTCGACGACATCAATCGGCCCGGCCAAACCTACGCTATTTTCGTGCGCTCGCCCCACGCGTTCGCCACCATCAAAAGCATCGACGCAACAGCCGCCAAGAAGTCGCCTGGCGTGCGCGCGATCCTCACCGGCAAAGAACTGGCGGCTGACAAGATCGGCGGTTTGATCTGCGGCTGGATGATCCACTCCAAGGACGGCTCGCCCATGAAAGCTGGCGGCCACCCGGCGCTCGCCGTCGACACCGTCCGTTACGTCGGCGACCACGTCGCCGTCGTCATCGCCGACACGCTGAACCAAGCCAAGGACGCAGCCGAACTGGTCGAGGTCGATTACGACACCCACAAACCCTCGATCGATGTCGCTTCAACCCAAAAGCCGGGCCAACCGCAGATCCATCCCGAAGCGCCCAATAACACCGTTTATAACTGGCATCTTGGCGACAAGGCCGCCACCGACACGGCCTTTGCCGCAGCGGCTCACGTCACCAAGATCGAACTCGTTAACAACCGCCTCATCCCCAATGCCATGGAGCCCCGCGCCGCCATCGGCGAATACGACCGTGGCAGCGGCGGCTACACTACCCACACCACCAGCCAGAACCCGCACGTCGCCCGCTTGGTCATGTCGGCCTTCATCGGCATCGCACCGGAAAACAAACTACGTGTCATCGCCCCCGACGTCGGCGGCGGCTTCGGCTCCAAGATCTTCATCTACGCCGAGGAAGTCGTCTGCACCTGGGCCTCGAAAAAGGTCGGCCGCCCCGTCAAATGGACCTCCGACCGCACCGAAGCCTTCCTCTCGGATGCCCACGGCCGCGACCACGTCACGACAGCCGAAGCCGCCATCGATTCTTCCGGCAAAATTACCGCCGTCCGCGTCAAAACCATCGCCAACCTCGGCGCTTACTTGTCGACCTTCTCGTCATCGGTCCCCACCTATCTCTACGCACCGCTTTTGTCCGGCCAATACGACATCCCCGCCATCTACTGTGAGGTCGATGGCGTTTACACCAACACCGCGCCCGTCGACGCCTATCGCGGCGCCGGCCGGCCCGAAGCCACGTTCGTCATCGAACGCCTGATGGAAGTCAGCGCGCGGCAACTGAAAAGAGATCCTGCCGAATTCCGCGTCCACAACTTCATCAAGACGTTCCCCCACCAGACTCCCGTCATCATGGCCTATGACGTCGGCGACTATCCCGCCAGCATGACCAAGGCCTTGGAAATGGCCGACTACAAAGGCTTCCCGGCTCGTCGCGAGGCCAGCGCCAAACAGGGCAAATTGCGCGGCATTGGCCTGTCCGCCTACATCGAAGCTTGCGGCATCGCCCCATCAGCCGCCGTCGGCTCGCTCGGCGCCGGTGTCGGGCTCTGGGAGTCCGCCGAAGTCCGCGTCAACCCGATCGGCACCGTCGAAGTGTTGACGGGGTCGCACAGTCACGGCCAGGGCCACGAAACCACCTTCGCCCAACTTGTCTCTCACAAGCTCGGCATCCCCATCGAACAGGTCTCGATCGTCCACGGCGACACCGACAAGGTGCAGATGGGAATGGGCACCTACGGCTCGCGCTCCGGCGCGGTCGGCATGAGCGCCATCTCCGTAGCGCTCGACAAAGTCATCAAAAAAGCCACCACCGTCGCCGCCGCCTGCATGGAAGTGCCGGTGGAACAGGTCGACTTCGAAGATGGCAGCTTCGAAGCTCGAGGCACAAACAAGAAGATGGCATTCGGCGAGGTCGCGCTTCAAGCCTATGTCGCCCACAAGTTCGACAGCTCGAAAATTGAACCGGGCTTGAAGGAAGGGGCGTTCTACGACCCGAAGAACTTCACCTTCCCCTCCGGCGTCCACATTGCCGAGGTTGAAATCGAGCCCGATACCGGCCTCACAAAAATCGTCCGCTGGACCGCCGTCGACGATTTCGGCACCATTATCAACCCCATGATCGTCGAGGGCCAAGTGCACGGCGGCATCGCCCAAGGCATCGGCCAAGCCATGCTCGAAGGCGCAGTTTACAACGACGCCGGTCAGTTGGTCACCGCCAGCTTCATGGACTATTGCATGCCGCGCGCCGACGATTTGCCCTCGTTCGCGGTCGGCATGACGACGACACCGTGCCCCTCCAACCCGCTCGGCATCAAAGGCTGCGGCGAAGCCGGCGCCATTGCCTCCCCCCCCGCGCTCATCAACGCCATCACCCATGCGCTTGGTCACGAGAACATCGCCATGCCCGCCACCCCGCAAGCAGTCTGGCGTGCCGCTCAATCCTCGCCCCGCAAACAGGCTGCCGAGTAAATCAGGCGAACCGGAGAATCTCAGATGTATTCATTCGATTATCGCCGCCCGCACTCTGTCGACGAGGCCGATCTGGCGCTCAAGGCCATGCCGGGAGCCAAGCTGCTGGCTGGCGGTCAGACGCTGTTGCCGACCATGAAGCAGAGGCTCAACAAGCCTGCGACTGTGATCGATCTCGGCGCAATTGCAGCGCTTAAATCCATCTCCCGCAAGGACGGCATGCTCGTCATCGGCGCAATGGCCACCCACTTTGACGTCGCCAACTCGACCGACGTCAAAGACGCCATACCCAACCTCGCCAATGTCGCTGAAAATATTGGCGATCCTCAGGTACGCAACCGGGGCACGATCGGCGGCTCGCTAGCCAACAACGATCCGGCCGCCGACTACCCCGCCGCAGCGCTCGCTCTCGGCGCCAGCTTCAAGACCTCGAAACGAATGCTGACCGCCGAGCAGTTTTTCAACGGCCTGTTCGCAACAGCGCTGCAAGAAAACGAGATCTTGACGGAGATTCATTTCCCGCTCCCCAAGCGCTTCGGTTACGCGAAATTCTCAAATCCGGCCTCGCGTTACGCGCTGGTCGGCGTCGCCGTCGCCGAAACTGCCGCCGGCGTCCGCGTGGCCGTCACCGGCGCCGGAGCAGACGGCGTGTTCCGGGTGCCCGACATGGAGGCAGCACTGGCAAAGTCTTTCGCGGCCAACGCAGTGAGCGGCATCACTCTCGACCCGAAAAACCTCGGCAGCGATATGCACGCCGCCGCCGACTACCGCGCCCACCTGATCGGTGTGTTGGCAAAAAAAGCCGTGACTTTGGCCGGTTGACCCGCCGCTCCCGAAACGGGCATCACGCGATTGGTGCCCGCTTTTGCTCATAGTCATCTCACCCTTCGGGGGCCACCTCAGGCGGCCAGCGCCTGGCGGCGGTCTGCCTTGCTCGTCTCACAACCGCTTTTGGCGCCGATAACGCCCACCGACACCAGATCCGCCAATGTCGCGCGATCCCCCCGCGAAACGATCCGCGCGACGGCTGGCGTCTCGAGCGCCACAAGCAGCGCCAGTCCGGGCCGGTCCAGGGTGAACGTCTCGCCAGCAAGCAGCACGATGTCACGCAGATCGTCCGCTTGCGTGATCCACACCGCGCCTTCCAGCCCCTGCACCTCAGTTCCTTCGCCGTCCACTATACTGATCGAGTGCCCAGGCTCGATGAGCGTCGGCACGCACGTCGTTTCACTGACCATGGCTTCGTCCTTTGCATGCAAAATTGGAATGAAATGAACGTTGACTTGACGTCAGAACTCAACAACTGCAATATCCATCAACTACCCAGATCGCTCAAACGATCATTTTGCACATTTTGCATGAGAATTTGGAATGCAAAAGAAGCGCTACGACCTGCCGCCCTTGGATCTGATCCAGGGCTTCGAGGCGTCGGCCCGCCACCTTAGTTTCACGAAAGCTGCCCAGGAGCTGTACCTGACGCAGTCAGCAGTCAGCCGCCAGATCAAGACATTGGAAGCAGACCTCGGCGTCGCTTTGTTCGAACGGCAGCACCGGGCGCTCATCCTCACTGAAGCCGGCCAGACCTTCTATCGCACGGCCGTAGACGTTCTCGGTCGCTTGCAGAGCGCCACCGAAGCGTTGCGCGCCGATCGCACGCTCCGTCAACTGTCCATCACCACAACAACGGGCTTTGCGGCACTTTGGCTGATCCCACGTTTAAAGCGCTTCACCATCGGCCACCCAGATGTCGACGTGCGTATTTCGGCAACCGATGTCGCCGTCAATCTCGATCGCGGCCTCGTGGACATCGCCATCCGCTACGGCAGCAAGGAAACAATGCCCGACGAGGCCGTCCCGCTGTTTGGCGAAGAAATTCTGCCCGTCTGCAGTAAGAGCTTGGCCGAGAGCAACGAGACACCACTGAAGACGCCTGCCGATCTCAGGTATCATGCGTTGCTCCACCTCGATTATCCCGGCATGCAGAAGAGCTGGTTTGATTGGGGCACGTGGCTGACCGCGCAGGGGATCGGCGATTTGAAGCCAGCGGGCACGCTGCATTTCTCGCAATATGATCAGATGATTCACGCAGCCATCGCAGGCCAGGGCATCGCCCTCGGTCGCATGCCGTTGTTGCAGGAACTGATCCGCACCGGGGCCTTGGTTGCGCCGTTCGAACGGACCGTCATTGGCACCCGCGGCTATTTTATTCTGGCGTCGCCGCACGCGGCGGGCAAACCGTATGCGGGCGACTTCAGTCAATGGCTCCTCGCCGAAGCAAAGGCTGACACGACAGCCAGCGCCGGATAAGCCAAGCGCCGCTGCGAGGCAACCGACGCACGCGCCCAACTCAAACACAAAAAAACGCCATCCCGTGAGGGATGGCGTTTTTTGATGAAATCGTCAGAAGGGATCTTGATGAAACTGTCACGCTCCT
>JANLYD010000216.1:0-1834 GCA_031365465.1 Hyphomicrobiaceae bacterium
ACGCAAGCGTTATCGTCCGTGTTTGAGCGGCACCTGGGCGGCTTATGATCATCGTGCCAAGTGCAGCGCCACCTGCAGTTAACACGGCGCGGCGAGATTGAAGCATGTGGCGTCTCCTGTGGGATAAGGTCTTCTGGGTCAATGCTTTAATCAGTGAGCGGCCGCAGGCGATACGTCTGCCTTAAGCCTCGAAATGTGGGCCAGTCCGCTCGAACCAAGCACTGTCCCAAGTTGGTCCCCGGCTCAGTTGAAGTGAATCGAAACCGAGCCGAGCTGGCCGTAGTCCGCGTGGAACGTGTCGCCTTTGCGAGCTTCGATGGGGCGGATGAACGAGCCAGAGAGCACAATTTCGCCGGCCTTGAGGCCGCTCTTCTGTTGGATTGCCAGACGGCGCAACAGCCACACGATCCCCATGGCCGGATGATTGAGAACGCCGGCAGCAAGACCAGTCTCCTCGACGGCAGCGTTGCGAGACACCACGGCGCCGACCCATCGCATATCGATATCCGCAGCCCGCATCGGCCGGCCGCCGAGGACGATTCCAGCGTTAGCTGCATTGTCGGAGACGGTATCGTGAATCTTGCGCGTCGCCTTGGTCTCAGGGTCGACACGCAGGATGCGCGTATCGAGGATCTCAAGAGCCGGTACGACGCAATCTGTTGCCTCAAGCACATCAAGCATTGTTCGCGAGTCGCCTTCGATGTCGCGCTTCAGGACAAATGCCAATTCTGCTTCGACACGGGTCTGGATAAACCGATCCGTTGGAATTTCGCCTGCGTCGGGGAACAGCATGTCATCTAGGAGGACGCCCGAATCCGGCTCATTGATAGCGAGCGCCTGTTGCATGGCCTTTGAGGTCAGCCCTATCTTGTGACCGATGATCCGGCGGCCCGCCGCGAGCTTCTTGGCAACCCAAGCCGCTTGAATTGCATAGGCGTCGTCGAGCGTCATGCCGGGATGCTCAAGCGAGAGCATTCTGATTTGCCGTCGCATGCGCTCCGCCTCATCGAGGCGGGTGGCTGCGTGTTCGATCTCAGGCGCGGTGAGCATGATATGCGATCTCAGTTGGCAATGATGACGTCGGCTTTGAACAAGGCGTCGCGCTGCGCGCTGTCGGCGAAAGCCGACCCTTCCTCGAACCACGACTTTGGCGCTGGCTGCCCCCACAGCGTCTGGCGCCGGGGATCGCGCAGGGACCACCTGATCGGCTCGTGGTCCGGATCCATTGTTTGGTAGTCGGAGGTATAAATCTCGGTTCGATGGCCGTCGGGACAACGCACATACAGAAAGAACGCGTTGGAGATACCGTGCCGGCCGGGGCCGCGTTCGAGATTTGGCAGATACCCCGTAGTCGCCATGACATCGCAGAGATGAATGATATTGAGCGCTGTCGGCACCCAGTAGGCGAGATGGTGAAGCCGCGGCCCTCGACCGTTTGTGAAAGCGAGATCGTGGACGTTACCCTTGCGTTGGGTCCAGGCAGCCGCGATGCGCCCGTTCGGGCCGTCTTCCTCGGCATACTCAGTAAGACGGAAGCCGAGCGACGCATAAAAATCGAGTGAGCCCTGCAGGTCGGGTGCAAAGATATTGAAGTGGTCGAGGCGTTGCGGCTGCACGCCTTTGTAGTGGGTGTATTGCTGCAGCAGTATCTCGCGCTTCTCCATCTTGAAATGGAGTTCGATCGGCATGCCCAGGGGATCGACAGCCTGCAGTGTGCGTCCCTGATAGGGACGCTCGACGAACGCATGCTTGATGCTCTTCGACTTGAAAAAGGCTACGGCCATGTCGAGATCTTCTTCTGATCCGACTTTGAATCCCAGGTGATGAGCGGCCG
>JANLYD010000227.1:0-14278 GCA_031365465.1 Hyphomicrobiaceae bacterium
CGGCGAGATCCCCGCGCGCGATCGCGTCGGCCACCTCATAGGCTTCCTCGATCGTGTAGGGCGCGATGGTTTTGAAGGTCTGTTCGAGATCCCACGGGCAACCGGTCACGGGGGTGCGGAGCTGAGCCATGACAGCCACGAGATCGGCGAGCGTGGCGGGTGGGAGTGGTTTTTCCATCGTAGTGGTCCCTAGTTGCGGGGATCGTAGAGCTGACCTCGCCGGTTTCGTCGCGCAATTAAGCGGCGTTTTCAAACACAAACGGCAATGGTACGGTCGTTTCAGCTGACTGTTATCGTGGGTATTCGCAACACGCACGGCGATTGTCGCCTAATGTTCGCGCTTGATATCTCGTTCTGTTAGTTTGGGATCTGCAATTGCGGCACATCTCTCGAATCGGGGACCACATGAAGACCTACTTGGAAAAGCAACGGGAATTCTGGAACGTCGACCCGAACACCTCCAAATTTGGACGCGTCGATACGGTCAGCTCGGATAAGGTCGAATACGAGAAGCTTGCCGATGAGCACTTTGCCACGATCACCTCCGGGATCGACTTCACAAGCAACATGACGATCCTCGAAATCGGGTGCGGCGTTGGTCGCCTGTTGTCACGGATGCAGCGGCTGGAGTACCGAAAGCTCATTGGTGTGGACATCTCCGCCAACATGATTGAACTGGCGCATCAAAACACGGCCGTAGACGATCGCCTGCAGCTTGCCGTGAACACCGGCGCCGATCTTTCGATGGTTCCGAGTGACACCGTCGATTTCTGTTATTCCAACGACGTATTCATTCATATCGCTGATTTAGATGTCGTCAGCTCATATGTCCGAGAGGTGGCCCGCATACTTGCTCCCGACGGATTGTTCCGCTTCAATGTGCGCGAGCTGAATTTGCAAACAATGTTTTCCAACTCCTTCGGCGGCCTGCTCGGCAAGGCAACCTATCTGCTGCGCGTGCGAAGCGGTTTGCATCGCTGGAAGCCCGGAACCGAAGGGTTTAATGGTCTGAAATTTACTCCCAGAGACCTCACATCCATTGCCGCCGCTGCCGGCTTGCAAGTGCGGTCCATTTCGGCATCGCCCGACCCGAGCGGCGGCAGTTTCTTGTGGTGCGACTTGGCACGGCGCGGCTGAGACTTGATCGAGGGCTGCGCGATAGGGTTGGAAAGCCCCGATCGCACTGGACGTCGTTTGTTCGCTCAAGTGTTTTCCGACACGTGTTTTCCGAGGTCGACCCTCGTCGCGTGATCGGCAGGTTGAGTCGCATAATATGTATTATGGAAAATACGTCGGATAGACCGTTTATACACGAGGGGTTGAGTTGCGGTCAATCTTCATGCAGATATGCAACTAAAGCCGCGGTTTCCAATCGCCCGGCTAATTCGAGCCGGTTCAGTCGATTTGAGCTTCGCCGCTGTACTCGTCTTCGACGGCACCGGTCATGATGATGTGGTCGTCTGCGCGCCATTCGATGTGCAGCGGTCCGCCGGGCACATGAACCGTTACCGTGCGGTCGGTGAGTTTCTTGCGGGCCGCTGAAACGGCAGCGGCGCACGCCGCCGAACCACACGCACGCGTAAGCCCTGCGCCCCGTTCCCACGTCTGGAGCTGGATCGCCGCCTTGTCGATCACGCGCGCCAACGAAATGTTGCAGCGCTCGGGAAACAGGCGGTGGTGTTCGAGCATCGGCCCGACGCGTCCGAGATCGATGATGTCCAGGCGCTCGACCCAGAAAACGGCGTGTGGATTGCCGATGTTGACGACGGACGGGGAATGGATCAAGGGCGCATCGATCGGGCCGACTTGCAATTCGATGGCGCGGGTATCGTGGAACGGTTCCGACAGCGGAATGTCTGCCCAACCGAACCGGGGCACGCCCATGTCGACACTGATCCGTTGCTGATCGGCGACCGTGACGTCGAGCACACCCGCAACCGTCTCGAACGCGAACGCGGACTTCCCCGTCTCGGCAGCCACCAGCCAACCAATGCAGCGCGTGCCGTTGCCGCACGCCTGTGCTTCCGAGCCGTCGGTATTGTAGATGCGCACGAACGCTTCCGTGCCGGGTATACGCGGGGCATGCAAAACCATCATCTGATCGAAGTGCGACCGTGGCGCGGCGGCGATGGCTGCGGCTTGAGCGGCGGAAAATACGTGCCCATCGAGACGAAAATCGACGACGACGATCTCGTTGCCGAGGCCGTTCATTTTTCGAAATGCGATGCTACGAGCTGCCATAAAGTTCCTTGGTCGCGCAAAAATTGCGTTCGATCAGGCGGGGAACGGGAACGTACATAACAGCGTTCTAGCTACCGTTACAAAGATCGGACATCGTGTCTGGTCCAACATAAAGGTTTCACCATGGGTAGCACCACCGATAAGATCAAAGGCGCTGCGAACGAAGCTATGGGCAACGTGAAGCAGGGCGTCGGCAAGGCTGTCGGCTCAGACCAGATGCAAGTCGACGGCAAGGCCCAAGAAGTGAAGGGCGAGGCCCAGCAAGCTATGGGCAAGGCCAAGGACGCTGTCAAAGACACTGCCGACAAGGCTAACGACGCGATCAAAAAGAACCTTTGATTTTTCCGTTACACCAATTTGCCGCTCGCAGGATACTGCGGGCGGCATTCGTGCGTGTCAGCTGAGGAAGTCGTCCGACGATTTCTTTGCCGGTGGCGTCGTCATGTAATCTGCCGACGTGCGCACTTTCGGACGCTCGCCGAGACGCATGGGATCGTTGCCGAGTTCGGACAGCGCGACGACGCGGCAGGTGTCGCACATCTGGATCAGCCGCACTTGCGCCGGATTTTTGAACATCGCGTGCTTGCCTTCGAGTTTGGCAATCACTCGCTCTATGGTCGAACGTGCACCGAACGGCTTGTTGCAACTCACGCAATGAAACGGCTCTTCGGTTTTGAGAACGCGCGGGCTGAGTGCCGCCGAGCTGAAATCGTAGCCGGGCTCTCGCGTCATGACATTTTCCGGGCAGGTCGAGACGCAGATCCCGCATTGAACACACGCCGCTTCGGTGAACGAGAGCTGCGGCTTGTCGGGGTTGTCCTGCAGGGCGTTGACGGGGCACGCCGACACGCACGCGAGACACAGCGTGCAGCCATCCACGCGGATCGAGATAGCCCCATAAGGTGCCCCCGCCGGCAACGTGATCCGCTCGACTGGTCGAGGCGCGGTGGCATGGAGATTGGCCAGTGCCGTCCGCGCGAAATCGCGTTTGGTGCCGTGCGGCATGAACGTCGCAGCTTCGATCCGCGCCAGCGGTGGCAACGCGTCCAGAACGCTGCGCAACTCATCCGGATCGGACGTCGCCAACAGATGCGCGCGAGGCCCGTCATGACCGAGACCGGCAAGGATGGACTGAAGCAGCCCGAGTTCCGTCTCGCTGCTGGCATGTTCGTCGGCGAATTTGGGGTCGCCCAACAACACCACGTGTTCAGCGCCCATGACGATGGCGGCGGCCAGGGCATCGTGTCCCAAGGTCGACACGGAAAAGACCTCCATCGGCAGAACGTTGGCTGGCAGGCCAGCGCCAAAACGGGCGAGAGCTGAGATCAGTTTGCTACCGTGCTCACCGTCGTGGATCAGCAGCTGCGGGCGATCGCCACCCGCTTTGCGATACGTGCCGAGCGAGATGCCCATGCGCGCCAGCAGATCGTCGCGCGGCGGGTAAGTGTAGCTGGCAGCACCTGTTGGGCAGACGGCTGCGCACGCGCCACAACCGGCGCAGATCTTAGCGGCAATCGCAACGTGATCGCCATCAGCTGTTATGGCACCGGTCGGGCAGACGTCGAGGCATTTGTTGCACCCGGTTTTGCTCGAGCGCGAGTGAGCGCAGATGTCTGCGTCGTAGTCGACATAGAGCGGCTTCTCGAAGTCGCCGGTCATGTCGGCTGCGTCGAGCAACACGCGCGCAAACGTTTCAGGGCGAGCGGGATCGAGACGGAAGTATCCATCGCGGCGCGCACTGTCGGAAAAGAGCGCCGGTTTGCCGGAGACGTCGACGATGACGTCTGCCGTCGTCCGCGCGGTTGCGCTGCCGGTGGCAAATCGGACCTCACCGCGCGACGACGGCAGGGCCGGCGCGAAACCGGCAATCTCGATCTCGAACGCGCCGAGGTATCCGGTCACTGTGCGGATGGCTCCCTGGGCAAGTGTGCCGACAGGCTCGAGCGGCGAGGCAACCCCTTGAGCGCTGCCGGTCAGCAGCACGGTTACATCGAGGCGTGGAGCCAACAGGGCAGCGACCGTAAGGGCGACCTCGGCCTCGCCGTACACGAGGCAACGCCCCTCCGACACCAAGGTCGTCAACCGTGCAGGCGTCGGGACATAGCGCGCCTCGGCGACCAGCGCCGCCATTTTCGGCGTCACCGCGCCCCCCTCAGCCGACGTCCAACCCGCCCGTTCGCGAATGTTGGTGAAGCCGATCTGATCGGCACTCGCGCCGGCGGCGACGGCAGCGGCCGTGAACACGCCGGTCTCCTGGGTGCACGCAACCAGCAGAGTTGCATCGCCGCCCAGCGCACGTTCGAACTGGCTCAATTGCGAGCGACATAACTCGGTATGCACCGTCAAAGGCTCAGCCAGGCCGAGCGCGTTCGCGATGCCGCTGCCGTCGACCGTCATCGACCCCCGGCAATTGCAGATCAGACAGGTTGTTGCAGGCGATTTGACGGTTGTCATGGATACGATGCTCTGGATGGTTCGGTGCGTCTGCCTAGCACGTGGGGCAGCAGCGCCCTAGATTTCCCGCTTGCTGTTGTAGCTGAAAATCATCTTGCCCGGTCACGGAGATGGACCCATACCGCTTCACAGACTAGACTTTGGTCGAGCCGCAACTTGCTCAGGCCAACACCGACTTGGATGATAACTCGCACGTGACCGCCGCCGATGGAACCGCAGACGATACCGCGCCACGCACGGTCGAGATTGCGCTGGGCGTGGTCATCGCGCGGGAGGCCATCGATCATCCCTGGCAGTCCCACATCTGGCGGCCGTTGTCGGTATTCCTGGGCGCACCGGAGATCGACGCCTGGCGGGAGCTGCAGAGTGGCCCTGGCTACCAGCACTATCACGCGGCGACGTTGATGCTGGAACTGCACCGCAAGGAAACCGAGGGCTATACGGTCAACCTGACGAGTGAAGTGCCGTCCATCTACGTGGTGTTGCGCGAGAAAACAGCCAGCGACGGCCCGCCGATCGAGGTGCATCTGATCACCGCGTCGCCCTTCGACGTGCAGGCTTATGGCGCAACATCGGAAGAAATCGTCGGACGCGTTGCGATGCCTGAGGCAGTGCTGGAACTGGTGACGGCGTTCGTCGACGCCCACCACGTCGATGAACCGTTCCGCAAGCGCAAGCGGGTGCCGCATCTGCAGGACGAGGTGCATCAGTTCGGCCAGGAACCGCTGCAGGTGCTACGCGACCGGATGCGACGCGCTGGGCGCGATCCCGGCAATCGCTAACGTTGCGCCCACCCATCACAACGACGCAAACCAACCAACCCAGAGACCGACATGCCCGCAAACGACGCTGCAGCCGAACGTATGGCCATCCGAGAATTGCTGGAAAACTGGGTGGTGTGGCGCGACGCCGGCGACTGGGAGCGGTTCCGCACGGTGTGGCATCCGGACGGACGCATGATGGCGACATGGTTTCAAGGCAGCGCCGACGAGTTCATCAAGGTCAGCCGTGAGGGCTGGGACAAGGGCGTGTCGATCCTGCATTTCCTCGGCGGCATGTCGATCGAGGTCAACGGCACGCGTGCCATCGCGCAGACGAAAATGACCATCTCGCAGCGCGGCGATGTCGATGGTATCCGCTCGGATGTGATCTGCACCGGGCGCTTCTTCGACTTTCTCGAAAAGCGCGGCGATGCCTGGGGCATCGTGCTGCGGCAGCCGATCTACGAAAAAGACATCGCCATCCCGCTCGATCCGTCCGCCAAGCTCTCGCTCGACAAAGAATTGCTGGCCCGCTTTCCCGAAGGCTATCGGCATCTCGCCTATATCCAGACTCGCATTGGCTACACGGTGAAGCCCGACATGCCCGGCCTGAAGGGTCCGGAAGTCGAACGCCTGTATGGTCACGGCGCCTGCTGGCTCGGCGGCGGGCCGTTGTTGAGTTGACGGAGGTGCGTGCGCTTCACTCGTGTGTCCGGTTGCTGCAGGAGCGATCGGATATTGCGTTGCGATTTCTTCGCCGCAGGCTGGCTCAAGTCCGGGGGATTGGCGCATCCTTATGGGTGATGATATTCAAATCGCAATCGACGGCGTACCGCAGGCCCGCCGGTTCGTAACTCAGGTGCGCGTTTTTGCCGCCAGGAATACTGCGCTCCAGCAAGGCGGACCCAAACCCTTTTTTCGTCGGCGGCGTCACCGGCAGGCCATCACTCTCCTTCCAGTGAAACGCCAGGCTTTGGCCTGCGCCGCTCGCTGGTAGTATCGACCAGTCGAGGGTGATCAGACCCACCCTATTCGCGAGCGCGCCGTATTTTGCAGCGTTGGTGGCAAGTTCGTGGATGACGAGTGCGAACGCCTGCGCGGCATCCGCGGTCAGTCGAACGTTCGGCCCGGTAAACGTCACACGATCGCCAAAACCCTGCAGCGTCCGCCTCGCGATCTCATCGAGCGAGGCTCCACTGTCAGGATCTTCCAGCAAACTCGCCTGCGATTTGGAGAGCGCCAAAAGCCGTGCCGCAAAGATCTCGCGCTCCTCGTCGATCGTGCGGCGACCCGAGAACGTACGATCGGCAATCGACATGATGACCGCGACAAGGTTCGCCGAGCGATGCTGCACCTCCTTGGTGAGTTTCAATCTATGCAGCTCGGCGCGCTTGCCGGCGGTGATATCCACGAACGTCAGCACCACGCCGTCCAGAGCGCCCGTGATCAATCGATACGGCTGCAATTTCAGCAGGAATGTGGCGCTCCCGTCTTTCAGCGAAACCTCGTGCTGTACGTTGGCGGCATTGGCTCGAACCTCTGCCACATCGGCTTTGATGTCGTCGTAGGCAAGCAGGCTGACGATTTCCATGATGGATCGGCCGCGATCACTGTCACGGATAGGATAGATATTCGTCATCGCGGGCGTGTAGTGGCGAATATTCAAATCATCGTCGAGGAACACCGTCGCGATGCTGGTCGAGTCGAGCAGGTTTTGCAGATCGCTGTTGAGGCGGCTCAACACATCGTTCCTGTCGGCCAGCTCTCCGTTGACCGTCTGCAACTCTTCATTGATCGAATGCAGCTCCTCTTTTGCCGTCTCGATCTCTTCATTGGACGACTGCAGCTCTTCGTTGACGGCCTGGAATTCCTCGGTCGTCGATTTCATATCCTCGATGGTGCTTTCGACCTCGTCGGTTGCGGCGCGGAGCTGCGACCGCAGCGTTACCAGCTCCCGTTCCAACGCGACGGTATTCGTCGGGGCGGGCGGCGCAGTGTTTAAACCCACCGACGCCGTCTCCGGTGCGCTCTCGCGAAACGCGACGATGCAGCCCGGACTCTTCTCGGGAACGTCGACGATCGGCTCGACGATCAAAGTCAGCGGACGCGCCACGCCGTTGATGAGGACGGAAATATTATCCACTGTCTCGGTCGCTTGCGATGCTGTCGCCCGCTGCACGGCAGCGCGCACAGCCGGACGCAGCCCCTTCAGCAGAATGCTGAACAGGTGCAAACTCGCGGCACCAGGCGACGGCTCCAGAAAATGCCGCGCCTCACTGCCGGAAAAGCGCAGGATGTCCTGGTTCTGGTCGATCACGAAGTAGGTGGGCGAGTATTGCTCCATGATCCGCCGCACCGACTTGTCGATGCGGTCGTCGGCCGAGGATCGACGCGGGCTCGGCAAGTCCGGTCGATCAACCGTTGATCGCTGCAGATCGGACGATGGAAGCGGCGGGAGCCTATCGCTGCCGTGATCACGACGTTGCAGAACACGGTGTTGCTTATCCAGAACCGCGAACGCATTCTCGTGACGCCCGACGCTCTCCGACGTGCCAAGGAAAAGCATCCCTGCGGGTTTGAGTGCAAAATGGAACGTGCGCATGACCTGCGCCTGCAGGTCGGCCGCCAAATAGATCAGAAGATTGCGACACGAGATCAGGTCGAGCCGCGAAAACGGCGGGTCTTTCACGAGGCTGTGCACCGAGAAGATACACATTTCGCGAATTTCCGGCGTTGGACGGATGTCGGCGCCGTCATCGATGAACCACTTATGCCGCCGTTCCGGCGACAAGCCGGAGGCCGAGCGTCTGTAGCGTGCCGCCCGTGCAAAGCTCACGGCTTCGCCGTCGATGTCGGTGCCGAATATCTTGACGTCGAGCTTGGGTTCCGATTGGCCCATCGCTTCCTTGATCAGAATGGCGATCGTATAGACTTCCTCGCCGGTCGAGCAGCCGGCGATCCAGATCCTGAGCGGTTCGCCCAACTCCCGCGCGGTCCTGATGAGCGGCTCGATCGCAATCGCTTTCAGCGCCTCGAACGCGGTGGCGTCGCGAAAGAATTCCGTGACGCCGATCAGCACTTCCTGAAACAGCGTATTGGCCTCGGTCGGCTCTTTTTTGAGGCGCTCGACGTACTCGCTGACACGATCGAGTTGCAGCACTTGCATCCGGCGCTGCAAGCGGCGCACCAGTGTCGTTTCCTTGTAGCCGCTGAAATCGTGCGTCGTGCCATCCTTCAGCAGCTTCAGAATTTCGATCAGATGCGTTTTCACATCCAACCTGATCCCACTCTCGTCCTTCTTGACCGCCACGTCGTCGAGATGAACACGGTAATCGACCAGCTTCGCCGGCATGTCTTCGACTGCCAGCACGTAGTCGACGCGGCCGGTTGCGGTGGCGCTCTGTGGCATCCCGGTTTTGGCGTGATGATCGAACTCGGCCTGCGCGAGGGTCAGACCGCCGTAGTCCTTGATGGCCTTCACACCGAGCGAGCCATCACTGCCCGTTCCCGCCAGCACGATGCCGATGGCGCATTCGCCTTGATCCTCGGCAAGGGATGTCAGGAACGAGTCGATGGGTCGGCGCAGCTGGCGGGCCGGCGCCGGCGATGTCAGCCGAAGCACGCCGTTCTCGATCGTCAGCGTCGTGTCGGGCGGAATGACGTAGACGGTACCGGCTTTGACAGTGGCACCATCGACCGCCGTGATGACCGGCAGCGGCGATTCGGCCGCCAGCAACTCGACCAGCAGGCTCTTGTAGCCTGGCGCTAGATGCTGAACGAGAACAAAGGCCATGCCGATATCGGCAGGTGTTTTTGCGAGAAAACTTTTGAAGGCGGCCAAACCGCCCGCAGACGCGCCAATCCCGACGATCAACAGGCGTTTGAGCGAGACGGGGGCAGTTTCACTTTTACCTTGACGTGGGTCCATCCGCCTAAGTTAGCACGCTTCCCGGTATGATAACAGACGACGCCCTTCTGGCCCCAAACCCGCCCGACGCCGGAGCTTTCGGCGTTACTCCGCCAGTTCGCGCATCACTTTTATCAGGTCGGATTTGCCTTCGAAGCCGATGCCGGGGAGTTCGGGCATGACGATGTGGCCGTTCTCGACGCGGACGCCGTCGGGGAAGCCGCCATAGGGCTGGAACAGATCGGGGTAGCTTTCGTTGCCACCGAGGCCGAGACCGGCGGCGATGTTGAGCGACATCTGATGACCACCGTGCGGCACGCAGCGGCTCGGCGACCAGCCGAATTGCGCGAGCACATCGAGCGTGCGCAAATACTCCACAAGGCCATATGACAACGCGCAATCGAATTGCAGCCAGTCGCGATCGCTGCGCATGCCACCGTGACGCAGCAGATTGCGGGCGTCCTGATGGGAGAACAGGTTTTCCCCCGTCGCCATCGGTCCGGGATAGAATTCCGACATCGCCGCTTGCAGAGAATAGTCGAGCGGATCGCCGATTTCCTCGTACCAGAACAGCGGGTATCGGCGCAGCATTTTGGCATAGGCGATGGCGGTTTCCAGATCGAAGCGGCCGTTGGCGTCGACGGCGAGTTGTGCCTCAGATCCGATTTCCGCGAGCACGGCTTCGATACGGCGTTGATCGTCGGCCAACGATGCGCCGCCGATCTTCATTTTGACGACGGTGTAGCCGCGATCCAGATAGCTGCGCATTTCCCCGCGCAGGGCGCTATCGTCCTTGCCGGGATAGTAGTAGCCGCCAGCGGCATAGACGAACACCTTCGGGTTGGCCGTGCGCTGCTTACGTTCGGCCAACAGGCGGAACAACGGCTTGCCCGCGATCTTCGCCGTCGCATCCCAGATCGCCATGTCGAGCGTGCCGACCGCGACCGAGCGCTCGCCGTGGCCGCCCGGCTTTTCGTTGGTCATCATGGCCGCCCACAGCTTGTGGGGATCGAGATTTTCGCCGTTGGCGTCGAGCACGCTGGTGGGATCGGCTTCGAGCAGGCGATCGCGAAAGCGCTCGCGGATCAAGCCGCCCTGGCCGTAGCGGCCGTTCGAGTTGAAGCCGTAGCCGACGACGCGGCGGCCATCGCGAACGACATCGGTGACGACGGCGACGAGGCTCGCGGTCATCTTCGAAAAGTCGATGTAGGCATTGCGGATCGGCGAGGCGATCGGCTTGGTGATCTCGCAGACGTCGATGATGCGCATGGCGGGCCTCGTTGAGTGCAAGCGCGTGCCATGCCAACATTGCGCGCTGGAGGCAAGGCCAGCAGGAACAGGGCAGCCGCGTTTCAACCGAGCGAACACCTTCAGATGCTTGGCGCTGGCCAGAAGCGGCCACCCGGCATCGGTGCGGGCACGCCTGTGGTGCTCGGCAGGCTGAGCGGCAAACCCAACCGGCTGCGCACGGCGAGATAACCGAACAGCTCGGCTTCGAGCAGATCGCCGTTCCAGCCAACCGTTTCGACAGGCTCGACCGGCACACCCAGCGCATCGGCCAGCCCCGCCATAATCGCAGCGTTGTGGCGTCCGCCGCCGCACACCAGCCATCGCAAGGGTTGCTTGGGCACGTGGGCCAGTGCCGCGACGGTGGCGGCTGTCGTGAAGGCCGTGAGCGTCGCCACGCCGTCGTGATCAGCCAGCGTTTCAACGACGCCCGCGCGCGCGTGGAAATCGTTGCGGTCGAGTGATTTCGGCGCGGGCGCTGCGAAGAACGGATTGGCCATCAGTGTGCCGAGAACGACGGTGTCGATGTGACCCAGCGCGGCGAGGCGGCCGCCGTCGTCGAACGGCACGCCAAACCGGCGGGCGACGAAATCGTCGATCAGCGCGGAAGCCGGGCCGGTGTCGAAAGCGATGACGGTATCGCCGTCGATGTAGGTGACATTGCCGACGCCGCCGAGGTTCAAGACCATGAGCGGTTGCGGCAGGGTGCGTGCGAGGGCTGCGTGATAGAGCGGTGCAAGGGGCGCGCCTTGACCACCGGCCGCGACATCGGCGAGCCGGAACTGGTCGACGACGGCGATCCCCAAGCTGCTGGCGATGAGCGCGCCGTTGCCGAGTTGGCGGGTGAAGCGCCGGTCGGGCCGATGCAGAACGGTTTGCCCATGCAGGCCGATCAACGCGATATCGCGGCGCACCAATCCAGCTCGCCGCATATACGCTGCGATGGCGTCGGCAAACGCCGTCGTGACAGCGGTTTCGAGTGTGTCGAGCGGTTCGTGTTCAGCGCGTCCGGCATCGAGCAGGAAGGCCTGCAACTGCGCCCGCAGCGCCGGCGGATAGGGATACGTCGCGCCGCCGCGTGGCGCTACGATGCCGAGGCCGTCCGTCTCAATGTGGGCGACGTCGATCCCGTCCATCGACGTGCCGCTGATGGCACCGATGACAGACATCACGGTCGGGTTGGGCTGATCGGTTGTGCCGGTGGTCATGATGACCTTTCGCTGGGCTCTGACCCATCAGGTATCGCACCCGGATTGACCGCGCAACGTCTGCCCCGCGACCAGCGACCCGGCGTGCGACGTGTCTGCAAGCTTCACCGCACAGCCGAACCGGCACTCGTCGCCAGAACAATCGCTGCAACGATCTCCCCAATGAATGCGCCGCAAAAGGCATCCTGTCCGTCATGGCCGCGGGCGGCCATCCACAACAGGCTTCCGCAATCTCTCAACCTCGCGACAGCCCGCCGCCTGACTTGCAATCGTTTCTGAAATTCAGACTGCCGCATTCTGTCGTGGATGGCCGCCTGCGCGGCCATGACGAGAAATTGAGCTTTTACCACTTTTCATGCGATCACCCCGCACCGTCACGGCCGTTATTGACAATAGCTGCATATGCAGATTACATCGCCGGATGAAGACTTCACGACCCAGTTCGAGCGCGCCCGTTGGATGCACGTGCCTGCGATTGCGCAAGGCGGCACGTCGCGTCTCGCAGATCTATGACGCCGCGCTTCAGCCGTTCGGGTTGACGGTGACGCAATATAGTTTGCTCGGGCATGCGAAGACGCTCGACGGGATCGGCATCGGCACACTTGCCGAGACGATGGTCATGGATCCGACGACGCTGACGCGCAACTTACGGCCACTTCAGCGGCGTAAGTTGCTGGTGCTGGTGGCGGATGTCCGGGATCGGCGAAATCGCAACATTCATCTGACGGATGCCGGTCGGGAAGCGCTGGCCCGGGCGCGTCCTGGTTGGGTGGCGGCGCAAAAGCAAGTGGCAACGGCGCTGGGCGACACCGACGGGCCCGCGCTCGCCGGCACGATCGACCGCCTGTTGACGGCGTTGGCATGAGACGAGTTTTGCAACCGATACATATAGCTGTAGGTACAGGAAATTCATCGACGCTTTCAATTCATCATTGCTTTGCGAGGCACTATGACTGAGACAACGGTTCGGCCCGCCCTGCCCTTCTGGCTGCTGATGGCGATCGTCTGGGTCATCGTCGGCATCTCAATGGGCCGCGCGCAGTCCATGGGGTTGTACCTGCCGCCGGTGACGACCACGTTGGGCGTCGGCCGCGAGACGTTCGGTCTGGCGATGGCGATGTCGCAGTTGATGATGGGCCTCTTCGCCCCATTCACGGGTGCGTTGATCGACAAGTTCGGTGCGGGCCGCATCGTTGCCGTGTGCCTTCTCACCACGATGGCGGGCATGTGGTTCATGTATGCGGCGACGTCGAGCTTGTCGTTGATCGTCAGCGGCATCTTGCTCGGCGTCGGCGTATCCGGCACCGGGTTCACGTCGCTGGTCGGCACCATCGGCCGGTTGGCGCCTCCTGAAAAGCGGATGAGCGCGATCGCATCGATGGGCATGGCCGCGGGCATCGGCGGCTTCGTCGCGCTGCCGGTCATGCATCTGCTGATCGAGTGGGTGGGCTGGCAGACGAGCCTGCTGTGGCTGATGGCGATCACCGCGCTGCTGATCCCGTTGGCGTGGCCGATCAGCGGCAAGCCGGTTGCGGCTGTCGGCGCGATCCGCGAGCAGACGTTGGGTGAAGCGCTGGGCGAGGCGCTTCGGCATCCGAGCTTTCTGTTGCTGACGCTCGGGTTCTTCGTGTGCGGCTTTCACGTCGCTTTCATCATGGTGCATTTGCCGGCCTTCGCGATCGATCAGGGTTTGCCGGCGTGGGTGGGACCAGCCGCACTGTCGGTCATCGGTATCGCCAACATCGTCGGCACCTATATTGCCGGCCAATCCGGCCGGTTTATCGAGAAGCGACTGGGATTGAGCCTGATCTACTTTGGCCGCGCGGTGATCTTTCTCGGCTTCCTGTATCTGCCGATGACACCCGTAACGCTGATCGGGTTGTGCGGGTTGCTGGGTCTGCTGTGGCTCGCCACTATTCCGCTGACCAGCGGTCTCGTCGCCACCTTCTTCGGCACGACATGGATGTCGATGTTGTTCGGCCTGGTGTTTCTTTCCCATCAGCTCGGCGCCTTTTTAGGCGTCTGGATCGGCGGCCGGGTGTTCGACCTGACGCGGTCGTACAGCGCGATGTGGTGGATCTCGATCGCGCTCGGCGTGATTGCGGCCTTGGTCAACTGGCCGATCCGCGAACGTCCGGTGGCGCGCCTGGCGCCGCGTGTCGCGCCGGCCGAATGACCGTGGGGACCGCCAGCCCGCTCAGGTGCCGGGAGCGACCACGCGCAATGGCGTGCGGCGCGTATCGCCAACCGCGCCAAGGGCCTTCTGCAACAGTTGCAACAGGTGGACTCGCTCGGTGTCAGACAGCCCCGCCAGCATCTTGACTTGTATATCGCGCACGACCGGGGCGGCAGCCGCCAGCGCAAGCTCGCCTGCGGTTTGCAGATGCAGGCGGCGAGACCGCCGATCGCCCTTTGCGATT
>JANLYD010000241.1:0-14007 GCA_031365465.1 Hyphomicrobiaceae bacterium
CCTACACACACCAGCTAAGCAAGCCGCTGCCGCTCCAACGCGAACAGCAGCCTGACGAAGGTGTGAAGCCCCGCGTCGGCCCTTTACCGCACGAACACGACAAGCAGGATGAGAATCAAGCCGATTGCAACGAGAATCGCGCCATTACACCAAGCCGATCGATCGGGTCGTGGTGATGAGGCTATTGTCGTCAGGGTCTGTTTAGTTTGGCGACGGCAAACCCAAGCCGTCACATACGCCCAGCCACCCACGCACCAATTCGATTATTGAGCATGGGCGGCCGAATAGTGCCCTTCAGCTCTGCTCTTCTTCCATCGTCACTGCGACATCGCCGTTGGCCGACAGCCGCACCGCATCGCCTTCGATATCGGCGACCAGCCCCGAGCTGATATAGTGGTGATGGCCTTTGTGTTTGCCTTCACCACTGTCTGCTTTCGTCAGCTTGATGCGATCGCCTTCGACGCGATCGACGGTGCCGACCGGCGCGCCGTCTGCACCAATCACCTTCATGTGCTCTTTGATCTGATTCATATCGACCATGGTCATAACCTCGTTGCGTTGAACCCAGTAACGCGTACGAACACAGTTTGTTGCGTATCTGCACGTCCCCGTCGCGCAAATTCATCGCGACCTCGATTTCTGGGCGGGCGGCTTGAGTTGCGCCGGTACTCACATTTGTGATGGCCGACACCGCCTACAGTCGTCCATAACTGAACCTTCGCCGTCGCCGATGCTCGGAGATCACCCGTGAAGACATATACGATCGCAGCCATTCCTGGAGACGGCATCGGGCCCGAAGTCATCTCGGCCGGCGCCGAAGTCTTGAATGCACTGGCCAAACGCGACGGCAGCTTCACATTCAAGGTCGATCATTTTGACTGGGGCGGCGATTATTACAAAAAGCACGGCAGGATGATGCCGGAAAATGGCCGCGACCTCATAAAGCGGCATGACGCCATCCTGTTCGGCTCGGCGGGACATCCCGACATTCCCGACCACATCACGCTGTGGGGCTTGCGCCTGGCCATCTGCCAGCCGTTCGATCAATACGCTAACGTTCGGCCGACACGCATCTTGCCCGGCATCACCAGTCCGCTCCGCAACGTCCACGGCCCCGAACTCGACTGGGTGATCGTACGCGAGAATTCCGAGGGCGAATATGCCGGCGTCGGCGGACGCGTGCACAAGGGACTGCCGCTCGAAGTGGCAACCGACGTCTCGATTCTCACACGTGCCGGCGTCGAACGGATCATGCGGTTCGCGTTCAAGCTGGCGCAATCCCGGCCGCGCAAATTCTTGACCGTCGTCACCAAATCCAACGCCCAACGTCACGCCATGGTGATGTGGGACGAAATCGCCGCCGAGATCGCAAACGAATTCAAGGACGTGACCTGGGACAAGATGCTGGTCGATGCCATGACCATGCGCATGGTCATGAAGCCGGAATCACTTGATACCGTTGTCGCGACGAACTTGCATGCTGATGTCCTGTCCGATCTCGCCGCAGCGCTCGCCGGTTCGCTCGGCATCGCGCCGACGGCAAACCTCAATCCGGAACGCACGTTCCCGTCGATGTTCGAGCCGATCCACGGCTCCGCGTTCGACATCGTCGGCAAGGGCGTCGCCAACCCCATCGGCACGTTCTGGTCAGCCGTCATGCTGCTGGAGCACTTGGGCGAAGCCAAAGCCGCCAAGCGCTTGATGCAGGCCATCGAGCGCGTGACTGCAGACAAGCGCTTCCACACACCGGACCTCGGCGGCAACGCCAAGACCGTAGAGGTGACAGTGGCCGTCATAGACGCCATTCACGGTGCGAACGTCTGAACAATCTCTGCCGAATTGACCTACCAAGTCATAAAATGACCCGCGTCTAATAGTCGGCGCAGGGCCGCTCTTTCTCCAAGGACGCAAACATGCATCGCAATCGTCGCGCCAAGATCGTTGCCACCGTCGGCCCCGCCAGCGCATCGCCGGACATGCTGAAAGCGTTGTTCCTCGCGGGCGTCGACACCTTTCGCATGAACTTCAGCCATGGCACGCAGGCCGATCACGCCAAGGTTCATGCTGCGATCCGCGCGCTGGAAAAGGAGTTGGACCGGCCCATCGGCATTCTCCAGGACCTTCAGGGCCCCAAGATTCGCGTCGGCACCATCAAGGACGGAAAATTCACCGTAGCAGCCGGCGAAACCATCCGCTTCGTCTCCACCGGTACCGACGGAGACAAGATGTCGATCCCTCTGCCGCATCCGGAAATCTTCGCAGCAATCGCACCCGAGCAGGATCTGCTCATTGACGATGGCCGCATTCGTGTGCGCGTGACGGCGTTGGGCGATGGCTACATCGAGGCGAAAGTCATCAATGGCGGCACGATCTCTAACCGCAAGGGCGTCAATCTTCCCGGCACCGTACTCGACCTCTCGCCGTTGACTGCCAAGGATCGGGCCGACCTCGCATTCGGCTTGTCGCTCGGTATCGATTGGGTGGCACTGTCGTTCGTCCAAAAGCCCGGCGATATCATCGAAGCTCGTGCCTTGATCGGCGACAGGGCGGGTGTCATGGCAAAAATCGAGAAGCCGTCCGCTCTCGATCACATCGACGATATCATCAGCCTCTCGGACGCCATCATGGTCGCGCGTGGCGACCTTGGCGTCGAGATCCCCCACGAGGACGTTCCGGGCCGGCAGAAAGAACTGGTGCGAGCGTGCCGTAGTGCTGCAAAGCCGGTCATAGTCGCGACGCAGATGCTGGATTCGATGGTTGCCTCGCCGACGCCGACACGCGCCGAGGCGTCCGACGTCGCAACGGCAATCTATGACGGCGCCGACGCGGTCATGCTGTCGGCAGAGTCCGCATCCGGTAACTATCCGCGCGAGGCCGTCGAGATGATGGATCGCATCATCCAAAGCACCGAGCACCACAAACTCTATCGCTCGATCATCGAGGCCTCGGCTTTGCGCGACGAACAATCCGCGCCCCACGCCGTTGCCGGCGCGGCGGCAAGCCTTGCAAGCGAGATCGGCGCGTCGGCTATCGTCGGCTTCACATCCAGCGGAACGACAGCGGCCCGCATCGCCCGCAAGCGGCCGAATGTCCCCATTCTCGCGATCACGCCAAACCTGAACGTGGCGCGCCGAACGGCTCTGTTGTGGGGCGCCCACAGCGTTCACTCAGAAGATGTGCGCTCCTATGAAGAAATGGTCGCCGAAGCAATAAAGCACGTTCTCAACGAGGCATTTGCGAAGCCGGCCGATACGGTTGTCGTCGTGGCTGGAATTCCCTTTGGCCAAGCGGGAACGACGAATAATCTGCGTGTCGTCCGCATCGCATCTACCTGAGACCAGGCGGTCAAATCGATTTCACCTGTCCCCGAGCGCAAAAGCTATTGTGCCGCAGCCATACTGATGGAATGTGGCGCCCGGGCACGTCGACAGAATAAGCATCTGATCGAGCGGGCAAAGTAATGATCAAGACGAGTTCGAAAGTGCGCGAAGAAATCCTGCAAATCAAAAAGTTAAGAACCGAGATGAATTAGACTACTTACTGCATCCGGCTACGCATGCCCCGCAGCAGCCGCGACACCGGCACGACGCCACCAAACCCAACAGAATTAATACGTTTAAAACGTCTGGAGTTCTCAGCCATCGAGCGCGTCACTTTCGGCTCTGAATGGCTACTCTCTGTCCATCGCTCACTATTGAAACTTTTGAGCAAAATGCTGATCGGCATTGCCGATGGTCTCCGATCCTTGGCGTCCGAACAAATATGCCATTCCAAAATCGTCGCACTCGCGCACCGGCCTCTGGCAATTTGCGGGACTATTAAGACATGGCAAGTTTGACCATAAAGTCAGCCGCATTATTGACCACATTCTCGTAAGCAGCTAACACAACTCATCGGAACACCGATGCGATTTGGTTACGGAGAGAGACGTGAAAGATATCCAACTAGAAAAAATGACCGTCAAGGAACTGGAAGCGCTTGAAATTGAACTGCAGGATGCGATCGCTGCACGCAAATTAGCCGAGAAGGCTGAAGTCAAAGAGAAGCTCGCAGCACTTGCCGAAAAAAGCGGCTTTTCGGTCGACGAGCTGTTTGGCAAACCGCGTCGCAATGGCGCAAGCGGCACCAAGGGCAAAGTAGCGCCTAAGTATCGTAACCCTCAAAACCCTGCTGAAACCTGGACAGGTCGCGGTCGTATGCCGCTGTGGATCAAAACCCTGACGGACAAGGGCGCAAAGCGCGAAAAATTCCTCATTAAATGAGCCTGAGTAACGACTAGGGGCCTTACATATGTCCCGACTGTTTCTCGAAAAAAAGCCTCGGGCAACCGAGGCTTTTTTATTTCTCGATTATGCGCCCTCCGCCCACCATCCTGAGCCCTGACAAACGATACGTGGTAGGCTAGCCTCGGCCGCCCATCTGGGGCGTCGGTTGTCGGCAGGAGTATGTCATGTCGGTTTCACTTCTTGGCTCGGGACGGCGGAGTGTCCTCCGCGTCGCAATTTCGCTGGCAGCTGGTCTTGCACTGCCTCTCGGGTCGCCCGCGTGGCCGCAGGAAGCGCCGCTCAAGACAGCCCCCGAATCTCCCGCCGCAGCGAAGTCGACTTCGCAATCCCGCGCCGGCGATGCAGCGAACCGGCCGTCCGGCGCATCACAAGCGCCAACTGGATCGATAGCGCGTCAATTGCCGGCCGACAGCACAACCTCTCACGTCCTGGAGTTGCCGGGCCGAACGCTGAAATTTCGCGCCACTGCTGGCTCAATCCCCCTGTTCGCCGACGACGGGCATCTGACCGCAGAGCTTGCCTACGTCGCCTACCAGCTCGACGGCACAAACCCCACCACCCGTCCCGTCGCCTTTTTATTCAACGGCGGACCCGGCTCGGCGTCGGCCTGGGTCCATATCGCCGGTTTCGGGCCGTGGCGCCTCCCGACCGACGGTAGTGCGCTGGCGCCATCCGCACCGGCAGTTCTATTGCCGAACGCCGAAACGTGGCTCGACTTCACCGACTTGGTCTTCATCGATCCCGCCGGAACTGGCTATTCCCGGATCGCCAAATCGCCTGAGAGCGCGAGCGGCGGCGGTGGCGGCGGCGGTGGCGGCGGGGAAGCAAGCCGCAATCAAGGCAGCGCCCGCTACTTCTACTCCGTCAACGGCGACGCCGAATCTGTTGCCGACATGATCGCGAAGTGGCTGCGCAAGCATGAACGGCTGCGCTCACCGAAGATTATCGTCGGTGAAAGCTACGGGGGTATCCGCGCACCTAAAGTCACCCAACGTCTTCAAACCCAGAACGGCGTCGGCATGAACGCCGTCGTATTGATCTCCCCCGTCATGGATTTCGGCCTGTTTCGCGGCCCTCGCCATCATCTGAATACCTACGTGAACTCGCTTCCGACCATCGCCGCAGCAGCGCTTGAAGCCAAGGGGCAGACTTTCAAAGCGCGCCAGGATCTGGCCGAAGTCGAAAGCTACGCACGCGGCGAATATTTGCAGGACCTCATGCGTGGACCGCGCGATACGGCCGCCGTCGACCGCGTCGTCAAACGTGTCACAGCCTATTCAGGCCTGCCGGAAGCCACTGTGCGGCAGTATGGCGGCCGCCTCGATGAATTCATCTATATCCGCGAAGCCAATCGCGCCGCACGTAAACAAGCCAGCGGTTACGACACATCCGTCACGGGCGATGATCCCGAACCCACCGCCTATTTCGCCCGCTGGGAAGATCCATTTTCATCGGCGCTGACCGCCCCCGTCGTCAGCTCCATGATCGAGCTTTACGCCAAGCTCGGCTGGAAAACAGAATTGACGTACAATCTTGCGGCCGGCGACGCATTGCGCGGCTGGCAATGGGGCAATTCAACCAACAATGTCGAAAGCGTCAGCCAACTTCAGGCAGCGATGGCCCTCGACCCCAGCCTGCGCCTTCTGATCACCCACGGCGCAACCGATCTGCGCACGCCGTATCTTGGCAGCGTGTTGATCATGGATCAATTACCGGCGTTTGCCGATCGACCCGCCGGCCGAACCGAATTTCGCCTGCTGCCGGGTGGGCACATGCACTACTCGCGCGACGGCTCGCGCAAATCTCTGCGATCAGTGGTAGAAACACTCGTCGAAAACACAACCGCAGACCGCCTCAAAATCAAAGAATGACACCCCGTCGGCCGTTACCGACAAATTGAACGCTCGCCAAATTCGCGGAACTGCTTAAAACTTATGAGGCGAGTCGTCGCAGGTCAGCCCCGCGTCACGGGCAGGTCAACTGTTCATTTTCAGAACCAAAGCTTTTTTCAGAGCGTTCGGCATTTTTTAATTTGCGTTTTTATCCAACCGGAACACCGCTAAAGTTTACTGAAAAACAGGTATTTAAAACATCCGCACTCATAAGATTAGGTAATAACGTCGCACCCCGAAGTCTTTCACCGGAACCGTAAATCGTTCAAGTTCCACTATGATGCTGCACTGCTTCGGGTTCTTCACAGTCTCTTGAACAGCGTCTGCTAGCGAACGCAGGCTAGACACGCGTCCGGATTTGTCGCAATTCCAGCACTCAAGCAACGAAACCTTCGACGTCCTCTGAAGTTGTTCGACGGGGCGCGATGCGGTCATGCTGCGCTGCAGCATATCCGTTAACGATGTCGGGGCGTAGTTGTTCTCGCAATTACCACGTCATTGTAAAACACGTCTTGCGTCAAACACACGACTCGATCGCTTGACGAAGGACCGTCCCATATCATGCCCCGGCTGCTCTTCGCCGGCGTTACACACCGTGAGATGCCCGTGCCGAGTAAGTTGTCTGACGTTAGAGTATTGGTAGATTTCGACGGAACAATCGTACCTGGCGATGTGACCGATCACATCATGCAGTCGTTCGCCGATAAACGCTGGCTGGCTTTGGAAACCGAGTGGCAGTCCGGCCGCATGAATTCGCGCGATTGCATGAGCGCCCAGGTCGATCTTATTCGCGCCAGTCGCGCCGACATCTTTCGCGCCGTGAACGAGCGCCCGATCGATCCTCACTTTACCGAATTCGTCCAACTCTGCCGCGCCCGTGGCATTCCCGTCTCCGTCGTCTCCGATGGCTTTGACCTCGCCATCCAGGCGACCTTCGAACGCTATGGATTAGATCTGCCGTTTTATGCCAATCATCTGAAGTGGCTTGGCTCCAACCGTTGGCGTCTCGAGTTTCCCAATCGCAACGCCGAATGCATGACCGGTTCGGGCAACTGCAAATGCCGTCAGGCTGCCGTGTCTCCCCTGCGCACGGTCGTAATTGGTGACGGCCGTTCAGACTTTTGCGTCGCAGCGCGAGCCGACTTTGTACTCTCCAAATCAAGCCTCACCAAACACTGCGAAACTGTAGGTATCCCTCACTGGCCGATCGCCGGTTTCTCCGAAGTCGTGGCGCGCTTTGACGGTTGGCTGCACGAAGCGACACGTCTGCCGCCGCGTGCATCTTCACTGACGGCACGAAACTATTCCGCGCTCCCGACCGTACCTCCCACTGGCGTCGCGGCGCATCCGCATCCGACCACGATCAATCTACCCAAGATCAAACAGTCAGCCCCCCTCTGACGTCCACATCCATGAACTGAGCAGACACAGGTAGCGGCTCCGGCTGTCCCGTGCCTCGAAAACCCTAGATTGGCCCAACCGCACGACGTGATCCCCCGTTGTCTCGTGCGCGTTGTCTGCCATCCAAGCGACAAGGAATTCTCGCGTGACAGCAATCATTCGCGACCGCAGCTTCTTTCATGCTGGATCGAAGACCGGTTTTCTCTTGATCCACGGCCTCACCGGCACTCCTATCGAGTTGCGGTACATTTCCAATGGGCTGGCCCGCGCAGGCTTTACCGTCAGCGTCCCTCAGCTGGCCGGCCACTGCGGCACTCTCGAAGATCTCAAGGCCACCAAGTGGCAGGACTGGTATCAAAGCGCCGAAGACGCGTTGGTCGAACTGCGCAAAACGTGCGACCTGGTGATCGTCGGTGGACTGTCGATGGGCGCTGTGCTCGCACTGCGCCTTGCGGCCGAACATCCAGACACGGTCAACGGCAATGTGCTGTTCGCCCCGACGTTCAAGTTCGACGGCTGGTCGATGCCCTGGTACGCGCGTTTTTTCGACCTCGTGAACGACAACTGGAGCGCCGACAAGTTCCTGTTCACGGAGCGTGAACCCTACGGCATCAAGAATGTCCGCTTTCGCGAGTTCGTCATGAACGCGATTCACAGCGATGACAGCTCGCAGGCCGGTCTGCCGGGAACGCCCGGTTTGGCGCTGCTTCAGTTCCGCTACCTCACCAAGTCGGTCAATCGCATGCTCGGCTTGATCAGGCAGCCGACGCTTATCATGCACCCCCGTGAGGACGACCGCGCGAGCCTGAGCAATGTCGATCATCTTCAGCGCCGGCTCGGCGGCCGCGTCAACACGGTCGTGCTCGAAGATTGCTATCACGTCATTACGCTTGATCAACAGCGCGACGTCGTGCTCGAAGAAACACGCGATTTCGGGCTGAAGCTCGAGCTGTCCGCGATTGCCACGAACAAAATTGCGGCACGCGCGCCTCTCCGCGTTGGCACGAACCCGAAACTCAATCGCCTGTGAGGCTCGTGGTCAAGAACCCGCTCGTGTTCTGACGGCGCGGTTTAAACGCGCGCCGGACCACACCGCGCAAGATCGATGGGCGCCCGTTTCCAGGTGAAAGTTTCGCCCAGAAACTTCATTCCCAGGTATCCCAGCACCGAGAGTTCGTTTTCCGAAATCAATTTAATTTCGGCATCGAACTTTTCTCCCTGCTCGGGATCGTAAATCGAGCCGCTCCCCCATATATGACCGATCCGCGCTGGTTTCTCTTGCGCCAGATTGATCAACACTTGAGTTCCGCAAATTGGCTGGTTGCGCTGCTTGGGATCAGGGTTTTTGATATCCAATACCGGTTTTCCCTGCTTCGCCACCGTGTCTTTGACCCAGTAGATAAAGCCGCAAACTTTCGTTCCGCAGGGCACGATTTCGACAGCACCCCGGCCCGTATGATCCATCCACACACCCATCACGTCTGTTTGCGCAGCCGATGTCGGCGGCGGTGCAGATTGCGACTTGGTAGTTTGCGCGACAGCCGGAGCTTTGGCGCCGTTCGCGGCCAATATCGCAAAGATCAGCGCCGTACTGACCAAGCTGGAACGGCGAAACCTGTCCACAATGTTCATCATTTCGGAAATCCTTGCGTTGAATGCCAAAGGACAACAAAACTTGGACACAATGAGGCACTAGGCGGCCCCTGTGACATATCGCGTGGCGTCTGCCAGCTACTCCTCATCTCGCACTCCATAGCTCGCGGGCTCACCTTCGCGAACGATCCGGCAAGATCTGCGAGTTGATAAGACGCGTTCGTTTATGAAGATCAGCCTCGTCGCCGAAGCAGTTCGTTCAACGTTCACGACTTCGGGGTAAGTCTCTTTACGCTAGCTGGCAACTTTTCTCGGGTCCGGGCGGGATCGGCGCTATATATGCGGCGGCGATAGTCGTTCTGCTCGGTTACTGGGTTATCCCATCATATCTGTCGCGTGTAGGTATCTCAGTTAGATGACGTTCACCCTTGCCTTTCGCAATTTGTTCCACGATCGCGTGCGCTTAGCCGTGACGCTGATCGGCATTTTGTTTGCTATTGTTCTGATTGCTGTTCAGCTCGGCCTTTATCTCGGCGCGCGTCAGATCATTGCTGCGACCATCGACCATGCCAAGGGCGATATCTGGATCATGGCTTACGGCAACAAAAACTTCGAGGAAGCGCAACCGATCAATCAGCGCGCTCGATTCGTTGCTCTGTCCACGCCCGGCGTCGCTTCCGTCATTCCCATGATCACCTCGTTCGTCGATTGGAAGAAGCCAGACGGCGGCACTGCAACGATCGTGCTCGTCGGCGCGGACCCGGAAGACGGAGGGCTTGTGCCCTGGGACGTTGTGCAGGGCTCCATATCCGCTCTCGGTACGCGGGATGCCGTTATCATCGACAAATCATATCTTGAGGATTTGGGCGTCACCGGTCTCGGCGCCACCGCGCAAGTCAATTCCAACCGTGTGCGCGTCGTCGGCCTCACCGATGGCATCCGCTCGTTCACGACGACACCCTTCGTCTTCACGACCTTCGCCCGCGCGCGTGCCCTGCTTGGCCTCGGCCCCGATCAGATAACTTACGCACTCGTACAGTTGGCCCCAGGCGCCTCGCCCGCCGTCGTCGCAAAGGCGTTGCAAGAGCGGTTGCCGAGCGAACAGGTCTTCACCAAAGAAGAGTTCCGCAATCGCAGCCTCGATCACTGGATGCTCGCGACAGGGGCCGGTGTTGCGCTCATCGGCGGCGCAATTCTCGGCCTGATCGTCGGCACCGTCATCGTCGCCCAGACGTTGTATTCGTCGACAAAGGACCATCTCAACGAGTTTGCGACCCTGCGCGCGCTAGGCTCGTCGAAGGGCTACATCTACAAAGTCATCCTCTCGCAGGCGGCTTTGTCCGCAGCTTTAGGCTACGCACTCGGCATGATCATCGCCCTGCTCATCATCTACGTCACCGAAAGTATGGCGCTGCCACTGCCCATCGTCATGACGCCGGGCCTTGCCGCCTTGCTGTTTGGCCTGACGCTGTTCATGTGCGCCATCTCAGCCATCGCCGCCATCAGCAAGGTTACGCGCATCGATCCCGCCATGGTGTTCAGCCGATGACCCAGCGCTCCGTTCTGACTGCCACCAACGTCGTCAAGGATCTAGGTTCGGGTGCCGGCACCGTACGCGCGCTCAAAGGCGTTTCGCTGGATTTGCGGCCGGGTGAACTCACGTTGTTGATGGGTCCGTCCGGCTCCGGCAAAACAACCTTCCTCTCGATCCTCGGCTGCATTCTCACGCCCACCGAAGGCAGCTTGATCGTCGCCGGTAACGACACGAAAGATCTGTCCGCCGAAGCGCTTGCCGACCTGCGCCGTCGCCACGTCGGCTTCATCTTCCAGTCCTATAATTTGTTTCCAACTTTGACCGCCGAAGAGAATGTTCGCTTGGCGCTCGACGTGCGCGGCGAGCGCGGTCCCGCCGTTGTCGCCCGCGCTCAGCGTGCGCTCCAACAAGTCGGCCTCGGCCATCGCATGAAATCCTACCCCGGCAACATGAGCGGCGGAGAACAGCAGCGCGTCGCAGTCGCACGCGCCATCGCCGGCAAGCCCAGCGTCATTCTCGCCGACGAACCCACCGCCGCCCTCGACAGCGAAAACGGCAACGCCGTGATGGAGCTTCTCAGCGAGATCGCATCCAACCCGGAAACTCAACACGCCGTGCTCGCCGTCACGCACGATCCGCGCACCATGAAATACGCCGATCGCATCATCAAGATCGAAGACGGCCGCATCGTCGGCGAGGAACGCCGGCCCGACGGCGTCGACACCATTCACCAGATTGCCCGAGGCAAGAAACGGAAGACCGATGCAAAATCGTGAAAGCGCACTAGGGCCCCTGTTGCTGGCCGCAGCCGTTGCAGTCGCAATTGCGATCTATGTCACGCGCAATCCACGCGGCGTCGATGCGAGCGCCCAATCCCAGTCCATCGTCACAGGTGCCACCACCAGCAGCGGCCCGATTGTCGCCGCGGCCGGCAAGTCGCCATGGGCGGTCTCTGCACCGGGTCGCGTCGAGCCCAAGGGCGGCGAAGTCCGCATCTCTCCCCAGAGCGCCGGGCGTATCGTCGAAGTACTCGTCACCGTCAATCAGAAGGTCACCGCCGGCGACTTGCTGATCAAGCTCGACGACTCCGAAATCGAAGCGCGCTTGGCCGCTGGCGATGCCGAAGCCTCGGTCCGCCGCCGCGACCGCGACGGCGAAAACGTCGTCGGCCCCGCCCGCGACCGCCGCATCGCAGAGGACAACGCCTACTCGGCGGAACGCCTCTACAGCCTCAATCGCACCGAACTCGACCGCTGGTTTGAAGCACGCAAAGCTGGCCTCGCCACCGACGCCGACGTCGTCAAAGCCCGCGATACCGTCGTCAAGGCGCGCGAAGCTATGATCACCGCCCGCACCACCCTGCGCCGCGTTCTTGCCGAAACGCAGGTAGCTCAGACCCGCCTTGAAGCAGCCCTCGCAGCCGCCCGCTCGGAATTGTCGGGCGTCGACGCCGCCGCCGAACGGATGCGCATCCGCGCGCCCCAGGATGGCACCATTCTTCAGTTGAACGCCACCCCTGGCGAGAGCGTCGCCCCCTCGCCCGAAAACGTCATGGTGGTGCTGGGTGATGTCAGCTCACTTCGCGTCAAGGCGGAGATCGAGGAGCGCGATATCGGCAAGCTGCGTATCGGCCAATCCGCCGTCATCCGCTCCGATGCTTTTCCCGGCCGCGATTTCGAAGGCAAGGTCGCCTCTTATGGGCAGTCGATGGGGCCAAGCCGCCTTGGGCAGCGTGGCCCTCGCAAACTCGCCGACGTCGACGTTCTCGAAGTAACCATCGACCTCTCCGGTAGCACCCCCCTGCTTCCCGGTCTCCGCGTGGACGTCTTCCTGAAACCCGACACCCAGGCGTCGCGGTAACGGCCGTCGCAAGATAATGCCGTCGCGAGTCCGGTGCAGCATGCACTAGAAGCGCGTACCTTCCACACGCGTCCCCGACACGCTACCCTCGCGCCACACCGAGGGGCTTACCGTGATGACCGCACTTCAGCCATTGCCGCGAAATCAAGCCCTCGCGGCGCGCCTCGCCTGCCGCGGCGGCAACCTCACCGGACAAACCGCCGGCCTGGCCCCCGGACATGTGCAGGGCAATCTTGTCATCCTCCGGCGCGACCTCGCCGAAGATTTCATGCGCTTCGCGCAGCGAAATCCCAAGCCCTGTCCCCTCATTGGCGTCACCGAGGTCGGCATCCCCAACCTTCCCGAGCTCGGCGCCGATCTCGACCTGCGCACCGATCTGCCCCGCTATCGCGTTTGGCGCCACGGCGAACTCATCGACGAGCCCACCGACATCTTGAGCTACTGGACTAACGATCTCGTCGGCTTTGTCATTGGGTGCTCGTTTTCGTTCGAAGAAGCGCTGCTGGCAGCCGACGTACCCGTCCGTCACATCGCCGAGGGCAGGAATGTGCCGATGTTCCGCACCAACATCGCTTGTTTCCCTGCCGGTCCGTTCGCCGGCCCGATGGTCGTCTCCATGCGCCCGCTCAGGCCGGCCGACGCGATCCGCGCCATCCAGATTACCTCGCGCTTCCCATCCGTCCACGGCGCACCGGTGCATTTAGGCCAGCCCGAAACAATCGGCATCCGTGACATCGCAAAGCCCGATTACGGCGACGCCGTTGCCGTTCACGCCGATGAGTTGCCGGTCTTCTGGGCTTGTGGCGTCACGCCTCAAGCCGTGATCGCTGCGGCCAAGCCGGCGTTCGCCATCACCCACGCCCCCGGCGCCATGCTCGTGACCGATCGCAAAAATGCCGAGTTGGCTGTGTGATTTAAATTCACTCATGCAACGAAGCGGAACGAAGGATCAGATGATTCCGTGCTGCTTATGAAGCGCCTGCTCGTCACCTGCCACTCCCCATCTAGCTTTTGAAGTAGTGCACATCGAAATCGATGGTTACGTCCGGCCGATCCGCGCGGGAATACAGCGATGCGATCTGGTCGTTGTCTACGTCGGCTTCCATCGATTGCTCTCCAATCGCAATACGGCCTCAGTAGATGCCGGAAGCGAAATTCAAACAGAGACACCAACCCTTATTCCTTCACCGCCCCCGTCATGGCCGACACATAGTGCTCGACGAAGAACGTGTAGAGGATCACCAGCGGCAGCGAGCCGACCAGAGCGCCCGCCATCAGCGAGCCCCAGCGATAGATGTCGCCGTCGACGAATTCGTTGACGATCGCTACCGGCACCGTCTTGTTGCCCGTCGTCGAGATGAAGGTCAGCGCGTAGATGAATTCGTTCCAGCACAGCGTGAAACAGTAATTGAATGCCGAGATCAGCCCCGGCACCGCCAGG
>JANLYD010000255.1:0-1742 GCA_031365465.1 Hyphomicrobiaceae bacterium
GACCACCCATCGGCACGCCGTCGCGCAAAGCGTTCCGCTCTTCGGCCGTCCAGTCGGCGATGACGTCTGCCGCGGCGTTCAGCGCCGTTTCGTCGTAGAGCAGCCCGACCCAGAACGCCGGCAAAGCGCAGATCTCGCCAAAGCGTCCCCCATCGGCACCGCGCATCTCGAGAAATCGCTTGAGGCGTACGTCGGGAAACAACGTCGTCAGATGATCGCTCCAGTCGTCGATGGACGCCTCATGCTGCGCCAGCTCAGGCCGTCCCAGGACCTTGGCCAGAGTGCCCGTCATGAAGTCGCGGAACGAGGCACCGGCCACGTCGATGTACTGACCGTCGCGATAGATGAAATACATCGGCACGTCGAGCGCGTAGTCGACGTAGCGCTCATAGCCCATGCCCGCTTCGAACGCGAACGGCAGGTTGCCTGTGCGCGCCCTGTCGGTATCCCGCCAGACTTCGCCGCGCATCGACTTGAAGCCGTTCGGTTTGCCCTCCGTAAACGGCGAGGCGGCAAACAGCGCCGTCGCGATCGGCTGCACCGCCAGCCCGACGCGCAGCTTTTTGACCATGTCGGCTTCGCTGGAAAAGTCGAGGTTCACTTGGATCGTGCAGGTCCGATACATCATGTCCAGGCCACGTGATCCGACCAGCGGCATGTAGCGAGACATGACGGCGTAACGGCGCTTTGGCATGCGGGGCACATCAGCCTGACGGACGGCCGGCGCAAAACCCACACCCAGAGCGCCGATCCCCAGCGTCTGGCCGACCTGCTTCACCTGCTCCAGATGTGCACGCGTTTCGCCGGCGACCTCGTGCAGCGTGGTCAGCGGATCGCCTGACAGCTCGAACTGGCCGCCCGGCTCCAACGACACTGTTCCACCCGCTTCGCCATCGGGTCGTTTCAGCGCAATGATAGTGTCGCCCTCGCGAATGGCTTCCCATCCGTATCGGCTCATCAGCCCTTCCATCAACGCACAAACACCGCGCGGGCCACCATACGGCACTGGAGCTAAAGTATCGGTATGAAACAGAAATTTCTCATGTTCGGTGCCAATGCGCCAGTTCGTCGAAACCTTCTCGCCCTTTGCGAACCAGCCGATCAGTTCGTCACGCGAGCGGATGGCTGGGCTCGGCGCGCTGTCTTGGCGTGTCGACATGAAATTCCTCGAAGATCGACGTGACGATTTCACCCCACCGCGGGCAGGGGAACTGCCGACGATCGGGGGATTCATTTAGCAGGTTATGATGTGTTGTCCGCCCGGTTACAAGAGCGGCCCCCTACATCTGCGCGCCAGTCGATCCGGCATCCGCGTCGGCGCCGTTCAGTTGTACGCACCTTATTTGGCGCGCCCTCGCCATATCGCCGGGCGGATCACGGGATCCACCCGGCAACGTGGCCGTTTACTTTTTCACCAGCGGGCAACCGCCTTCAGCCAACGGACGCCAGGCTTGATCAGCCGGAATCTGCTTGACCAGCTTGTAGTAGTCCCACGCCGCTTTGCTTTCCTCGGGCTTCTTCACTTCGAACAGGTTCATGGGATGCATGTGCCGTCCATCTTCACGCACCATGCCTTTGCCGAACACCACGTCGTCGGTCGGCAGTTCCTTCATTTTGGCGACGATCTTGGCGCCGTCGCGCGTTTGCGCTGCTTCGATGGCCTTCAGGAAGTGCAGCATGCCACTGTAGTTACCGGCATGGTTGCCCGTCGGGTACTGCTTGCCGTTCATCTTTTCGACGAA
>JANLYD010000275.1:0-13297 GCA_031365465.1 Hyphomicrobiaceae bacterium
GTCGGTTGAGGACGATCTTGGCGACTTCCTGATTGTCACCGCTGGTGAGCTTGTATTCCAGCTTGTTCGGATCGGTGCCGACGACCTTGCTGGCGCGCGCGCCGACCGATTTCGCGTAGCCTTCGATCAGCGCCGGCATCAGCTGGCCGCCGATGGCGTTCGAACCGGCGATTGTCACCGTGGACGGTGCGCTACGCTGCGCGTTGACCAACGTCGTGCCGGTGGTGCCCGCCTTCGGACAGTCGCCGGAGACGCAGTCGAAGCGGGTGGCGTCGAGCGTCAACGTGCCGAGGCTCGGCAGGCGGATCGCGTATTTGGCGGTATCGTACGACAGCAGCTTACCCGTGAAGGTGAAATCGCCGCCGCGCATCTTCAACGTGATGTCGCTGTTGGAGACGCCTGCAGTCTGTTCGTTGCCGGTTGGGCCGCGCGGGCAGGCACCGGAAACGCAGTCGAAGCGCGTCGCATCGAGCGACAGCATGCCGAGGCTCGGCAGCCGGATCGCATATTTCACGTTATCGAAGGAAACCAGCCGTCCGGTGAAGGTGAAATCGCCGCCGCGCATCCGCAAGGTCACGTCGGGGCCGGCACCAGCAGCCGCAGGCGCAGGCGCTGCCTGATTGCTGACTGACAGCGCGGTGGCCGTACCCGGGCAACCGCCGGAGATACAATCAAAGCGCGTCGCGTCGAGCGTCATGGTTCCGAGCTTGGGAACGGTAATCACATACTTCGTCGTGTCGGCCGAGCGCAGCGCTCCGGTAAAGGTGAAGTCACCGCCGCGCATGCGCAACGTCACGTCTGCTGCCCGTGCGGCCGTCACCGAAGCGACGCATGCCAGCACCCCCAGCACCAACCTCACGTGCCCCCTTGTCGTCACCAAACGCATCGTAGTCCCCCATCATTCTCTATAAAAACGCTGACACTAGCTGTCATTTCGCTTGCGCAAATCTATCAGTTGCGCACGCGGATGTCGGGCACTGCACCCGCCAACAATCGAACGGGCCGTGCCAGTATCTCGCCGCAACTCGCCGCCGGTATGACGTTGCTCTCGAGCCGTTCGGCAGTCCCGCGCTCGCGCACAAGCACGTCGAAATCTACGCTGCCGAGCCGGCCACTGCCGCAAGCATCACCCGTCGCGATCGCGCCCCGCGACGCATAGTCGAGCCGCATGGTGATGACACCAGGCTCTCCACCTGGCGCATGCAGAAAGGTGTAAACCTGCATCCGCCCACCAATGGAACCAGATGCGCCCACGTTCGTGACGAATCCGTGGCCGCGCCCGTCGGCGGCAATACGCTTAATCGTCTCGTCGCTCGACTGGGCCGCGCCCGACCACACATGGCCGGCCTCGCCCTCATGCGCTGCATACTCGAACGCATGCAGTTCGAGATCGACCGGGCCCCGCCAGAACACGGCGACCTTGGTCACGTTGTCGATGTCCAGGCCTGAGGGCACGACCGTTTCGCTTCGCCCGTCAGCGAACGAGGCGACGAGCGGTTGCCGCGTATCGAACAGCACATCGAGCACGAATGCAAATTGTCCGTCGGCGCCGAGTGCCCGCTCGAGCACGATCGGCCCGTAGGTCAGTTTGACGGCTTGCGTCTTTCGGCACGGCGACGACACCTGAATGCGCGCTTGCCCAGCAGGAAGCGCCTCGGCCGTCAGCTTGGCGGCGTCGCACGCAGCATTGAGCGTCGCGGTCATTGCTGCCGGTGGCAGCGTTGGCGTCTGTGCGGACGCGATGACGATCGGGGCGGCTGGTTCTGGGCCTGGCACTTGCTTGGCCTGCTCCACGGAACGACGCGCCGCTTCGGCTTCGGCCAAACGCCTCGTCTCGTCCGCAGCGCGACGCTCGGCGTCGGCCTCGGCAACACGCTTCTGCTCTTGCTGGACCCGCGCCGCTTCGGCCTCAGCCAAACGCTTCTTCTCCTCCGCAGCGCGGCGTTCGGCATCGGCTTCGGCAACACGCTTCTGCTCTTGCTGGACCCGCGCCGCATCGGCATCGGCCAAACGCTTCTTCTCCTCCGCAGCGCGGCGTTCGGCGTCGGCTTCGGCAACACGCTTCTGCTCTTGCTGGACCCGCGCCGCATCGGCGTCGGCTAAACGCTTCTTCTCGTCCGCAGCGCGGCGTTCGGCGTCGGCCTCGGCCACACGCTTCTGTGTCTCGGCGAGCGCCTTGGCTGCCCCATCGGCTTCCGCCGTTGCGCGGACCGGCACAACCGGCATGCGACGATCGTCGTGAAAGGAAGGCACCTGCGATTTTGACAGAACGACGCCAGCGGCCGATGTCGGCGTGCGCTTGACGACGTAAGCCCCAAAGCCAACGACGGCCAGCGCCGCAACCGCAGCGATTGTTAGACCCTGGGCTTTCAATGAACACCTTTACGCAAACGCCACGACCCCCGGGCCGCTTCCGAACTAATTCCCCGAATTCAGAAGCCCCCTAGCAAGTCCTATGCACTATCACCAAGAACAAAAAAAGTCCCTGTCTTCGAAAGACATGATGAACTCACCTTGCGGCAACACTTCGTGAACGGCGAATCGTTCCCTAAAACCGGCAATCGTCTGAATCCCGGCCATATCCCCAACATCACGCAATGCGATTGCCGGTCGCCGGATCGAACAGCACGATCTTGCGGGTATCGACCGAGAAGTTGGCCATTGCGCCGAGATCGTGCCGGACATCGGGCGCAACTCTGCCCAGCGCGCGCTGATCGCCGATGCGCATGGCGACGATGGTCTCGGCGCCCGTAGGCTCGATCATTTCCACGCGCGCCGCCAACGTGAGTGCGGCGTGTGTCGCGTCGCTGAAATTCCGGGTTGGTTCGGCAATGCATTCGGGACGAATGCCGAGCACGACCTCGCGCCCCATCCAACTTTGAGCCTCCGCCGTCACCGGAAAGCGTGACGCCTGCTCGCCGTGGCCAACGACGGCCATCGTACCGTCCGGCGTCGCCTCGATACGCGCCGACAGCGTGTTCATCGGCGGCGCTCCCATGAACCCCGCCACGAACAGGTTAGCGGGCCGATTATAGACCGTTTCAGGATCGGCGAATTGCTGCACGATCCCCTGCTTCATGACGGCGATGCGCGTCGCGAGCGTCATCGCCTCGATCTGGTCATGGGTGACGTACACGATCGTCGAACCCAGCCGGTGGTGCAGTTGCTTGATCTCCATCCGCATCTCCGCACGCAACTGCGCGTCGAGGTTGGACAGCGGTTCGTCGAACAGGAACAACAGTGGATCGCGCACGAGCGCGCGGCCCATGGCGACGCGTTGGCGCTGGCCGCCGGACAAATGACCGGGCTTGCGCTCCAGCAACGCTTCGATCTGCAGCAGTTTCGCCACCCGGGCGAGCGCTTCCTCGCGTTGCGGGCGTGGCACGTTTCGGCATTCCATGCCGAACGTTATGTTCTGCCGCACCGTCATCGACGGATACAGTGCATATGACTGAAAAACCATCGCGATGTCGCGATCCTTGGGCGGCACATCGTCGACGACCCGCCCGCCGATTTCGACCGTGCCGGAGCTCTGCCGGTCGAGACCGGCAATGATGTTCAACAACGTCGACTTGCCGCAACCGGACGGCCCGACCAGCACGGTGAATTCGCCGGACGCGATCTCGATGTTGATGCCCTTCAGGACCTCGATATTGCCGAACCGTTTATGGACGTCGCGAATGGTCAGAGCCGACATGCAGAATTTCCTACTTAACGGCGCCGGCCGTCAAGCCGCGCACGAAATACTTTCCGCCGAACAAGTAGACCAGCAACGTCGGCAATGCCGCGATGATCACAGCCGCACTCTGCACGCCGTGCTGCGGTATGTCGGCGATTGCCGCAGAGAGTGCGATCAACGCCGCAGTCACCGGCTGCTGCTGGCCGGTCGTGAATGTCACGCCATAGAGAAACTCGTTCCAGATGTGGGTGAACTGCCAGATCACCGTGACGATGAGAATCGGCGGCGACAGCGGCAGCACGATGCGCCAGAAGGTGCGGAAAAAGCCCGCGCCGTCGATCCGCGCCGCGCGTATCAGTTCCGGCGGAATCGAGATGTAATAGTTCCGGCAGAACAGTACCGTGAACGAGAGCCCTTGGATGGTGTGGATCAGCACCAGGCCTGTCAGCGTGTTGGTCAGGTTCAGGTCGCGCAACACGATCGTCCACGGCAACAGGCGCATTTGTTGGGGCAGGAAAATGCCGAGCGTTACGATACCGTAGATCCAGCGATCTCCCGGAAACCGCCAAAGCGATACCGCATAACCGGCGACCGCGCCCAGCAGCGTCGAGACGATGGTCGCGGGTATCGTCACGAGCGCTGAATTGATCATGTAAGGCTTGATACCGCCGCAGGTCTGCGCGACGCAGAATTCGTTCCAGGCGTGTGAGAAGTTGCTCCAGGCCCAGACCTTCGGCCAGCCGATCATCGACGTTTGCGCGATCTCCTGGTCACTGCGCAGCGAATTCAGCACCACCACGACCATCGGCACGAGATAAGCCACAGCGATCACCGAGACGACGAGATAAACGACGGCGCGGCTCAGCGAAAAGGTCTGGTCACGCATTTGCTGACTGCCTTCGCTGATAATATTGCCAAGCTGCGTACGGCAACAACACAGCGAGCAAAATGAGCAACATGAGCACGGCGGCAGCGGCACCCCGCGCCAGCAAACCGCGCTGGAACATGAAGTCGTAAACCACCAGGGCCGGCAATTGCGTCGCGATGCCCGGACCGCCGCCGGTGAGTGCCCGCACGAGATCGAAAGTTGTGATGGCGAACTGCAATTGGATCACGACGATCGTCACCGTGATCGGCCACAGCGCGGGCAGGATGACGCGACGATAGGTGCGAACCGGCCCGGCACCATCGATCTGCGCCGCCTTGATGAGATCGCCGTCGACGGAGCGCAGGCCGGCCAGGAACAGCGCCATGGCAAAGCCCGACGACTGCCAAACCGCCGCGATGACGATCGTCCAGATCGCCATGTCGCGATCGATCAGCCAGTCGAACCGGAACGACGTCCAACCGAAATTGTTGACGAGCTTCTGGATTCCCATACCGGGATTGAGCAACCAGCTCCACACGGTGCCGGTTACCACGAATGACACCGCCATCGGATAGAGAAAAATCGACCGCAGCACGTTTTCGCCACGTATTCTCTGATCCAGCAGGATCGCGAGCACGAGGCCGGTCGCGATGCTCAACAGAACGAAGCCCGATCCAAAAATCAGCAAGTTGTCGAATGCGATCTGCCAATTCCGGGTCGCCAAGATAGCGGTATAGTTGCGGGTCCCCACCCATCCCGAGACCGGAACGAGGGTCGATGCCGTGAACGAAATCCAGATCGTCCACAGCGCGAACGAAACGATATGCCCGGCCGACAGCAGCAGCGGAATCCAGATGGCCAATGCTTCGGGAACGCCACGCAACGCACCGAGCGCCGCGTGCCGATTGTTTTTTCCAGCGACCGGAACGACAGCGGTCAACGCGCGCCCTCGACCGCATCGCTGAGGCGGGCCACCGCCTTGTCCGACGTGATCGATTTGTTCTTCACAAATTCAGTGATCACGTCGATCATCGCAGCGGTCATGCCGTTCTCTTGCGCCATGTTATGCGCCAGACTGAGCACCGCCTGGTTAGCCGCCACCGCTTCCTTGAGCGCGGCCGAGGTGCGCCGCTGACCATCGGACCAACCCGCACCCGAAAGGTCGACGTCGGTGCGCACAGGGATCGAGCCTGTGATCTGCGAGTACATGGTCTGGATCGCCGGATCCATGACGAGTTGTGCCATCAACGCCTGCCCGGCCTGCACATCGGCCTCTTTGCTCTTCCAGAAAATAAACGCGTCCGCGTTCAACAGAAACACCGGCTTGGAGTTGTCCGACGGTCCCGGCGTAATGACGAACTCGTCGAGCTTGAAGCCGGCGTTGAGCAGCACGCCTTGCGCCCAACCGCCCTGCAGCATCATGCCCATCTCGCCTGAAATGAAGCGCTTCAGGTTGGTGGAGAAGTGCTGGGCTGCCGTGTTCGGATCCATCCAGTCTGCGATCTTGCGCGTCTGGTCGAACGCCGCCTTCACCTCCGGGCCCTTCAGAGCCTTGGCGTCGAGGTTCATGATGGCTGCGCGATATGCGGCAGGACTGATACCGGCCAGCGCCGCTTCGAACTTCTGCCCGTCGTCCGGGCGCGTGCCGCCATTGCCGACCGGGAATGCGACGCCTGCCGCCTTCATCTGCTCGGCAAGCGCGTTGAAGTCGGCCCACGTGACGGGAATTTTGTCGGCTTTCGCCTTGTCCATCGCTCGCTTGGAGAGAAACAGCATGTTCGTGCTGTAGATTTGCAGCGGCAAGGAAATCCACTTGCCGCCCGGCTTGTGCAATTTCGCGAGGTCGGGCGCGACCACCTTTTCATAGTTGGCGGCGGCAACGAGTGCGTCGAGCTCGACGGTGGGGGCGATCTTCGACCAGGCCGCGATCTCGGGGCCTTTGAGCTGCGAACAGCCCGGCGGATCGCCCGCCATGATCTGTGCGCGTAGCTTGTTCATCATCTCGGTGGTGAAACCGGGTACAGGCGAGTGCTGCCAGACGCCGCCCTTTTCCTCGAACTTTTTCCCGAGCGCGGTTATGGCGGCACCGTCACTGCCTGCCGACCATTGTGAAATCACTGTGATGCGAGGCTTTACGCCCTGCGCGCGCGCAAAACGTGGCGCCACGAGCACGCCTGCTGTACCGGCCATCATGTGACGGCGGCTGATCGTTGTCATAGTCGTCTCTCCCTGCGCCCCGATGGAGCGTGCAATCGACACTGCCGAAATGCGTTGTCCACCGTCGACGCCAACGGCGCCCGTGCGACTATGTTATTTTGAACTCGCGCCCGCTAGTCGAGGTGACGCCGGGTCTTCTCTTGCAATCATGCTGCCCCAAGCCCGCAGGCAAGTCCACCCCCGGAACAGCCCCTGTTTCTCGCTGATGCGGCGATTCCGGAGTCCGGTGGCGGGTTGAACCGTTGACCCCGCCTACCCCGGAACATCGAGCCGGTTTGCATCCCGCAAAGTCCTCGGCAATAGTGCGAAGTCACTCACAACTGAGAGAGCGGTCATGTCCACGCCAACAGCTAGTTATCCCTCGCTCGCAGGACGAACCGTATTCGTCTCCGGAGGTGGCAGTGGCATCGGCGCGGCGATCGTTTCCCACTTTGCCCTTCAGAAGGCCAAGGTCGGCTTCGTCGACATCGACGCGGCGGCCTCTGCAACGGTTGTCGAAAAGTGCCGCTCGCTCGGTGGAACCGTGCATTTCGAAAAGTGCGACGTGCGCGATATCGCAGCCTTGCGCGGGGCCATCGAGGCGACCCGACGGGCATTGGGACCGATCACCATTCTCGTCAACAACGCAGCCCGCGACGATCGCCACAAAACCGAAGACGTGACGCCGGAGTATTGGGACGAGCGCTTCGCCGTCAATATCAAGCACCAGTTCTTTGCCGCGCAGGCCGTGCTCGGCGATATGAAAACCGCAGGTGGCGGCTCCATCATCAACTTCGGTTCGTGCTCGTGGATGAACGGCGCGGGCGGCATGGTCGCCTACACCGCCTGCAAATCAGCCGTGCTCGGATTGACGCGCTCGCTCGCTCGCGACTTCGGAAGCTATGGTATCCGCGTCAACGCCATTGCGCCCGGCTGGATCTTGACCGAGCGCCAGCGCCAACTCTGGCTCAACGATCAACGGCACGCCGACTTGATGGACAGGCAGTGCCTCAAGCGCGACCTCGACGCCAGCGACATCGCTCGTGTCGTGTTGTTCCTTTCCTCAGACGAAGCCGGTGCCATCACCAGCCAGCACTATGTCGTCGATGGCGGCCGCACGTGATCGGGGTGCCCACTTTTCACGCACCCCTGGCTGCGTTTGAGGGCGATTCCAGAGCATCGGCGCCTGTTCTTTCCCCGCTATCCCGCTACCATCCGAGAGCCCCGCTTGTGGTGACTTTGACGCGAGACGAGCGGCGCTAAGGAGTTCGTCGAATGACATTGCTGCGCATCAAGGGCGTCACGCGTAGCTTTTATGGCGTTCACGCCTTGAACAGCGTTACCTTCGATGTACCAGCCAAAGGCATCACCGGATTGATCGGCCCGAACGGCGCGGGCAAGACCAGCCTCTTCAACTGCATCACAGGCGTCGTGCCCGCTGACGGCGGCAGCATCCTCTTCGATGGCCACGACATCACCCGCACGCGGCCCGATCGCATCACGCAGTTGGGGCTCGTGCGCACGTTTCAAATTCCGCGCACGCTGCCGCGTTTGTCCGTGTTGGACAACATGTTGTTGTTCGGAGCCCGGCAACCGGGCGAGAACTTTCTGTCCGCCTTGGCCGCAACCACGGCTGCGCGGACGCGCGAGACCGAACTGATCGCGCGCGCCGCGGCCATCGCGCGCAGGCTTAACCTGTTGCACGTCATCGGTAACCCCGCGTCCGATCTCTCTGGCGGGCAGAAGAAACTGCTCGAGATCGGCCGTGCCCTGATGACCGAGCCGAAGCTTATTCTGCTCGACGAGCCGATCGCCGGCGTCAATCCCACGCTGGCCAAAGAGATCGGTGGACACCTTCAAGCGCTCGCCGCCGACGGCACAGCCATTCTCCTCATCGAGCACCACATGGACACCATCGCGCGGCTTTGCGATCGTGTGGTCGTGCTTGCCGATGGCCGGCATCTGGCGTCCGGCTCGTTTGCCGACGTCGCCGGCAATACGGATGTACAGGAGGCCTACATGGGTCGTCGCTGGCGGAGCGCAGGTTGATGCAAACCGTTCTGGCGGCAACCGGCCTGATCGTCGGCTACGCCGCTGCCGACGAAATTCTCAAAGGCGTCGACTTCAACGTCGGCCAAGGTGAAATCGTCTGCATCGTCGGCCCCAACGGCGCGGGCAAGTCGACGCTGCTCAAGGCGATCGCCGGGCTGCTCATTCCGAAGAGCGGCACCGTCACGCTCGAGGGCGGAGATATCACCGGCCGTCTCCCGCGCGACGTCGCTCGTCTCGGCTTGGCGTATGTTCCCCAAGAGCACAACGTCTTTCCGACGCTCAGCGTGCGCGAGAACCTGGAGATGGGCGGATATATCGACCCCCATCATATCGAGGCGCGCATCGACAAGGCGTTCACGCGATTTCCGGTGCTGGCAGACAAGCGGCGTTATGCGGCCCGCACCCTGTCCGGCGGCGAACGTCAGATGCTGGCCATGGCGATGGCGCTGATGGTCGAGCCACGTCTCCTGCTGCTGGACGAACCATCGGCAGGATTGTCGCCGGTGGCGGCAGAAACGCTGTTCGATGCCATCGTCGACCTCAATCGCGAAGGCTTGTCGATCGGCATGGTCGAACAGAACGCGAGCGAAGCGCTGGCCATTTCACACCGTGCCTTCATACTGGTCGATGGACGCAACAGCCGCACGGGCGATGCCAAGGCACTCTCCGACGACCCAGATGTCCGCCGCCTGTTTCTCGGCGGATAATCATACCAAGCAGCAATCAGTTTTTCATTCACTCCGGAGGCAGACCATGAACACCCCGACACGCCGCAGCATGATGAAAACCTTGAGTGCAGGCATCGCTGCAGCCGCGCTGCCGCAGCACGCTCTCGCCCAGGGGCAACCGATCAAGATCGGCATCCTCACGCCGCTGACCGGTGCCGGTGGGAACGATGGACCGCGCATGCTGAAGGCCATGCAAGCCGTCTTCGACGAAGTGAACAAAGCCGGCGGGGTGCTCGGCCGCATGATCCAGACCGTCGTCGAAGACGATCAGACCAATCCGGAGGCGGCCGTGCGTGCGGCGCGCAAACTGATCGAAGTCGACAAGGTGCCGCTGATCATGGGCACGTGGGCGTCGGCTGTGACGACGGCGGTGGCACCCGTCTGCTGGGAAAGTAAAACTTTCATCATGACCGTATCGGGCGCAGATTCGATTTCGCTGCTGCCCCATCAGGGCTATCTGGTGCGCACCCAACCGACCAGCAAACTGCAATCGATCGCCCACGCCGGTTACATCGCCTCGACCGGGAAAAAGCGGATTGGCGTGATCGGCATCCAGGCACCGTTCGCCCAAGCGACCAAGGAGCATCTCGACGCTCACATGAAAACTGTCGGCGGCAGCGTCGTCTCGCATGTCATCTACGAAAAGGACAAGTCGACGTACCGCTCCGAGATCGATCAGGTCATGAAGGGCAACCCGGATTATCTCTATCTGAACGGATACGCGCCCGACACCGTCGTCGTGCTGCGCGATCTCTACAAAGCCGGCATCGAACTGCCGAAGTTCTGCCAATCCTACGCGGTGCCGCAAACCACGCTCGATGCCAATCCGCCGGAAGTGTCGGAAGGTGTCGTGACCGGCTCACCATCCGCCGATAGCGACAGCAGCGCCTACAAAATTGCGGCGACCCGCCTCGGCGTCAGCGAAATCGACGGCTACGTTGCGCAGGCGACCGACTGGGCAACCCTCGCCGTTTTGACGATGGCGAAAGCGAAAGACGCCACGGGCACAGCGTTGAAAGACAATGTCCGCAAGATCAGTCAGGGCGACGGTACCAAAGTTTATTCGCCACTCGAAGGCTTGAAGGCGCTCGCCGAGGGCAAGGAGATCAACTACGAGGGCGCGTCCGGGCCCTGCGATTTCAACGAAATCGGCGACATTCTCACATGCAAATTCCGCTTCAGCCAAGTCAAGAAAGGCAAACTCGAGTTCCTCAAGATCGTTTGAGGATCGGTAAGCGGTAAGCAGGCAGCGAACTACATTCTGCTGCCTGCTGCCCCTACTGCCCCTACTCCCTACTGACCGTCATTCGCGTCCCGTTTGCCAAACCGAGAACAATGGAAATCATCCAACTCATCCTCAACGGCATCATGTCCGGGACCATCCTCGCGGTTCCGGCGATCGGGCTCACGGTTATTTTCGCCGTGCTGCGCTTCACCAACTTCGCGTTGGCGTCCCACATGACCATCGGGGCCTTCGCGGGGTTGGTTGCCAATGCGATGCTGGGGTTGCCGCTGATCCCAGCGCTGGTGGCGGCGTTCGTAGTCGCCGGCCTGGTCGGCTGGTTGTCGGACGAGTTCGTGCTGAAACCATTGCGCGCGTCGGGTTTCATCACCACGGCGATCGGCTCCATCGCCCTCACCATCGGCCTCGAAAACATCGTGCGCTTCATCTTCGGCAATCAGATGCGCGGCTATGACCTGCCGCTGCGGCGCGACTGGCGCTTTTCAGGCCTTCATGTCAGCCCTCAGCAAGTAGAAAGTCTGCTGATCGCCGTCGCCGTCATGGCCATGCTGTTTGCCTTCCTGTCCATGACCCGTCTCGGCAAAGCGATGCGCGCTGTCGCCGACAATCCGATGCTGGCTGCCATCAAGGGCATCAACGCCGACATGGTGGCGCGCGTCGTATCGTTCGTCGGCATGGGGCTGGCGGGATTGGGCGGCATGCTGATCGGTCTGGATACGACGATCGATCCGCTGGTCGGCTTTAAGACGGTGCTGTCGATTTTTGCGGCGGCCGTGGTGGGCGGCCTCGGCAGCATTCCCGGTGCCGTCGTCGGCGCGCTTGCCATCGGCATCGGCGAGGAAATGAGCTTGCTCGTCATATCACCCGCCTATCGAACCGCCGTCGGGTTCGTCGCAATCCTGCTGGTGTTGACATTCCGCCCGCGTGGCATTCTCGGCGCGAGGGCCTACTGATGGAACATTATCTCGTCGCCATGGGTGTCACCGCCGGCATCTACGCGATCATGGCGCTCGGCATGAACGTGATCTGGGGCATGGCGGGATTGATCAATCTCGGCCTCGTCGGCTTCTTTGCGGTCGGCGCCTATACGTCGGCGCTGCTGACTTTGAAGCTCGGCTGGCCGATCGCTGCCGGCATCGCCGCCGGCACGTTGGCAGCAGCGGCCGTCGGTGTCGGCGTCGCCATGATAACGGTGCGAATGCGCGGCGACTATCTGGCCATCGTCACGCTCGGTTTTGCCGAAACGCTGCGCGTGATAATGTCGAACGAAATCTGGATTGCCAACGGCACCGACGGCCTGTCGGGCATCCCGGGGCCGCTGCGCCAAGACCTCACGCCGCATACGTTCAATCTGTTCTACCTTGTCATCGTCTGGGTGGTGGCGGCCGTGTTGTTCGTGTTGTTCCAACGGCTGTCGGCCTCACCCTTCGCCCGCGTCTTGCGCGGCATTCGCGACGACGAAGGCGTCGTCCAGATCGCCGGAAAAAACGTCGTCCTGTTCAAGGCGCAGGCGTTCGCGATCGGCTCTGCGGCCATCGGCTTGGCCGGCGCGCTCTATGGCCATTTCACCAGCTACATCGCGCCCGATCTTTTCGCGCCGCTGCTGACGCTCTACATCAAGCTGTCACTCTTGACCGGCGGCCTCGGCAACAACGTCGGCGCGATCGTCGGTGCCATCGTGATCGTATTCTTCCTCGAAGCGACGCGCTTCATCGTACCGTTGATACCGGCGGTGTCGAACGTGCAAGCAGCGTCGCTACGCGAAATCTTCGTCGCACTGGCACTCCTCCTCATTTTGCGATGGCGCGCGAAGGGCCTCGTCCCCGAACGCTTGGCCAACGTGCCATTGCCACCACCCGCCACCATCACCCGCACGCAACCGATTTGAAGGAGCCGTCATGCCGACTAAATCTCGCGATCTTACGACATCCGACGTCGCCAAGATCATCGCCTTGAGCAACGACCAAAGCGATCCGCAGCGTGTCTACAAGGCGGTCGAAGCCATCGCCGCTGAAACATGCGGCTGGGCTTTGCTGACCACGCTCAGGTACGACGAGGCGGCACAGGTGGTCGTGCGCCTACACTCCAGCGACGAAAAATCCTACCCGCTGGGTGGCACCAAGCCGTTGAACAAGATCACCGTCAGCCATGGCGGCATGGAGAACGGCGACGTCTTCCTTGCCGCCGACAAAGACCAGGTCAAAGCTGCGTTCTTCGATCACGACCTCATCTTCTCGCTGGGCATCACAGCCATCCTCAACTCTCCCATTCGTCACGCCGGCCGCCGCCTCGGCACGCTGAACTTTTGCGGCGTCGCCGGAACCTATGGACCCGACGAAATTCGGTCAGCCAAAATCTTGGCTGGCTTGCTGGTGCCTTGCCTATTGCTTGAAATGAATGCCTGACGGCGCTTGGCTGCCCCGCGACAGCGGCACATCATCACCATTGACGCGCGTGGATTGTCATCGGACATTTCCCGGGCAAACGCTTTTTCGAGGGTGACCCCACATGGACGTCTTCCATTTCAAAAA
>JANLYD010000293.1:0-3936 GCA_031365465.1 Hyphomicrobiaceae bacterium
GGCAGGCGATCTTTCCAGGCGAGAAAGCCCTGCGCGATGTCGACCATCTGCTCGATGTCGGTGCCTTCGATCAGGCCGTAGCGGCGGGCCATGGCCTGGAATGCCGCATAAGATCCAGCCAAAGCGGCGGTGTGGGAGGCAGCCGCGCGCGCGCCCGCATCGCTCTTGCCGATCTTGTTTACGATCAGAGGTTTGCCCGCCCGCAACGCTTTTTCGGCGACGCGTCGAAACGTGGCTGGCGTTTTGATGTCTTCGAGCAGCAGGCAGAATACGTCCGTGCGGCCCTCGTCGAGCAGGTGGTCGACGACGTCGAACACCTCCATGCAGGCTTCGTTGCCGGTGGTAACGACGTAGCTGAAGCTCAATTCCTTGGGGCGTCCGCGATCGAAGAACGCAAAGCCCATGCCGCCGGATTGCGCGACCACGGCGACGCGTCCGGGCATGCCGCACTCTGGCAAAAGTGCGATGGCCGATGGACTGACGGCGGGACTAAAGGTGGGGCACAAGGCCAGATCGAGATTGGCGAACCCCTCAGAGTTGGGACCGTTGACCGCCATGCCGTAGCGGCGGGCGATGGCGATCATCTCGTCCTGCATGCGCTGACCGGTGTCGCCCGGCTCCTCGGCGAAGCCGGAACTGAGGATCACGGCGGCTTTGACGCCCGCCTTGCCACAGCGCTCGAGCTCGTCGACGACGAACTTCGCAGGGATGATCAACACCGCGAGATCGACGGGTTCGGGCACGTCGGCAATGGTGGGATAGGCCTGGAGCCCCTGCACCTCAGCCAGATGACGATTGATCGGATAAATGCGCCCGGCATAGGGATGCGCCCGCATGATTTCCAGGATGCGCCCGCGCAAGCCCTGCCCTGCAGGTGCCGCCCCGATCACCGCCACCGATTTCGGTGCCAGCATCGCGCCGATGTCGACTTTGCTCGCGCGTGTGGTCGCCCGTGTGTTCGTCATTGCCGCCGCACCGATGCGATCGATGCCCCCTTGAACCGCTATCGCCGGCATTGTCGTGCCGCCCGCAGCAAATGTCGACAGCGGGTCTTCGTTCGACGGCAGCCGGCGCGATGACCAGGCAGAAGAAAGCATGATCGCCGCCAAAAGACCGCAGCATCAACGGCAGTTGGCCGCAATCGTGGGCAAAAACAGAGGTTGCCCCCATCTCAGCGACACATCGTCTGGGTATAAGTCGGTTCGCGCCCGGCGTGCGGGGCCGGGTCCTCATTTTGTCACATTGGATCGGCTGGTAAAGTGTCTGCACGACTACTGATCGAAAGCTGCGGCTGAACCACAGGCAGGGACATGAATCCGGCTGACATTGTCAAAACTCAGATCGGGGTCGCCAACGGGGGCGGCTTCTCGTTCCTGGAGATGTTCCTCACCGCTCACCCGGTCGTCAAGGTGGTGATGTTCGGACTGCTGATCGCGTCGGTGTGGTCATGGGCCATCATCGTGGAAAAGGTGTTCGCCTTCCGCCGCGCGCGCCGCGAGGCCGACAAGTTCGAGCAACTGTTCTGGTCGGGACAGTCGCTGGACGAACTGTACGCCGGCTTGAACCGCGGGCCGACGTTCTCGATGGCAAGCCTGTTCGTCGCCGCGATGCGCGAGTGGAAGCGATCGGTCGAAGGCAATATCCGTGCGTTGGGTGGCATCCAGATGCGCGTCGAAAAGGTAATGGACGTCACTATCAGCCGCGAGATGGAGCAACTCGACCGGCGCTTGCTGTTTTTGGCGACGGTCGGCTCCACCGCGCCGTTCGTCGGTCTGTTCGGTACGGTCTGGGGGATCATGTCGACGTTCTCGGCCATCGCCGCGTCGAAGAATACCAGTCTTGCCGTAGTTGCGCCGGGCATCTCTGAGGCTCTGTTCGCGACCGCGCTCGGACTGCTGGCGGCGATTCCGGCGGTTGTGTTCTACAACAAATTCTCCGCCGACTCGTCGCGATTGGGGCAGCGGCTGGAAGCCTTCGCCGATGAATTTGCCGCTATCGTTTCGCGCCAGATTGACGTCAGAACTTAAGTGCCGCCACGTTGAACAACACGTTTGGCGAGCAAGGAGCAGTCGATGGGTGCCAGCATCAAATCGGGCGGCGGAGGCGGCGGGCGGCGGGGGCGACGCAGCCGGCATGCGCCCATGGCGGAAATCAACGTGACGCCGTTCGTCGACGTGATGCTGGTGCTGTTGATCATCTTCATGGTCGCCGCGCCGATGATGGCGACAGGCATCCAGCTCGACCTGCCGAATGCCGCCGCCAAGCAGATCGATACGCCGAAAAAAGAGCCGCTGCTGGTCTCGATCAGCAAGGACGGCAAGATCTACCTAGGTAGCCAGGACAAGGAGTCGATCGCGCTCGTGGATCTCAAGGCCAAGATGGAAGCGATCGGCACGCAACGCGGGGGCAAGGACGACGCCGTGCAGGTCAATGGCGACAAAGGCACCGAATACGGTATCATCTCGGCTGTGATCGCGCAGATCAGCGCTGCCGGCTTCAAGAAGATGGCGCTGCGCACCGATCCGACAAGCGGGGGTTAGCACGCCGTGAGTTACGGCCTCATCGTCTCGTTGATTTTGCATGCGGCCATTCTCGGTTGGACTCTGCTGTCCATCGAGAGCACGCCGCCGCTTGCCGAATCGAAGCCCGAGCCGGTGGAGATCTCCATCATTTCGCCCGACGACATCGTGCGCCTGAAGCAGGGTGATCGCGAAGCCAAGAACATGGAAGCCGAAGGCAAGGATGGCGCGGTCAAGGAGCCGCCCAAGAAGGAGCCGGTGAAGCCTACCCCGCCGCCCCCGCCGCCGCCGCCTGCGGCTGCCGCCGAACCGCCACCGCCTCCACCACAGCCACCCGAGCCCGTGAAGCCGCCCGAGCCAAAGGCTGCCGAAGCGCCGCCGCCGCCACCCGCGCCCACAGTCGACGATCAGAAGCTGCTCGAAGAGAAGCTGGCCGAAGACGCCGATCTCGCCGCCAAGGCCGAGGCGGCGAAGGTCGCTGCCGCCAAAGCGGCCGAGGCAAAAGCCGTCGCTGACGCCAAGAAGGCCGAGGACGACCGCAAGAAGAAGCTGGCGGAAGAACTACGCAAGAAGGAGCTGGAGAAGAAGCGGTTGGCCGATCTTGCGAAGGCCAAGGCCGACGCCAAGAAGATCGCGGACGCCAAAGCTGCGCAATCGCTCGACAGCATCGTGAACGCCGCGTTGGCCAAGTCGCCGGATCAGGCGGCGCCGCCGAAGGCGTTGCTGGACAAGACACCGGCAAAGCCCGCACAGGTGGCTGGTGCGAAAGCGTCGCCCAACGCGTTGAAAGGCCCGGCTGCAGGTGCGCCGGAGGGTACCGATAACCGTTTGACGGCTGACAAGCTGTCCATGCTCGGCAGTCTGATGAAGAACAACGTCAAACGCTGCTGGAACATCAACTCCGGCATGGAAGGCGCGAGCCGGCTGGTTATCAAGGCGCAGGTAAAGCTGACGCAGGATGGCCGATTGGTGGGCGAGCCGATGATCGTCAATACCGGGTCGGGGCCCCAATTCGAAGACGCGGCCAACAGCGCCAAGCGCGCGCTGATCGACTGCCAGCCTTACACCAACCTGCCGCCCGAGCTTTACGCCGGCGGCTGGGACTTCATGGCGCTGACATTCGATCCCAGCAAGATGTTTTGAGGCGCGTAACTGCGGCGTGGGCCGAAATGACCGTCCAGAGCGAGATTTAGCGGCCTCGCGGCAACTCGTGTATTCCGGACAGCATGCCCTTCACCTGATCGTGAAAGTCATTGATATTGCGAGACTGCCGGGCGTAGGCTGGCGGGGTTCGTTTTCAATCATTGCAACACGCAGGGGAAAGAACGCCATGTCACACGACTTTTCGTCACCAACCCATTCGCGCCGTTCATTGCTATTGGGCGGCGCCGCTGCCGCAGCCACCGCCATAGCATCG
>JANLYD010000296.1:0-12655 GCA_031365465.1 Hyphomicrobiaceae bacterium
CCAGATCGAGCCCGATTGTGATAGTCGTTGCCATGGACGGCCCCTTTCCTGGGAATGATACGTTTCGCAACGATCACTCTATGGCGCCTAGACGCCGATGGTAGGGTGCCGTCCACAGCATCATCCCGGCGAAGGCCGGGACCTACGGCAAGCTTATGGCGTTCACGCAGCCACCCGCACCTTCGCATCCTCGCGGATCATGTCCGCCGCCTTCTCAGCGATCATGATCGTCGGCGCGTTGGTGTTGCCCGACGTCATCGTCGGCATGATCGAGGCATCCACCACCCGCACGCCGGTCAGCCCATGCACCCGCAGTCGCGCATCCACCACCGCGTTGGCGTCGCTGCCCATCTTCGCCGTCCCGCACGGATGATAGATCGTCGTCCCCGTTTGCTTCGCGAACGCCATCAGCCCGTCGTCGCTGTCCACGTCGAATCCAGGCACCTTCTCGCTCACGATGATGTCGGCGAATGGCTTCTGCTCAACGATCCGCCGGTTGAGCCGCATCGCATCCAGCAGCACGCGCTTGTCCGCCTCCGCCGCCAGATAGTTGCTCACGATCGCCGGCTGCGCGTTCGGGTCGGCCGACGTGATCTGTAACGTTCCCCGGCTCTCCGGCCGCAACTGGCACACCGACGAGATCACACCGGGAAATGCATGCAGCCCCTTGCCCGCACCGTCCGACGACAGCGGGATGAAATGAAACTGGATGTCCGGCGTCTCGAGCTCCGGCCGCGATTTGGCGAACACGCCCACCACGCCCGCGCCGATCGTCAGCAGTCCCCGCCGCCGCAGCGCATACTCGATGCCCACCTGCACCTGCTTGAGATAGCTGTGCCACACCTCGTTCAGACTGCCGGCCGCGTTGCAGTGATAGACGAATCGCGCCTGATAATGATCCTGCAGGTTCTGGCCGACGCCAGCCAACTCATGCCGCACGTCGACGCCGGCCGTTTTCAGCACCGCCCCCGGCCCGATCCCCGACAGCTGCAGGATCTGCGGACTGCCGATCGCCCCGCCCGATAGCAGCACCTCGCGTCGCGCCGTGATCTGCCCTGCCACGCCGCCGAACGTGCCGCGCACACCCGTGACGCGCTTGCCGTCCAGCGTCAGCGTCGAAACCATCGCCGCCGTGATGATCTTCAAATTCGATCGCGACCGCACCGGATTGAGATAGCCCACCGCCGTCGAACACCGCCGGCCGTTCTTGTTCGTCAGCTGAAAATACCCGACGCCCTCCTGGCTCGGCCCATTGAAATCACGCGTAAACGGAATGCCCGCCGCCACCGCTGATGTCACGAACGCCTCGCACACCGGATTGTGCATCCGCACGTCTTCGACCCCCAGCGGACCGCCCACGCCGTGCAACTCGTCTTCGCCTCGCTCCTGATCTTCCGCGCGTTTGAAATACGGCAACACATCACGAAACGACCAGCCGGGATTGCCGAGCTGCCGCCACACGTTGAAGTCTTCCGCCTGTCCCCGCACATACAGCAGCCCGTTGATCGCACTCGAACCGCCCAGCACCTTCCCGCGCGGCCATCCCACCACGCGCCCGCCCAATTCCGGCTCCGGCCCCGATTTGAATTGCCACGTGATCTTCGGATTGGTGACGTTGCGGAAATAACCCGCCGGCACGTGGATCCACGGGTTCGTGTCGCGCCCGCCCGCTTCGAGCAGCGCCACCGACACGCTCGGATCTTCACTCAACCGGTGCGCCAGCACACACCCCGCCGACCCCGCCCCGACGATCACATAGTCGAACGTTTCACCCGTCATCACCGTCCCCCACCAGGTTCGTGTCTCGCTTCGACACCTTCGCGGCAGTCTATGACCCCCCGCCCCACCTGCCAACCCGCAGCCCTCGCAGGCCTCGCACTCGCTCCGCGCCCTTCCTTTTCCTCCGTCGACCAACTACCAACCCGCTTGCCTTTTCGGGTCGCCACCGCGCCAACGACCGACTACCAACGATCACTACGACTGCGGCCAAGGCCCCCGCACCTGTCCTTCAGAAATCCTCTCATCACGGAGAGAATACCCACCCGCTGTCTTTGAGGCGTTGCCTTCTCCCCTCCTCACTCCTCACTCCCCACTCCTCACTGATCGCTACTCACTACTCGCTTGTTTTCCCCGGACCCCGCCTCATGACCGCCAAGAACTGGCTCCGCCTTGTCGTCCTGTCAGTTCTGTGGGGCGGCACGTTTATCTTCGTCAAACAGGCGCTGATCGGTCTGCCACCCATCACCCTCACCCTGGCGCGCTGCGCCATTGCATCGGCAATCCTGGTCCCGCTCGCGCTCTTGCTCGGCTACGCGATCCCCTGCAATCGCACTCAGTGGCGCGACTTCACCGTCATGTCGCTGCTCAACAACGTCATCCCCTTCGGCCTCATTTTTTATGGACAAACCATGGTGTCCAGCGGCTTGGCTTCTGTCGCCAACGCCACCACGCCGTTGATGGCGCTGCTCGTCGCTCGCATCTTTGCGGGCGAAACATTGGCAGCCAACAAGATCGTCGGCGTTTTGCTCGGCATTCTGGGCGTCGCTGTGCTCGTCGGCCCATCCGCGCTTGCAGGCGACCAAGCCAGCGCACTTGGGCTCTTGCTCGTCGTTGGCGGCACGCTGTCGTATGGTCTTTCAGCTCTCTGGGGACGCCGCTTCCGCGACACACCGCCCATCGTCACGTCGGCAGCCCAGCTGTTGGTGTCGGTCGTTTTTCTCGTGCCCCTTGCCGCCGCCACCGACCGCTTCTGGCAACTGCCGATGCCGGCTGCCAGCGTCATCGCGGCCACGCTGGCGCTCGGCGTCGTCTCGACGGCGCTCGCCTACATTCTGTTCTTCAAGATCATGGCCGACGCCGGCTCCAACAACGCTATGCTCGTCACGCTGCTCATCCCGCTCAGCACCATCGCCCTGGCCGCCGTCATTTACGGCGAACGGCTGTCACTGCTGCAAGCCGCAGGCGCAGCCGTCATCGGCGCGTCCCTCCTCGTCATCGATGGCCGCATCTTCGGCGCCTCCATTGCCCGCCCACCCACGACGACCCGATGAGCGAACTCCAAACTCACCACGCGTTTCACATGGATCCCCTCCCCCCTCGTGGGGGAGGGCTAGGGTGGGTGGGCGCGGCAGCCAGCCCAGCACCTCAGAGAGCCTGTGTTCGGCCTCGCTGCCATCCGTCACCAGCTCCGACACGAAGCAGCCGCAGTCTGGCTCTAATCCCGCCCGCTGGTAGCCGAAATCACCTGCCCGCTCCGAACGCCGAAGCCCGAGACAAGATGCAATGCTGAGATTTGACAAACAGCCGAAATCCGCTGCCGCCTGCGCATCCGCCATCGCCGCCATTGCCGCGTTGTGGCTTGTCGCGACGCCCCTTTGCGCCGAAACCTTCGTCCTCGACAAAGGCTACACAGCCCTGCTGTTCTCCTGGTCGCACCTCGGCCTCTCCCGCCAGACCGCTCGCTTCAACGGCATCGACGGCACAGCCGACATCGACACCGAAAATCCCGAGAACAGCAAGCTCGACATCACCATCCGCACCAACAGTCTGCAGTCCGGTGTCGACACCTTCGATCGCATCCTGCGCGGCCCCGACTATTTCAACGCCACCACTCACCCCACCATCACCTTCACCAGTTCCAGCGTCACCCGCACGAGCGAGAAAACGGCCGACATCGCCGGCGATCTCACGATCTCCGGCCAGTCTCGCCCCGTCGTCCTCAACGTCACGCTCAATACGTTTGGCGCACACCCCTCCGCCGATGCCAATCCCGCCTACATCGGCAAAAAAGTCGCCGCGTTCTCAGCCAAAACCCAAGTCCGCCGCAGCGCCTGGGGCATGTCGCGCGGCACCCCCCTCGTGTCCGATGAAATCGACATCACGATAGAATCCGAACTCGTCAGCAAGAACTGAGCACCGCATGAGCCGCACATGTCTCAAGGGCCAAGAGCGCCTCTGTGTGTTTGGTCCCGCCACGGCATTTGAACGCGCCAAACGCCGTACTGTCATCCTACCCCTCGTGGGTAGGACCCAGCGTTCCGCACGGGTCGAACGTGATTTGAAGCGCTTCTATTTCAACGAACGCCAATTCGTCTCAGATAGCGTCACCCTGGGTCCTACCCACGAGGGGTAGGATGACAGCGAGGGGCGAGCCCGAAGATAAGCGCAACGCCCGCTTCCCCCTCCCACCTTCCGCCTAACTTGACCCTGCGGCGGCGCACCCCCTATCAACAGCGCACACTCCTTGGAAAGCGCGCCGTCATGTCCACCGACAAGCCCTCACTTTATCTCGACCATCTCGAAACCCGCGCCCCAGCCTCCCGCGAGCACGCGCAGTTCAATCTCCTGCCCGGCCTGCTCGCCCGCGCCGCCGAACTCGCGCCCGGCTGGGCGGCACACCTCCACGGCATCGACCTCGCCAAAATCAACAGCCGCGCAGCCCTCGCCACACTCCCGTTGCTGAAAAAGGCCGCCCTCAAGGACTTGCAGACTAAGCGCCCACCGTTCGGCGGATTTGCCACCGATACCGCTGGCGTTATGGGCCGCATCATGATGTCCCCCGGCCCCATCTTCGAACCTGAAGGGCGTGGCGAAGACTGGTGGCGCTCGGCCCGGGCGCTCTACGCGGCCGGCGTTCGCGGCGGCGACATCGTCCACAACACTTTCGCCTACCACCTGACACCCGGCGGGTGGATCCTCGATGCCGGTGCCCGCGCCCTCGGCTGCGCCGTCATCGCCGCCGGCCCCGGCAATACCGAGCAGCAACTGGAAGCCATCGCCCACCTCAAACCAAACATCTACGTCGGCGTGCCCGACTACCTGAAAATCCTGCTCGACAAGGCAAAAGAAAGCGGCAAGGACGCCTCGTCCATCAAGCGCGCGCTCGTGTCGGGCGGCGCGCTCTTCCCGACCTTGCGCGCTGAATACAAAGCTCGCGGCATCGCCGTCGTGCAGTGCTACGCCACCGCCGACCTTGGCAACATCGCCTATGAAAGCCCCGGACCCGACGGCAGCGTCGAGGGCATGATCGTCGATGAAGGCTGCATCGTCGAAATCGTCCGCCCTGGCACCGGCGACCCTGTGCCCGATGGCGAAGTCGGCGAGATGGTCGTCACCACCTTCAACCGCGATTATCCGATGATCCGTCTGGCGACCGGCGACCTCTCCGCCGTGCTGCCGGGCAACTCGCCCTGCGGCCGCACCAACATGCGCATTCGCGGCTGGCTCGGCCGCGCCGACCAGCGCACCAAGGTCAAGGGCATGTTCGTCGACCCCGAACAGATCGCCGAACTCTTGAAGCGCCACAAGGAGCTTGCCCGCGTTCGCCTCGTCGTCGCCCGCGACGGCGAACAGGATGTCATGACCCTCAAGGCCGAAACCGCCTCGCCGTCCGATGCGCTCGGCATCGCGGTGGCAGCCTCTCTTCAGGCTCTTACCAAGCTCAAAGGCTCGGTCCTGCTCTCAGCCCCCGGCACCCTCCCCAACGACGGCAAAATCATCGCCGACGACCGCACCTACACCTGACACGCGCACGAACAAGGTTGGGCCGCACTGAGGGCGATCTCGAACCTCACACAGAGTTCACTATCCATCTCTTGTGCGCTGCGGCATAACCTTGCCAGCCCCTTACTGCTCACGGAGATCCCCCCAATGGCCACCCCGTCCCTCAAAGGCAAAACCGCCATCGTCACCGGCTCCACGTCCGGCATCGGGCATGGCATCGCCATGGCCTTGGCCGCCGAAGGCGTCAACGTGGTTGTGAATGGTCTCGGTAGCGCCGCCGACAACGCCGCAGCCATCGAGCAGATTGCCAAGGCTGGCACCAAGGTGACGTTCGATCCGGCCAACATGCTGAAGCCCGCCGAGATCGCCGCCATGGTCGAGAAGGCCGAGAAAGACTTCGGCGCCGTCGATATTCTCGTCAATTGCGCCGGCATCCAGCACGTCTCGCCGATCGAGAGTTTCCCCATCGAAAAGTGGGACATGATCATCGCGATCAATCTCACCAGCGCGTTCCACTCCATTCGCGCCGCCGTCCCCGGCATGAAGAAGCGCAACTTCGGCCGCATCATCAACATTGCGTCCGCTCACTCGCTGCGCGCCTCCCCGAACAAGGCCGCCTACGTCGCAGCCAAGCACGGCCTCGACGGCCTGACCAAAACCGTCGCGCTCGAATGCGCGCAGATGCAGATCACCGCCAACTGCATCTCGCCCGGCTTCGTCTGGACCCCACTGGTCGAAAAGCAGATCCCCGACATCGCCAAGACGCAGAACATCAGCGAAGACGCCGCCAAGATGTTCCTGCTCGGCAAGCAGCCGTCGAAGCGTTTTGGCACCGTCGAGCAGATCGGCGCCCTTGCCGTGTTCCTCGCCAGCGACGCCGCCGTCGCCATCACCGGATCGAACTACTCGATCGACGGCGGCTGGACCGCCGAATGAGCAAGCCGGCTCACGCAGCCTCGAAGCGCCCAGCACTCGGTTCCAACGTCAAGCGCATCAACGTCGCCCTCCAGGGCGGCGGCGCGCACGGCGCTTTTTCCTGGGGCGTCCTCGATCGGCTGTTTGAAGACGAACGCATCGAAATCGAATCCATCTCCGGTACCTCCGCCGGCGCCATGAATGCCATCGTGGCCGCGGAAGGAATGGTCGAGGGCGGGCGTGTGCAAGCGCGCGCTCAGCTCACTCGCTTCTGGAAGGCCGTTGCCGACGCCTTGGCGCAAGGATCGGCTTTGAGCAATCCATGGGCGGGTTTCTTTCCCACCTGGATCAATGAAATGAACCCGGCGCTCACCGCGCTGCAGGCGTTCGCCAACAAAGCGTCGCCCTACCAGTTCAATCCCCTCGATTACAATCCGCTTCGTGACATCGTCGCGTCCGAAGTCGACTTCAATCGCGTCCATCAGTGCCAGTCGATGAAACTGTTCGTGGCCGCCACCAACGTCGTCAGCGGCCGCGTCGAAGTCTTCACCGGCGACCGCATCACTCTCGACAGCGTCATGGCGTCGGCGTGTTTGCCCACCCTGTTCCAAGCCGTCGAGATCGGCGGAGTGCCCTACTGGGATGGCGGCTATACGGGCAACCCCGTGCTGAAGCCGTTCCTCACCGAGTGTGCGTCGCCCGACGTGTTGATCGTCCAGATCAATCCGCAGCACCGGCCGGGCACGCCCCACTCGTCGCAGCAGATTCTCGATCGCCTCAACGAGATCACCTTCAACGCCTCTTTGGTGCGTGAAATCGAGGCCATCCAGTTCGTCAATTGGCACCTTCGCAACGGCAACCTGCAAGGCGCCGGCTACCGCGAAGTTTTCCTGCACCGCATCGGCGGCGGCAAGGTCGCCGAAGCCTGGACCGCCGCTTCTAAAATGTCCGCCGATTGGGAGTTTCTCCAACTCCTGTTCGATCAAGGTCGCGCTGAAGCCACGCTCTGGCTCTCTTCCAGCTTCAAAGACATCGGCGTCCGCGACACTCTCATCGACGCCACCGAGTAGGCGAACGTACCACAGGCTCGTCATCCCGGCGAAGGCCGGGACCCACGCGCATCTGTAAGCAAACCGCCTGCGCGTCGAGACATTCTCTCTCAACTCGCCTTTCTCTCGCGAACCTATGTGCGCCGCCCGGGACGCCCCGATTTGCACGCCGCCCGCCACGCCTCGAGCGGCTGGTCACGGTCGAACCAGTGCTCCGGTTGAATTTCCCGCACCGCATTACGGAACAGCGCACGCACCGATCCGATGTCGCCGAACGCGTGCGCGTGCGCGGCGTAGCGGTTTGCGAGCGCCTGCGTCGGAAACCGGGAATACCAATCCGCAAACGCGGCCAGCAGCCGGTCCGGATCGACCTTGGTGGTATCAGGATCTTGGAATTCCAGCACCGTGTCGTAGATCCGCGCGTACAGCAGATCGCCGAATTGCGCTCGCGTCCGGTCGGCGGCCGTCCGTGCCAACCTGTCGATCGCCCCGTGGCTTCCCGCCCACTGGGGCAGCAGATGCACCGCGCGATCGTCATAGATTCCAAACTCGTGCGGATCGAGTTTTTGCACGGCCATGAAACTTGGCCGCAACAGATCCTCGTCCTCGATCCCGCAACTCCACGCAGCGAACGTCAATGTGAAGTCCGCTTGCCGCCACAGCCAATGCTTGCGTCCGTTCGGCCCCGCATAGGCCAGCACCCGCCGCGCCTCGCGGCAGCTCGTCCGCAGCCGCTGCAGAAGCACTTTCTCGTCGGCCCCCAAATCCTCGTCGTCCGTCGACGTGTCCGCGATCAGCGCGCGCGCATAGATCGCCGCTGCGGCCGGATCGGACTTGTCCTGCAACCACCAGCGCCGGTAGGCCTTCAGCACCAGCGGCGCCGACGCCGGCACATCCACTGCCTCGTCGACCGTTTCGATCGGCGATAGCAGCACCGACTGCGCCACCCGGTAGGCACGATAGCCGTTGCCGCACAAAGTTTTGGCGTCATACAGCCGATTGAACTCCGCTGCGGCCGACGCGAAATCGCCCGCCTCCACCTTCGGTGCAAGTTCCGCCTCGATGGCCGCCTGCACCGGGTCGCGCTCGCCCGATGTCACCACCGGCAACCCGGTCTCGGCCAGAATGCGCCGATCCATCGGCGGCAGCGGCATCCGCGGCGCCGCCGCAAGTGCTTTCAACTGCTCTATTGCAGAAGTCATCAGCAGGTATCTTCCTGTCGTTCGTCATGCCCAAAGGCGATTTTTGCGCGCCGAAGTCAATGACTTGACCCATCCGCTAATCTTTACCCCAATCTCCCGCGAAAGTCTCCGTATCCGAAGCGCTTGATCACGCGGTATGTCCCGTCGGTGTCCAGCACGGCCATGTCCGGCAACGGCGTTCCGTTGAACGTCGTGTTCTTCACGAACGAATACTGCATCATGTCGCCGAACACCAAGTGGTCGCCGACCTGCAGCGGCGTCGCGAACGAATACTCGCCAATTATATCACCTGTCATGCACGTCTTGCCGCCGAGGATGTAATCGTGCGCCAATTCTCCGGCCTCCCCCGCGCCCAGCAGCGGCGGCCGATAGGGCACCTCCAGCACGTCCGGCATGTGTGTCGACGCCGACGCATCCAGAATGGCGATGCGTTTGCCGTTCGTGTGAAATCCGATCACCGACGCCACCAGATAGCCGGCATTCACGATCAGCCCCGCGCCCGGCTCCAGGATCACCTCGACCCCGAACGACGCGCGAAATGCTCGAACCGCCGCGATCAGCTTAGCCACGTCGTAGCCGGGCTTGTTGATGAAATGTCCGCCGCCGAAATTCACCGCCTTCACGCGCCTGACATAGTCGCCGAAGTTTGCAGCCACATGCTCGATCAACCCGACCGAGCCGTCGTGCAAACTCTCGCACAGCGTATGCGCATGAAAGATGTCGATGTCGCCCCACGGCAACTGATCGATCTCGGCAGCCGTCGTTCCGAACCGCGAGTTCGGAGCGCAAGGGTCATACAGCGCCCCGCCCAGCGTCGCATTCGAATAGCCCGGATTGATCCGCGCGCCGATCTTGATCCCTGGCTTGGCTTTGGCGATGGCCCCATAGCGCGCCGACTGCTCCGGCGAATTGAAGTAGATATGGTCAGCCAATTCGGTCAGCCGCGCCACCTCGCCCGGTCCATAGGCCGGCGCATAAACGTGCACCTCCTTGCCGAACTCCTCGCGCCCTAGCCGCGCCTCGTACTCGCCGCTGGCCGTGGTGCCGTCGAGATGGTCCCGCATCAGCGGAAACGCTGCCGGAAACGCGAACGCCTTCGTCGCCAGCAACACCTTGCACCCAGCCTCGCGCCGCACCCGGTCCGCGACAGCCATATTGGCCGCAAGTGCCTTCGCATCCAGCACATAAGCCGGCGTCTGCAGGTCAGCCGGAAGGGCAGGAAGGCGCGCTGTCTTGGTCATACTTGGTCCCGTGTTTCTACTCGCAGCCCACATATGCCATCTACCCCGCCGCGTCACCAGTCCGGTCGCCTGCGACGTGCAGGGCGATCGCATGAACGTCCGACGACACTCGATTTTCCGTCATGGCCGCGCAGGCGGCCATCCACGGCAGCGGGCCACAGTTTGCGTCTTGGAGAGACTCCGAGGTCGTTCAGCGGGGAAGATGTCGTCGGAACATGATTGCGGGCAAATGTCGTGGATGGCCGCCTTCGCGGCCAAGACGGAAGACTTGATTTACCAGCGACTTCAATGACGCGTATCGTTCATGCGATTGCCCTGCTCCTCCACGTGGTCAGCCTTAAATCGACCCTAGCCGCCTGGGCACCACCTGTGTCACTTTGCGGGCACGCCACCCCCGCGAGACCCTTCATGCCCCAGTCGAAGTGCTACGTGTTCGATGCCTACGGAACCCTGTTCGACGTGCACGCCGCCGCCAGTGCCGAACAAGCAGTCTTAGGCGCACAGTGGGAAAAACTTTCGCACACGTGGCGCACCAAGCATCTCGAATACACTTGGATCCACGCCATCACCCGGCGCGACGCCAGCTTCTGGTTGCTCGCCGAGCGCAGCCTCGATTATGCCATTCACGCCATCGGCGGCGTCGCCCCCGGCGTCCGCGACCGCCTCCTGCAGTCCTATCGAAAAATGCCCGCTTTCCCTGAAGTTCCCGGCGTATTGCAAGCGCTTCGCGCACGAGGTGCCACCCTCGCCATCCTCTCCAACGGCGATCCCGACATGCTCGCCGACGCCGTCAACTCGGCCGGCCTCGCCGGCATGTTCGATGCCGTTCTTTCCGTTCGCGACGCTGGCATCTTCAAGCCTGACAGGGCCGTCTACCGCCTTGTCCTCGATCGCTTCGGCGGCACCGCCGACGACGTGTCGTTCCAATCGTCCAATCGCTGGGACATCGCAGGTGCCGCCGCATTCGGCTTCCGCACCGTTTGGGTCAATCGCTCTGCAGCCCCCGACGAATATCCCGACATGCCCGCCGACCGCATTTTAAGAAACCTCACCGCGCTCGTCGAAACCGCCTGAAGGAACTCATTCATGACGACCATCGAATATTACTTCACCCTCAACAGCCCGTGGGCCTACTTGGGCGCCGCCCGCTTCATCGCCATGACCAAGGCCGCCAATGCCACCGTCATCGTCAAGCCAGCGAAATACGGCCCCATCTTCGCCGAAACGGGTGGCCTGCCGTTGGGCAAGCGCTCGCCGCAGCGGCAAGCCTATCGCCTCATGGAACTGGCCCGCTGGCGCGATCACCTCGGCATCCCCATCGTCTTGAAACCTAAAGGCTTTCCCTCCGATGAGGTCGCAGCCACCCGCCTCGTCATCGCCGCAGCCCAGCAGGGCAGCGATGCGCTGGCCTTCGCCCGAGAGCTCGGCCGCAACGTCTGGGAGCTCGAAAAAACCCTGTCCGACCTCGCTGACATCGAAGCCGCCGCCCAACGCGCAGGCGTTGATCTCGCAGCCATTCGCGCAGCGGCCGCCCCCGATGCCGAACTGGACGCCATCTGGGAACGCAACACCACCGAAGGTCTGGCGCGCGGCGTGTTCGGCGCCCCCGCCTATGTTCTCCCCTCCGGCGAATTCTTCTGGGGCCAAGACCGCCTCGAATTCCTCGAACGCGCCCTGCGCCGGACAGCGTGAACCAGACTACGTCGCGGTCGCATCGCAGTGATAGCGACCACCGCTGTCATCCTACCCCTTGTGGGTAGGATCCAAGGTTCCACGCTAGCCAAAAGAGAACCGAAGCATTGCGATTTCAACGAACACCCAAGCCAACACCGCCAGATATCGAAAGGCCCCCATCCATGAAAGCCGCCCTCTGCAAGACGCTCACCGGTCCCGACGATCTCGTCATCGAAGACATCGCTGATCCCGTCGCGGCCGCAGGCGAAGCCGTGATCCGCGTCAAGGCGGCGGCCCTGAATTTCTTCGACACCCTCGCCGTGCGTGGCAAATATCAGTTCAAGGCCCCGTTGCCGTTTTCGCCGTCCGGTGAATTCTCCGGCGTCGTCGAGAGCGTCGGCGCAGGCGTCACCTCGGTTAAAGTCGGCGATCGCGTGTTCGGTACGGCGGGACACGGCGCGGCGCGTGAGAAAATGGCGGTCAAAGTCGACGCCCTCAACGCCACGCCTGCCGGCGTCAGCGACGACGTCGCCGCTTGCATCACCGTCACCTACGGCACGGCGCTGCACGGCCTCAAAGATCGCGGCGACATCAAAAAGGGCGAAAACGTCGTGGTGCTCGGTGCATCTGGCGGTGCCGGCCTCGCAGCCGTCGAGTTGGCGAAACTCATGGGCGCCCGCGTCATCGCCTGCGCCTCCACTGACGAAAAACTCGCCATCTGCAAGGAACGCGGCGCCGACGCCCTGATCAACTACAGCTCCGGCGACCTCAAGGACGACATCCGCAAACACACCGGCGGCGCTGGCGCCGACATCGTCTACGACTGCGTCGGCGACAAGTTCGCAGAACCCGCCATCCGCGCCATGAACTGGGGTGGCCGCTATCTCGTCGTCGGTTTCGCCGGCGGACAAATTCCCAAGATACCGCTCAACCTGCTGCTGCTTAAAAGCTCGTCCCTTGTTGGCGTGTTCTGGGGCGCCCACGTCGCCCGCGACCCCGCAGCCAACCGCGCCAACATGCAACAACTCGCCGCCTGGGTCGACGAAGGCAAACTCAAGCCGCATATCCACAA
>JANLYD010000309.1:0-12859 GCA_031365465.1 Hyphomicrobiaceae bacterium
CACGTTCGTATTCGACGTGCGCAATATTCCCGCCGCGCTTTACAAAGCACTCGGCGGATTTGCGACGAACGGCGTGAATATGACCAAACTCGAAAGCTATATGGTGGACGGCAGTTTCAACGCGACGATGTTTTTAGCCGACATCGAAGGACACCCCGAGGACGCGCCCGTCGCGCGCGCGTTGGAGGAGTTGAGATACTTTTCCACCGAACTGCGAATACTCGGCGTGTACGAAGCGAGCCCGTTACGGGCGCAGATCAACGGCGCGGCGTGATCGAAACGTTTGTTTGTCAGGAATGAAAGGCGACGCGGATGCGCGGGATGTATTACGAGGAATTCGAAATCGGCAAACCGATCGAGCACACGATCCGACGCACCGTGACGGAAATGGACAACACGCTCTTCTCGTGCATGACGCACAACCCGCAGCCACTGCACATCGATCACGAGTTTTCAGCCGGCACCGAGTGGAAGCAGCCGCTGGTCAATTCGTTGTTCACGCTGGGGCTGATGATCGGCATTTCCGTCAACGACACGACGATGGGCACCACGATCGGCAATCTCGGTATGACAGATGTGAAGTTTCCAAAGCCGGTCTTTCACGGCGACACGATCCGCGTGGTGACGAAGATCGTGTCGAAGCGCGAAAGCAAATCACGCAAGGATGCCGGGCTTGTCGAATTCCACCATGCAGCCTTCAATCAGCGCGGCGAGTTGGTGGCCGAATGCCTGCGGCAGGCCATGATGCGGCGCAAGCCGGCAGCCTGATCGCTCAATTCTTCTTCATGGCCTCGGAGGCTTTGTCGCCCAGCGACTTGGCAGTGGCCTTCATCGAATCGACGCCCGACTTGATCTTCTCCTCGACCGTAATGGCCATGGGAGTTTCCCGCCATTCGAACTTCGCCGCCACCCTGAGTTGATCCGCAGTTGCCGGCAGTTTGACGATGCGGGCGCCTTGCGCGTCCGTGGCGAAGACCAGTGCAGAGAATGGGAAAGCGACATTTTTTTCACCGACGCCAAGCATGCCGCCGACACCGATGACGGCTGTGGTGATCTGGCCGCTGGCGTTGACCAGCAGGTAATTCACGTCGCCTAACTGCTCGTTGCTTTCGTTGTAGACCTTGGCGCCGATCAGGTTGCCGACATTCGTATCTCCTGCCGCCTGCGACGGGATGATCGAAGGCATCACCGCAGTCGAGGACGGCATCGGCGAGGTCGCCTGCGGGCTGGTCTGGGCCATCTGGGTCTCGCCGATCATGGTTTGAGCAGCGCCTGCGTCGCACATCAAACAGAAGGCTGCGGCGGTGGCGAACGCAGTTCGATGAAGTCCCTTGGAGGCGATGGCGGAGGCGGTCATCGCAGCCGGTGAAGTCGCGGAGAACGTGCTGTGTGCCGTTGTCATGTTGGAACCCTCAAGTCGCCTGCCAATGCAGCGTCTATAGGAACGCAAGAGCGTGGCGCGAGTTCCAAATCGGGGCGTAGGAGGTTTCAAGCGGGAGGTAGCTGCGTTCCGAGATCCCAGTAGAGACCGGCCATGAGACGCAGAGCGCTTTTGGCGACGGGCAATAGAATATGCTCGTCGGGCGCATGTTGTTGGCATCCCGGATAGGAATGCGGGATCCAGATGGTCGGCATACCCAGCCCCGATTGAAACAAATGATTGGGTACGCCGCCGCCCGATGATGGAATGACTGCCGAAGGCGCATTGGTCGTTTCGGCGAACGAGCGCAAAACCCACTGCGCCCAAGGGTGGTCGACATCGGTGCGCGTCGCTTCGAAGCGGGCGACTTCAGGCAGGGCGACGATCTCGACATTTTTGAAATTCATGGTGTCGAGATGACGGCGCAAGGCGGGCAGCACCTCGTCGACGTTGGTGCCGACGACATAGCGCAACTGACAGCGCGCGCGTGCGGACGGAGCGATGGCGTTGACGGGTGCGTCGGGATTGCCGGAGGTCATGGCGAGCACGGCGAAACTGTTCCACGCATAAACCTTCTCGGGGCCGGTCAGACCCATTTCGCCCCACGTCGCATCTTCCTTGGGTGCGCCCTCGCCGCCGTCGATCGTGATGTCGCGCAATGCTGCGCGCACGTTCGGTGCGATGGGTGGGGGCAACCATGCCCGCAACTTCAAGCCCCCGCGCGGGCCGACGAACGACGCGATGGCATGCGAGAGAACGATCGCCGGATCGGCCAGCAAGCCGCCCCAGTTGCCCGAGTGATGACCGCCCTCGCGCAGCTTGCACACCAGATCGAAGGTGATAGCGCCGCGATTGCCGAGCACGATCGTCGGACGCTCGGCTGTCGCGCGCGGCCCATCTGACGCGATCAACACGGTTGCGGCGAACGCATCTTTATTGGCGAGTACGATCGCATCGAGACCGGCCGATCCCGTTTCCTCCGACATCTCGATGATGTACTTGCAGTTGAACCCCAGCGAGCCGCCGCGCTCGGCCATGACGGCTGCGAGGGCGGCCATGTTGATCGTGTGCTGACATTTGTTGTCGGCGGTGCCACGGCCATAGAGGCGGTCGCCGTCGCGGGTGAGTGTCCACGGGCCGTTGCCCTTGGTCCATTGCGCGTCCTGGCCGCGAATGACGTCGCCGTGGCCATAACCGAGCACGGTCGGCAAAGCGGGATCCTCGATGCGGGTGGCGAGCAAGACCGGGCCTTGACCGGCGACGGGATTGGCGAACGTCCGGCATTGAAAACCGAGTGCTTCGAATGCGGGAATCATTTCCGACGTCACATAACGTTCGAGTTCGCTGCGACTGACGGGAAGCGCCTGGCTTTCGGTGCGGATGGCGACACGACGCGCGAGATCGGTCTCGAAGGAGCCGCCGTCGATGTAGGTTTCGGCGCGGCCGACAGCCCCCGCCCGTGACCCCTTCGCAGCTTTCGCAAGTGCAGACATAGCATGCTCCCCATAGCCACCGGAACCGTCGCGTAACCCAACACTACATGGCCTCACTGCACGTGGAACATGCCGAACCGCTGCGGGCAAGACCGCCGGTGTGATTTAAAAGGTGCATAACACGCCGCCCATTTCCTCCGATGCCGCATTTTGGCGAACCGGTGACGATCCACAGGTGCCAGCGCATGTCCGTTATGCGCACCGGCCGTCGATCAAGGGTTGATCGCGGGGCGCGATCCGGCGACAGTTGCCGACGAGAAACCGCCCCCTGCATTGTCAGCCGAAATCGAGGCCAAACCCGACGTATGCCGATCGCAAAAACTATTCCGTCACCGTGGCATGGCCGCAGCGATCCCGTAACGGGCGCGCTGTGGGTGATATTCTCGATGGCGACGTTGACCGGGTTGACCGCGTGCGCCAAGGCGCTGTCGATGAAGGGCGTCCACCCGTTTCAGATCGTGTTCTTCCGCAATCTGTTCGCAGCCATCGTGTTCTCGCCCCTACTTTATTATCGCGGCTTCGCATTATTCGAGACATCGCAACTGCCGACCTATGGCTTTCGCTGCGCGGTGGCCCTGGTATCGATGCTGTGCTGGTTTTATGCGCTGTCGCAGATCCCCATCGGCGAAGTGACGGCGATCACATTCCTGACGCCGCTGTTCGGAACACTCGGCGCCATATTTTTCCTGGGCGAAACGGTTCGCGCGCGGCGATGGACGGCGTTGGCGGTTGGATTTTTGGGCGCACTGATCATTTTGCGTCCCGGTGTGTCGCCGCTCGGCAGCGGTCACCTCGCGGCATTGCTGTCGACCATTTCGGGCGGCATGAGTGCGATCCTCGTCAAACAACTGACGGGTCGCGACGATCCCAACAAGATCGTGTTTCTGACGCATCTGTTCTTGGCGCCGATGTCGCTGATACCCGCGCTGTTCGTATGGCAGTGGCCGGCGCTGGAGCTATTGCCGCTGCTGCTGGCGATGGGGGTCTTTGCAACGCTCGGACATGCCTCGCTGGTGCGCGGTTACTCCATGATGGACGCATCCCTGGCGCTGACGTTCGAATTTTCCAAACTGCCGTTCATCGCCATCATCGCGTGGGTGATCTTCAGCGAGACGATCGATGCCTGGACGTGGTTGGGTTCGTTGATCATCATCGGGTCGGCAACCTACATTGCGCGGCGCGAGGCGAAGGTCCGGGCAGAGGCGCGCGCGGCAGCGGTGGCCGAAATGGCAGCGGCGACGCGTTCGGCATCCACGGCGGCATCCACGGCGGCATCCACGGCGGCGTCCAAGGCGGCGGTCAAGCTGAACCTCGTGTCGTCGAGCGATCGGCCAACCGCCAGCGAGCCGAGCGCTGACGCTGACGTTCACCCGGAAACCCGCCGGCGTGACGGCAGTGCACGCAAGATCGCCCATCAGAAAAGCCTCGCGCGCCAGCGCCAACGGCGGCGGCGACGGTAACCCCACACAACCTCCGACTTGCGCGGGCTAAATCCCATGCGCTAGATGGCTGCATACGAAAGGCTGGGAGGGAATGTTGCGCATCGGGAAAACCTTGAGTTCGGCTTGGCTGTCGGTCGTGCTGTTGCTGGTCGCAATGGCCGGACAAGGCAACGCGCAGCAGTCGCCAGCCGACGAGACCGAAAAGGAGATCGAACGCTATCGCGCCATGATTTCCGATCCGATGGCCAACCCGGCATTTCTCAACGTCGATCGCGGAGAAGCGCTTTGGGCACTCGCGCGCGGCACCAAGAACGTGCCGCTGTCCGGCTGCGATCTGGGCGAGGGCGCGGGTAAGGTCGACGGTGCCTATGCCAAGCTCCCCCGCTATTTCAAAGATGCCGACAAGGTCATGGATCTCGAACAGAGATTGCTCTGGTGCATGGAGAACGTGCAGGGCTTCGACACCAAAGATGTCGTGAGGCGGCGCTTCAGCGGCCCGGGCGTGATCTCCGACATGGAGGATCTCGTGGCCTACATCGCCAACAAGTCGACCGGCATGAAATTTGCGGCCGGCGTCGCGCATCCCAAAGAACAGGAGATGTATGCGGTCGGTGAAGCCATGTTCAATCGCCGTTCTGCTATTATGGACTTCTCCTGCGCCACCTGTCACGCCGACGATGGCAAACGCATTCGCCTGCAGGGTTTGCCCAATTTGTCCAAACCCGGCAAACCGGCTCAGGAAACGATGGGCACATGGCCGACCTATCGCGTCAGTCAGAGCCAGATGCGGACCATGCAGCATCGCCTGTGGGACTGTTACCGGCAAATGCGCATGCCCGCTCCCGACTACGCGTCGGACGGCCTCACCGCCTTGACGCTGTACCTCACCAAGCAAGCCGAGGGTGGCGACATTCTCGTGCCGTCCATCAAACGCTGAGCGGGCACACCAGATGAAATTCCCAATGTCGGACATCGCGTCCAGCGCGCTCGCCCTCGTCCTGCTCGCGAGCAGTGCATTCTCCGTCGCGGCCCAACAAGCCAAGGTCGCGCCCGAAGTCGTCGGCACATACGTCAAGAACACCTGGAAAGCGCCAGCCGAGGGTTGGCAGGCCCGCGTCGAGCAGGATGAAACGCAGCGGGTGTGCTCGGAGACGCGCAACATGCCGTCGAAAGCCGACTTCGAAAAAATTCAGGTACGCGAAATCGCCTCCATCGTGTTTCCCGCCGACGGCAATGTTCTCGGCGACTGGAAGGCCGGCGAAGCTGTCGCCCAAATCGGCACCGGCGGGCAATTCTCAGACAAGGCCGACGGTCCGCGCGGTGGCAACTGCTACGCGTGTCACCAGATGGCGCCGAAGGAACTCAGCTACGGCACGTTGGGGCCGAGCCTCAGTGACTACGGCAAGATCCGCAAATTTGCGCCGGCCGAAGCCAAGGCGACGTTCGCCAAGATCTACAATGCGCAGTCGGTGCTGCCCTGCTCGAACATGCCACGCTTCGGCTATCACAAGTTTTTGAGTGAGCAGCAGATCAAGGACGTGACCGCATACTTGTTTTCGCCCGACAGCCCCGTGAACAAATAGCTGTCTCGCAATGCTTGATCTTGGAACGTGTCAGGTCACCACCATCGCCACCAGCACCTGCCGGGTCGCAACCTGATCCCCGGCCTTGACCGTCAACGTCTCGATGGTGCCGTCACGCTCGGCCGTAATCTCGTGTTGCATCTTCATGGCCTCCAGCACGACGAGGCGCTGCCCCCGGCGCACAGCCTCACCCGATTTTGCCAGCACGGCCACGATGCGCCCGTTCATCGGGGCGCGCAGTGTCGAGGCTCCCCCCGCTTCGTCGGACGGGCGCGGTGCAAGCGTCACATCCTCGGCCGTAATCGACAGGCGACCGAGATCCAGCAGCAAGCGTTGGCCATCCCACGCCGCATGTGCCGTCTGAATCAATCCGTCGACCCTGAAGCGCACATTCCCGGCAATGGCCTCAAAAAGTTCAACCTCACGTCGCCAGCCATCTGACAGGATGGCGTAACCTTGCTTGGGCCCAGCAATCACGCGCAGGTCGATAGTCTGCTTTCCGATCGACAGTTTGAGCGGGGCGGCACGTGCCCCAGTCGAACGCCAACCGTCCCCCGATGCCGTTGCCCGCCTGTTCAGCAGCGCCGCTGCCAGCGCAATCACAGTTGCATCCGGTTCCGGTCGCCTCATCGCGTCGGTTCGAGGCGCGAAATGTTCGCCGATGAAGCCGATCGTCGCTTCGCCTGCGATGAACGCCGGATGCGCAAGCGTCGCCAGCAGAAACGCGCGGTTCGTCGCGATACCCTGCACATGACACGCCTCCAACGCCGACATCAGCCGCCGCCGCGCTTCCTCCCGCGTCGCACCGTGCGAAATGATCTTGGCGATCATCGGATCGTAGTAGGCGCTGACCTCCGTTGGCGCTGCGGCCAACCCGTGATCGACGCGCACGCCCTCGAGGTCGGGCATGGCCCACGCCACGATCGATCCGCTGCGCGGCAGGAAACCGCTGTGCGGATCCTCGGCGTACAGCCGGGCCTCGATGGCGTGCCCGCTCAAGGCGATCTGCGCCTGCGTTACCGGGAGCCTTTCCCCGGCCGCGACATCGATCTGCCATCGCACCAGATCGAGCCCCGTCACGGCTTCCGTCACGGGATGCTCGACTTGTATGCGCGTGTTCATTTCGAGAAAATAGAATGCGCCGCTGGCTGCCAGCAGAAACTCGACCGTTCCCGCGCCGGTGTAACCGATCGCCCGGGCCGCAGCCACTGCAGCGGCACCCATCGCCTCCCGCAACTCCGGCGTCACAGCGGGCGACGGCGCTTCCTCGATCACCTTCTGATGCCGCCGCTGAATGGAGCAATCGCGTTCACCGAGATGGATGATGTTGCCGTGACGGTCACCGAACACTTGGATCTCGACGTGGCGCGCATCCACCACGGCTTTTTCCAAGATCAACTCGTCCGACCCGAATGCTCCGGCGGCTTCGCTCCGCGCGGCTCCGAGTGCCGCCAGCAACTCCGCTTCCGCAGCGACGAGGCGCTTGCCGCGCCCCCCGCCACCTGCAGCCGCTTTCACCATCACCGGAAAACCGATTTTGCGCGCTTCGGTCTGGAAGCGTGCGTCGCTCTGGTCGGAACCTTGATACCCCGGCACGCACGGCACGCCCGCTTCGAGCATCAGCCGCTTGGCTGCCGCCTTGTTGCCCATGGACCCGATCGCCGCCGGTGCCGGCCCGATGAACACCAGACCCGCGTCGCCGCACGCGCGCGCGAACTCCGCGTTCTCAGACAGAAAACCATAGCCGGGATGCACCGCATCTGCGCCAGCGCGTTTGGCAGCAGCGATCAGTTTGTCTGCATTCAGATAACTTTCAGCAACGGCCGCCGCACCGATGTGGACAGCTTCGTCGGCCAGCAGCACATGCCGTGCGTTCGCGTCCGCGTCGCTGAATACCGCCACCGTGCGATAGCCCATTTGACTCCCGGTCCGGATGATCCGGCACGCGATCTCGCCCCGATTGGCGATCAGGATCTTGCTGAAAGACGCTGGTGTGCTCACGCTCAGATCTTTCCCACCCAACTCGGCTTGCGCTTCTCGACGAAGGCCGACGTGCCCTCGCGGCCTTCTGGACCACGCACGGCAACCGCAAAACTATCCGCTGCCCGGTCGAGCAATTCGGTCATCGGCGCGCCACTGGCTGCCCGTTGCATCAAGCGCTTCGTCTCGGCCACCGCATCCGGCGCGCATTTCAGAATTTGATTGATCGTTGCCGTGAGCAGGGCGTCCAGTGCCGCCGTATCTGTCGCGACCTCGTGCACGAAACCAACCGCCTGCGCTTCGGTGCCCGATAATTTCGCGCCCGACACGGCAAAGCGCCGCGCCGCCGTCAATCCGATCCGCTGCACCACGAACGGCGAAATCGCCGCCGGCACGATGCCGAGCATGACCTCTGTCATGGCGAACTGCGCTGTTTCCAACGCCAGCGTGACATCGGCCACCGACGCAAAGCCGATGCCGCCGCCCATCGCCGCACCTTCGACGACGGCGATCACGGCCTGCCGTGCTTCGTCGATCGTCAACAGCATCGCGCCATAGCGGCGGTTGCCTGCTTTAAGTTCATCGGTTGCGCCGGCTGCCAGAGGCGCGCCCGACGCCGCCATGTTTTTGATGTCGCCGCCCGCGCAGAACGTGCCCCCGGCGCCACGAATGACAATCACCCGCACGTTCGCATCGTCGCGGATCGCGTCGAACGTCGCCTGGATCTCGCGCACCATCTCGGCCGACAACGCATTGCGCACATCTGGCCGATTGAGCCATAGGCGCAGCACCGGCCCTTCCAATTCGAGCTTGATGTGCTCCGTTTTCGGCAGCTTTACCGACATCAGTGCGCCTTCTTCTTGCTATTCCCCGTGCCCGGTAAGGTGCCCATCAACTTCGAGATGATCGTCAGCATGATCTCGTCTGCACCGCCTCCGATGGAGCCAAGCCGACCATCACGAAACGCCCGGGAAACGCGGGTTTCGTTCATGAAGCCCATACCGCCCCAGTACTGCAGGCAACTATCTGACACTTCGCGGCTGAGACGGCCGGATTTCAGTTTCACCATCGACGCCAGTTTCGTCACATCCTGGCCCTTGAGATACAAATCGCACGCGCGATAGACGAGCGACCGCAGCAGCTCCACGTCCGTCGCCAGTTCCGCCAATCTGAAATGCACCACTTGATTGTCGAGGATGGGCTTGCCGAACGCCACACGGGAGCGCGTGTATTCGATGGTTTCCTCGATCAAACGCTCCAATCCGATCAGCCCCCGCGCGCCCGCCCACAGCCGCTCTTCCTGGAACTGCAGCATTTGATAGGTGAAGCCTTTGCCCTCCTCGCCGATGATGTAGCGTTGGGGTATGCGCACGTTGTCGAGATGGACCTGCGCCGTATCCGACGAATGCATGCCCATCTTGTCGAGACGGCGCATGATCTCCACGCCTCTGGTTTTCATCGGCACGCACATCAGCGTCTTGTTGCGATGCGGCTCGCCGTCCGACGTGTTGGCCAGCAGGCACATCCAGTCGGCCTGCGTGCCTGATGTCGTCCACATCTTGCCGCCGTTGATCACATAGTCGTCGCCGTCCTTGCGCGCCGACGTCTTGACGCTTGCGACATCCGAACCAGCGCCGACCTCCGACACGCCGAGGCAGGCCACGTAGTCACCAGCGATCGAGGGCGCCAGAAACTCCTGGCACACGACATCCGATCCGAACCGCGCGAGTGCAGGTGTCGCCATGTCTGTCTGCACGCCGATGGCCATCGGCACGCCCCCGCAGTTCATGTGACCGAGTTCTTCGGCCATCACCATCGAGTAAGAGTAATCGAGAGCGGACCCGCCCCATTTCTCCGGCTTGCACAATCCGAGAAATCCCAGCTTGCCCATTTTCTTGAACAACTCGTGCGCCGGAAAAATTCCCGCCTTCTCCCACTCGTCCACATGCGGATTGACCTCCGCCTTGATGAACTTCTGCAGGCTTGCCCGCAGCTGATCGTGTTCCGGTGTAAATTGCATCGTCAGACCCCGAGAAAAATTCAGTTGGCCAAATGCGTGTTGACGTAGGCTTCGCGTAGCGGCGCTTCGAAGCCGATCGACGCCAATCGCAACACGGCGCCATCGTCGATCTTCTCGGTGGTTGCGGCCCACGTCCCATCGTCGATCCGCCGCAGCACCTCGGCACCGATGCGGGTCGAATGTACGACGACGATCTCCTGCACCGATGGCAACGTCGTGTAGGCCCACACGTTGTTCCACGTATCTTTCGCATTGGACGGCGAGAGAATGTCAATCAGTAGCAGCGGCTCCGGCAGCGCGATCTGCGCGGCGACATCAGGCGCGCAGCTCACGCCGATATCAGGCACGCGCGTGTTGATATCGGCGCGGACAAGCACCTCCACCGCCGGCTTGGTAACCGATCGGCACCTTCGCCCAATCTGGCGGAGGTGATCGCGGATCATGCCATTGAGTTCGGACTGGATCGTGCCGTGCGTCGTGCTGGCGGGCGACATGGGTCGCACCTCGCCATCGATCAGCTGATAACGGCCACCAAACCCATCGCCGCTCCACGCGAGGAATTCCTCGGCCGTCATATGTGTCGGTATCTTGCGTTGCGCCGATGCCATGGTGATCTCGCAGCCTGCCAATTCAAGTGAACCGCATGAACAATCGGCACGGAGGAAAGTGCCGACAACTGAATTCTTCGTCCTGGCCGCGCAGGCGGCCATCCACGACATCTACCTGCGGGGTAACCGTTTCGCTGCCGTGCAAACCGTGCGCACTGTTTTGTAAGCTCCGCCGAACCACAAACTATTTCGCCTTGTCGTGTTCGCCTTGTCGTGTTCGCCTTGTCGTGTTCGCCTTGTCGTGGATGGCCGCCTGCGCGGCCAGGACGAATTTTTTGGCATCTTGAATGCTGAACAACATTAGCACATTTCCGCAGTGGTCACATCCGCGCCACACCGAACGTCGTCGGGCGCAATGGCCTTATCTCCGCTTCCCGGCAAATCGAGAGGCACATGGCCAGCACCCGGCGGCTGTCGCGCGGATCGATGATGCCGTCGTCCCACAGCCGCGCAGTGGCGAACAGTGCCGCGCTCTCGCCGTCCATGCGCTTGACGATGCCGGCTTCCATTTTGTCGAGCATCGCGCGATCAACCGGTTTGCCCTCGCGCTTGGCTTTTTCCTCCGTCACGATCGACATGACTTTGGCGGCCTGCTCGCCCCCCATCACGGCCACGCGGTTGTTGGGCCAGGCGAAAATGAAGCGCGGATCGTACGAGCGGCCGCACATGCCGTAGTTGCCCGCGCCGAACGACGCGCCGATGTGCAGCGTGATCTGCGGCACGGTCGCGTTGGCCACCGCCTGGATCATCTTCGACCCATGCTTGATGATCCCGGCCTGCTCCATCTCGCGGCCCACCATGTAGCCGGTTGTGTTCTGCAGATAGAGGATAGGGATGTTGGCCTGACAGCACAGTTGAATGAACTGGGCGGCTTTCGTCGCGCCGTCCGCATCGATGGGACCGTTGTTGCCGATGATGCCCAGTGCGTGCCCTTCGATCGCCGCGTGGCCACACACTGTGTGCACACCATACAACGCCTTGAAATCGAGAAAATCGCTGCCGTCGACCAACCGCGCGATCACCTCGCGCACGTCATAGGGCTTGCGATAATCGACGGGCACTGCGCCGGCCAACTCTTCCGTCGCATAGCGTGGCTCACTCCAGTTCACCATGCGTTGCAACGGTAACTGCTCGTTCCAGGGTATGCGGCCCAGCACCTCGCGTGCGAGCCGGATACCGTCCGTATCATCCTCAGCCAGATATTCGGCGAGACCGGATTTGGTCGCGTGCATCTCCGCGCCGCCGAGCTCTTCATCCGTTGCAATCTCGCCCGTCGCGGCTTTGAGCAGCGGTGGTCCCGCCAGGAAAACCTTGGCCTTGCCGCGCACCAGGATCACATAGTCGGATAAGCCCGGAACATAGGCACCGCCCGCCGTCGACGATCCGTGCACCACCGTCACCTGCGGAATCCCCGCCGCCGACATACGCGCCTGATTGGCGAACCCGCGCCCGCCTTCGACAAATATCTCGGCCTGATACAACAGGTTTGCGCCACCGCTCTCGACCAGCCTCACGACAGGCAATTTGTTCTCGCGCGCGATCTCTTGCACACGTAGGTTTTTCTTGAGCCCCATCGGCGCGGTCGTGCCGCCCTTGATCGCGCTGTCGGACGCCGTCACCACGCAGCGGATACCGGCCACCGTGCCGATGCCGCAGATCCCGCCGCCACCCTGAATACCGGCTCCACCGTCGTCGTCGTGCATCTTGAGGCCAGCCAGCGTCGACAATTCCAGCCACGGCGCGCCCCGGTCGAGCAGCAATGCCACCCGCTCGCGCGGCAGCAGTTGGCCACGCTTGCGGAACGTCGCTTCCTTGCTGTCGGAAGCTTCGCGCACCTTGTTTTCCAGGTCACGCACGTTCGCGATCAACGCCAGCATCTGCTCGCGATTTTGCCGGTAACTCTCCGATGTCGTGTCGATGCGGCTTTCTATGACGGGCATGTCAGCGGCGTTCCATGCGTTGGGTTCCGTTCAAATCGTCATGGCCGCGAAGGCGGCCATCCACGACAAGCATGGTGGGTTTCGTGCAAGCAGACCAGTTTGTGACGCCAGTCGCGTCAATCAGCGAAATGGTGTTACGAAGCATTGTCGTGGATGGCCGCCTTCACGGCCATGACGGTGTGGTGAGGAGATGTCGTACATATCGCTTCTTTGCGGAATCCGTATTTCAGTCCCCCAGCACTTTCGGTTTCTCAGCCAAATGAAAGCCGTCGAACTCTGGTGCTGGATTTTTGTTCGGCGGCATGGGCCGGCTGATCTTGGCATTGGGCGCAGCACCATCCACGCGCAAGGTCGAACCCGAAATATAGGCTGC
>JANLYD010000409.1:0-9491 GCA_031365465.1 Hyphomicrobiaceae bacterium
GCCATTTCCCTCTCGAACTCGCGCTTCGAGGGATCGCGCGCGCGAATTTTGAGGTTACGGCTCACCCCCTGGTTCATCAGCGCATGCGCGGCGTCGAGCGTCATTTCGACGGCTTCCTGCCCGAAGCGATCTTCGCAGTCGGCGACGTACGTTTTTGCAAACGACAAATAGTCGATGATGTGGTCGGCTTGCGTGTGCTGCGTAAACTGGTTGTTGTTCTTGAAAAAGTGATTGTGCCCGTAGGCCGCATGCGCGATCACCAGCGCCTGCATCGTCATGGTGTTCTCTTCCATGATGTAATTGATGCACGGATTGGAATTGATCACGATCTCGAAGGCGAGGCTGCGATGGCCTTTGCGATAGGCCGCCTCATCGTAGGCGAACCGCTTGCCGAACGACCAATGACGGTACATCAGCGGCATGCCGATCGACGAATAGGCATCCAACATCTGCTCGGCGGTGATGACTTCGATCTGGTTGGGATAAATATCTAATCCCATCTCGCCGATCGCGATCTCGCCCATCGCATCGTAAACTTTGTTGATCAGCGGAAAATCCCATTCCGCGCCGTCGAACAGCGGATCGAGCGGCGCCACGCGACGCGGTAACGCCGGCGCCTTCGATACGGCGTCTGCGTCGGCAGCGGAAGCTGGGACGGCGGTCGTCATGAGGAAGTCCCTCCAGGCAGTCAGGTGGTTGCCATGCCGTTGGCCGAGAACAGGTCGCGGAACACCGGGAAGATGTCCTCGGGGGACGTGACGCGTCGCATCGCGAAGTTACCGGCGGCCGTGTCGTCGAGTTCGGAATAACCCGACCACACCTGCGTCTCCATCGTATCCGAATAACGTTCGCCGTGCGCCGTTTCGATGTAGGCGAAATATTGAGAAATCGGCAGGATTTCCTTGGTCAACAGTTCCATGCACCGCGGCATGTCGTCGTGAAAATTGTCGCCGTCGGACGCCTGCGCCGCGTAGATGTTCCAGTCGGCCGGCGAATAGGATTGGCGCACCACCCGCATCATCTCTTCCAGTGCCGACGATATGACCGTCCCGCCGGTCTCGGTGCCGCGAAAAAACGTCTCTTCGTCGACAGTAGCGGCCGTCGACGTGTGCCGGATGAAGACGATGTGTACCTCACGATAATGCCGCGTCAGAAACAGATGCAGCAGCATGAAGAAGCGCTTGGCGAGATCCTTCAGGCTCTCGGTCATCGACGCCGACGCATCCATCAAGCAGAACATCACGGCTTGCGTCGTCGGCTTCGGAACGCGTTCGAACCGGTTGTAACGCAGATCAAGCGGGTCGATGAACGCGATCGTCTTGCGCATCCGCCGCTTGCGCTCGAGTTCGCGCCTCAGATCGGCGATAACAGTTTCGTTTCGCAAACTGTCCGCTTCTGCGGCGGCCAGAGCATCTTCCAGCGCCTTGATCTCTGCTTCGGTCGGGCGCCGCAGCGCAATCCGCCGTCCGAGACTGTTACGCATCGTACGGACATGATTGAGCCGCGCTGGCGAACCATCCGCCGAAAACCCAGCCCGCGCGGGTTTCGAAACCTTGAGGTCCTTCAGCTTCACCTTGATCAAATTCGGTAGCTTGAGATCCTCGAAGAAAAGATCGAGGAATTCGTCGCGGCTGAGCACGAAGCTGAATTCGTCCTGGCCTTCGCCATCGGGGCTGCCCTCCCGCCCCTTGCCCCCGCCGCCCCCGCCGCCGGGCGGCTTGGGGATCGCATCGCCGACACGGTACTGCTCGTTACCGGGCAGTACGAAATCACGATTGCCAACGCCGCGCCCAAGCCCGAACGACGGCTCCCGCAGGTTCTTCGAACGAATCGTGACCTTTTCTCCAGCGTCGGCCTGCGACACCTTCCGGTTCTTGATGGCGTCTTTGACCGCCTCGCGGATTTCGGCTTTGGCGCGTCGCAGAAATCGCTGGCGATTGCCGAGGCTCTTGGATTTAGGATTGAGGCGTCGATCCACAATTTGCATGAATGAGTCCGTGAGTAGTCGGCTGTGGGCAGTGGGTGGAAACTAGTGCATCCCGAAATATCTTCGAGAACCACCCGCCAACCGACCACCCACGCACTCGCATCAACCAGCCTTCTTCACGCGCATGTACCACTCGACGAGCCGGCGGACCTGACGCGGCGTATAGCCCCGCGAGACCATCCGGTTGACGAACTCGTCATGCTTCTTCTCCGTGTCGTGATCGGCTTTCTTGCCGAACGAGATAATCGGCAGCAGATCCTCGACCTGGCTGAACATGCGGCGTTCGATGACGTCGCGGATCTTTTCGTAGGATGTCCAGCTCGGGTTCTTGCCCCCGTTTTTGGCGCGGGCGCGCAGCGCGAACTTGACGACTTCGAACCGGAAGTCCTTAGGGTTCGCGATGCCCGCCGGCTTCTCGATCTTGGAGAGTTCCTGCTCGAGAACTTGGCGGCTCATCAGGTTGCCCGTGTCGGGATCCTTGAAGTCATGGTCCTCGATCCAGGCATCGGCGTACGACACGTAACGGTCGAACAGATTCTGCCCGAAGTCCGAATAGCTCTCCAGATAGGCCTTCTGCACTTCATTGCCGATGAACTCCGCATAGCGCGGTGCCAGCTCTTCCTTCAGGAATTCCAGATACCGGCTCTCGGTCTCTTCCGGCATCTGCTCGCGACGCACCGCCTGTTCGATCACGTACAGAAGATGCACGGGATCTGCCGCAACTTCGGTGTTGTCGAAATTGAAGGTGCCGGACAGAATCTTGTAGGCGAAGCGCGTCGACGCTCCGTCCATACCTTCCGTCACACCCCCTGCGTCACGGTACTCCTGGATCGTCTTCGCATGCGGATCGGTGTCCTTCAGGCTTTCGCCATCATACACTCGCATCTTCGAGAACAGTTGAGAGTTCTCGTGCTCCGACAGCCGCGATAGCACCGAAAAGCGAGCAAGCATCTCGAGCGTGCCGGGAGCGCAAGGTGCGTTCCGCAGATCGCTCGATTGCAGCAGCTTTTCGTAGATCTTCTTCTCTTCGGAAACGCGCAAGCAGTAAGGCACCGTGATCACGCAGATACGGTCGAGGAACGCCTCGTTGTTCTTGTTCGACCGGAAGCTCTGCCATTCGCTCTCGTTGGAGTGCGCGATGATAATGCCCTGATACGGCATCGCGCCGACGTTTTCCGTGCCGACATAGGACCGTTCCTGCGTCGCCGTAAGTAACGGGTGCAACATCTTGAGCGGCGCTTTGAACATTTCGACGAACTCGAGCACGCCCTGCGTCGTCCGGTTCAAACCACCGGAATAGGAATAGGCATCGGCGTCGTTCTGCCCGAAATGCTCCAGCTTGCGGATATCCACCTTCCCGACCAGGGCCGAGATGTCTTGATTGTTCTCATCGCCCGGCTCGGTCTTCGAGATGCCGATCTGCCGCAACTTCGACGGCGTCAACTTGACCACTGAAAACTTCGAGATGTCGCCGCCGAATTCGTCGAGCCGTTTCACGGCCCAGGGGCTCATCAGCCCCGGAAGCATGCGGCGCGGAATATTGTAGCGTTCCTCGAGCATCGCAGCCATCGCGATCGGATCGAACAAGCCGAGCGGGCTCTCGAACACCGGACTGATTTCGTCCTGTGTCGCCAGCACATAGATCGGCTTATGCTCCATGAGCTCTTTGAGCCGTTCAGCGAGCGACGACTTGCCGCCGCCGACCGGTCCGAGCAGGTAGAGGATTTGCTTCCGTTCTTCCAAGCCCTGCGCCGCGTGACGAAAGTATCCGACGATGCGCTCGATCGTTTCCTCGAGGCCATAAAAGTCCCGGAAGGTCGGATAAACTTTGATGGTCCTGTTGGAGTAGATCCGGCTGAGGCGCGAATCCTTGGCCGTATCGACCAACTCCGCTTCCCCGATGGCAGCCAGCATGCGCTCTGCGGGCCCTGCGTAGAACGACGCGTCGGTCTTACAGCCATCGAGATAGTCGCGAAGTGCCATTCTGCTTTGCTTCGAACTCTCGTACGACTTTGCGTAGAGGTCGAAGATGTTGTCCTGTTTCGGCATCATGTTGTCACCGCCTCTTCAGTCACCATCCGAGTTGAGTACTACATCAGAAAAATGGGGCGGGCATAAGTTCATGCGGCGATTTTGTCACGGCGTTGCCCGCCCGCATCGCCTATCGCACCGCTGTCAGTTACGCCGCAGTCACCCGTCGCACCGACGTCCCGAAAATCAGCGTAGAAGTATAATTGGGATGTCGGCGAAGAATTGAAAGTACCGTCGTGTTCACGTTCTTGCACCCATGCGTTCTAGCTCTTTGTTCCCCTCGATCGCGTTGTTCGGCGTCTAATCTCGTTCTGTCACCGCTGTAACTCCCGAACCCTCAAAAAACGTACAGTCCACGAAGCAGTTTTCGATATTTTTTCGCGCAGCGACTTTATTCCCCTAGTTAAACCGGTGCCCCACTCAATTTCTAACCTCACGCATTGCCAGTCCGGCGCGGGACATGTGCGCCTTGGCTTGCCCGATGCTATACGTTCCGAAATGGAAAATGGATGCAGCCAGCACGGCGCTGGCGTGACCGATAGTCACCCCGTCGACCAGATCGTCCAGCGACCCAACGCCCCCCGACGCGACCACCGGGATCGACACCGCGTCGGAGATCGACCGGGTAAGCTCGAGATCGAAACCGGCTTTGGTGCCGTCGCGGTCCATCGACGTCAGCAGGATCTCGCCTGCGCCCAGATCAGCGACTTCGATTGCGAACTGAACCGCGTCGATCCCCGTCGCCTTGCGCCCGCCATGGGTATAGATTTCCCAAGCACTGACGTTGCCGTCGCGGCCCGTTTGAGGTGCCCGTCGCTTGGCGTCGATCGCCACGACGATGCATTGGGCGCCGAATTTTTCCGACGCCTCTTTGATGAACGCGCGATTGGCAACGGCCGCCGAGTTGATTGAAACCTTGTCGGCGCCAGCCTTCAGCAACCGCCTGATGTCGTCGGTCGTGCGCACGCCGCCGCCGACGGTCAAAGGCATGAAACAACGCGACGCCGTGCGTTCGATGATATCGAATATGATGCCGCGATTTTCGTGCGTGGCCGTAATGTCGAGGAAACAAAGTTCGTCGGCGCCTGCCGCATCATAGGCCGCCGCCGCCTCGACCGGGTCGCCGGCATCGACCAGATCGACGAAGTTTATTCCTTTGACGACCCTGCCGTCTTTGACGTCCAGACAGGGAATGATGCGTGTTTTGAGCATGCAATCGTCTCCGCAGCGAATCGATGTTAGCAGTTTTTCGACCTGCCGCACGAATGAGTTTAGCCTAATTGTTGTGCACCGCAGCCGTTTGAGGCCACGCCTTGACAGCGTGTCTGTCAATTGGTGTATGGTATGCCAGGAACCAGAAAACTACCGCGCGCTCGCTTGGGCTGAAGCGATGGTTGCCGGGTCAGTGAGTGTGGCTGTGATGTCTGGACTGCAACTGAAAATCGTCCCGATCCACGAAGGCCTGAGTTTGAAGGCGCGGACCTATGACGCGCTGAAGTCGGCGATTACCAACCTCAACATTTACGATCCCGGCGCCGAACTGAAACTCGACGAACGCGATCTTTCCGAGCGCTTCGGTGTGTCGCGAACGCCCCTCCGCGAGGCGTTGGCTCAGCTTGAGAGCGAGGGACTGGTCAAGATCGTCGCGCGTCGCGGCATTTACATCGTGCGCAAGACCAAATCCGACATTCTCGACATGATCACCGTGTGGGCAGCGCTCGAAAGCATGGCCGCGCGGCTCGCCACCACCGAGGCCACCGACGACGAACTCAAAGGCCTCCACGAGCACATCGACGCGTTCTCCACCGACGCCGTCGCCCAGAACATGGGCGAGTATTCCGACGCCAACATTCGGTTTCATCAAACCATCATCGGCCTGGGCGGCTGTCCGCTGATTTCAAAACTGGCCGAGGATTTGTTTTTTCACGTTCGCGCCATTCGCAACCGCACGATCGGCGAGCACGACCGCGCCAAACGCTCCATCGTCGATCATCAGGAAATCGTGGCCGCCCTCGAGGCACGCGACACCGAGCGCGCCGAGCGGCTGGTTCGCGAGCATACGCTGCGACTACGCGATCACGTCGAGAAATTCGTCGATATCGATTGAACGCTTTGTCGATCTGCAAACACGAGCCGGCGCAAAAGCTGGCTGTAGAAAAAGAACACTACCCTCCGGGGTCCAAGGGAGAGAACACATTATGTCGTCCGATACGCAGTCGCAGAACCTGACCGATGGCTTCCACCTGATCATCGACGCTCTCAAAATGAATGGCATCGACACGATCTACGGCGTACCGGGCATCCCCATTACCGACCTCGGCCGATACATGCAGGCCGCCGGCATGCGGGTCATCGCGTTTCGCCATGAACAGCACGCCGGCTATGCAGCCTCGATCGCCGGCTATCTCACGCAGAAGCCTGGCGTCTGCCTCACGGTTTCGGCGCCCGGCTTCCTCAACGGTCTCACAGCCCTCGCACATGCGACGACCAACTGCTTCCCGATGATCCTCATTTCTGGTTCGTCCGAACGCGAGGTCGTCGATCTCCAGCAGGGCGACTACGAAGAGATGGACCATCTCGCCGTCGCCAAGAATGTCTGCAAGGCCGCTTATCGCGTGCTGCATGCAGCCGACATCGGCATTGCCGTTGCCCGCGCCATCCGCGCGGCCGTTTCGGGCCGCCCCGGCGGCGTTTATCTCGATTTGCCCGCCAAACTGTTCGGCCAGGTCATGGACGCCACGGCCGGCGCCAAGTCGCTGGTGAAAGTGATCGACGCCGCGCCGGCGCAAATTCCCTCGTTGGCGTCAGTGGATCGCGCACTCGGCCTACTGAAGGCCGCCAAGAAACCGCTCATCATTCTGGGCAAGGGCGCAGCCTACGCACAGGTCGACGCCAATATTCGCCAACTCGTCGAACAGACCGGAATTCCTTACCTGCCCATGAGCATGGCCAAGGGCCTGCTGCCCGACACCCATCCGCTGTCCGCTGGCGCCGCACGCTCGCTGGTGCTGAAGGAAGCGGACGTGGTGATGCTGATCGGCGCCCGGTTGAACTGGCTGCTCAGCCACGGCAAAGGCAAAACCTGGGGCGCTGCAGGCACGCAGAAATTCATCCAGGTCGACATCGAGCCGCGCGAAATGGACAGCAACATCGAGATCGCCGCGCCTGTCGTCGGGGACATCGGTTCGGCTGTCGCGGTTATGCTTTCGCGCATCGGTGACGACTGGGTGAAGCCGAAGGCCTGGGCCGACAGCATCCGCGCCAAGGTCGAGGACAACGTCGCCAAGATGGCGCCGCGCCTGCAGAACAACAACAACCCGATGGACTATCACGGCGCGCTCGGCGCACTCAAAGCCATCATCAAGGATCGGCCCGATACCATCCTCGTCAACGAGGGCGCCAACACCCTCGACTTCGCCCGGTCCATCATCGACATCTATCAACCGCGCACCCGGCTGGATGTCGGCACCTGGGGCATCATGGGCATCGGCATGGGCTACTCGGTGGCGGCCGCAGTCGAGACCGGCAAGCAGGTACTCGCCGTGTGTGGCGACAGCGCTTTCGGCTTCTCCGGCATGGAGATCGAAACGGTCTGCCGCTACAAGCTGCCGATCTGTATCGTCGTGTTCAACAACAACGGCATATATCGCGGCACCGACACCAATCCCGGCGGCAGCGACCCGGCGTGGACGACGTTCGTCAAGGATTCAGCTTACGAACTGATGGCCAAGGCCTTCGGTGGCAACGGCGTGCGCGTCACCTCTCCCTCGGAGTTGTCGGCAGCGGTCAAGGCCGCGATGGACAGCCGCGAGCCCACTCTCATCAACGCCATCATCGACGAGAAAGCCGGCACCGAAAGCGGCCGCATCGGCAACCTCAACCCGCAGAGCGTAGTGGCGAAGAAGGCTTGATCTCATCGCGTCAGGGGCGTCGCGCCCTTGATCGTAATCGTTTCATATATTCGACACTCACCAACCTCGGAACTCCCATGACCCAAGCCCTCAAAGGCGTTCGCATTCTCGATTTCACGCATGTGCAATCAGGGCCGACGTGTACGCAGCTCCTCGCCTGGTTCGGCGCCGACGTGATCAAGGTCGAACGGCCGGGCGTCGGTGACATCACGCGCGGCCAGCTGATGGATGTGCCCGATGCCGACGCGCTTTATTTCACCATGCTCAATCACAACAAGCGTTCCATCACGCTCGACACCAAGAACAAGACCGGCAAGGAAGTGCTGGAACGCTTGATCTTGTCGTGCGACGTGCTGGTCGAAAATTTTGGTCCCGGCGTGCTCGATCGCATGGGCTTCACCTGGGAGAAGATCCACGCGCTGAACCCGCTGATGATCGTCGCCTCGATCAAAGGCTTCGGCCCCGGCCCCTATGAAGATTGCAAGGTCTACGAAAACGTCGCGCAGTGCACCGGCGGCGCTGCGTCTACCACCGGCTTCCGCGACGGCTTGCCGCTCGTCACCGGCGCTCAGATCGGCGACAGCGGCACCGGACTGCATCTGGCACTCGGTATCGTCACTGCGCTGTTCCAGCGCACGACGACCGGCAAGGGCCAGAAAGTCACCTGCGCCATGCAGGACGGCGTGCTCAATCTGTGTCGCGTCAAATTGCGTGACCAGCAGCGCTTGGCGCACGGCCCGCTCAAGGAATTCAGCCAGTTCGGCGAAGGCATTCCGTTCGGCGAGGCGGTGCCGCGTGCGGGCAACGACTCCGGCGGTGGCCAGCCCGGCCGCATCCTGAAGTGCAAGGGCTGGGAAAAAGATCCCGACGCCTACATCTACTTCATTACGCAGGCCCCGGTTTGGGAGAAGATCTGCGACGTCATCGGCGAACCCACGTGGAAAACCGATCCGAACTACTCGAAACCCGCAGTGCGGCTGCCACGCCTGAACGAGATTTTTGGTCGCATCGAGCAGTGGACCATGACCAAGACCAAGTTCGAAGCCATGGACATCCTCAACGAGTTCGACATTCCCTGCGGCCCAATTCTGTCGATGAAAGAACTGGCGGAAGACAAGTCGCTGCGTGACACCGGCACCGTCGTCGAAGTCGATCACCCCAAGCGCGGAAAATACCTGACCGTCGGCAACCCGATCAAACTGTCAGACAGCCCGACCGAAGTCGTGCGCTCGCCTTTGCTCGGCGAACACACCGACCAGATCCTCGCCGAAGTCCTCGGCTATTCGAGCGACGATGTCGCCCGCATCAAATCCTCGGGCGCAACCGAACCTCCAAAAAAGCCGGCGTAAAGTTGGCACAGCGTCCAAACGTTTCGTCATGGCCGCGCAGGCGGCCATCCACGACAACTCTCCCAATATCTGATCCTGAATTGAAAACGATCTGACATGCTCCGCAGTCACGGCCGCGATCGCGGTGGGGGTCGTGATGATCGGCGCGGACACGGTCGCCGGCGACGCGCCGAGGGCGGTGTCCTGCGTGGTGTGCGCGCGAAGATACAGCGC
>JANLYD010000422.1:0-1884 GCA_031365465.1 Hyphomicrobiaceae bacterium
AAGCGTTCGATCACTATGATATGGCGCGCGATGGTATTGCCGACATCACCTACATCAACCCAGGCTATCAACCCGGACGCTTCCCGTTGATTGGCGCCGGCGAACTGCCATTCCTGATGAGCAACGCCAAAGGTGGCTCGCAGGCGCTGGACGCGTGGTACCGCAAGTACGCCGAGAAGGAGATGAAGGATGTCAAGTTCTGCCTCGCCTTCATTCACGATCCGGGCGCGATCCATTCCAAGACCAAGAAGGTTATGGTGCCAGCCGATATCAACGGCATGAAGATCCGTCCCGCGCACGCGACCATGGCCTCCATGATGACGTCGCTCGGGGCGACCAACGTGCAGTCGTCCGCGCCGGAAGTGCGCGAAATTCTGGATAAGGGCGTGGCCGATGCCGTGACGTTCCCGTGGGGCTCGATCATCTCGTTCGGCGTCGACAAAGTGGTGAAATACCACATGGACGTGCCGCTCTACGTGACGACGTTCGCGTGGGTGATCAACAAGGGTAAATACGACGGCATGTCGGCTGGCCAGAAGAAAGCGGTCGACGACCACTGCACCAACGAATGGGCGGGCCGGATCGGCGACGAGTGGGGCCAGGCGGAGTTCGCCGGCCGCGCCAAGATCAAGGCAATGGAAGGCCATGAGACGTATGGCTTGTCGGCCGATCAACTGGCGCTGTGGCGCAAGGCTGCCGAGCCGCTCGAAGCCAAGTGGGCCGACGACGTGAAGAAAACCGGCACCGATCCAGCGGCCGCGATGAAGGAGCTCAAGGAGCAGCTCACCAAGTTCGGCGCGGCGTATTGAGGCAATTGAGCCACGCACGAATCCAACGGTTGCACTGACATTTCGGTATCGGCGCAGCTCTATAGTTTGTCTCCCCCTCCCCCTTTGAGGGGGGAGGGCCGGGGTGGGGGTGATGGCTCCGTCGTACCGGTTAGTCCGCTCACCCCCACCTGACGCGGCGCTTCGTTTTTCGCGAAGTGCGAAAACCGAGCCGCGTCTTCCTCCCCCCTCAAGGGGGAGGAGGAATCTTTCATCAAGAATGAATGTGTGTCGCGACAAGTGCGGTGGACGGACATTCTGCTACGACGCTTCGCAGGCCATGGAACCGACAATGACTGACGTTGCAACTGCGGGTGATCGCGTCCCGAACCCAGCTCTTCCCAAGAACGGCATGGACCGGTTTATCGACGGCATTGAAATGCTGGCGGCGATTTTCGTCGGGTTGGTGGCGGCGAATATCTTCCTGTCGGTGACGCTGCGCGAACTGTTCCGGGTGCAGATTCCGGACGCCGATAATTTCGGCAAGCTGCTGCTCGGGATTCTGATTTTCTGGGGCATCGCGGCAACGAGCTACCGCGGTGGGCACATTTCGGTCGATCTGCTGTGGACGGCGGCCAATCCGAAGTGGAAGCGCATCATCGATGTGTTTGCAACGCTGGTGCTGCTGTTCGTCGTCACCGTGCAGACGATCACGCTGTTCGATAAGGTCTACAACACCTACTACGACAACGTGCTCACCTACGATCTGCGTCTGCCGACGTGGCCGTTCTTTTTGGTCGCGTGGTTGGGTGACGTGTCGGCGGTGGTGCTGATCGCGGTTCGGACCTGGCGGCTGATCACGCGTCCGGCTGAATCTGGCGCGGTGGCGATATGAACACGGACAACCAAACAGTCACGGCGACAAGCATGACGGCGGCAACCACGGACGGCACCTGCGCATGAGCCCCGACGCCGTCGCCTTGATAGGCTTTCTCGCCCTGTTCATCCTGATGCTGTTGCGCGTGCCGGTCGGCATGGCGCTCGGTCTCGTCGGCATCACCGGTTATGGCTACCTCGTCGGCTTCGGCCCGGCGATGAAGCAGATCGGCACCACGTC
>JANLYD010000423.1:0-2771 GCA_031365465.1 Hyphomicrobiaceae bacterium
CGTCGTTCTGCTGCTGTTCCAAGAGTTCGCCTTCTTCGCGCGATCGAACCTTTGGTACCGGGGCAGAACAATGCCATTGGAACTCGTGGAACCCGTGGAACCGGAGTTCAGCCGGCGTTCAGAATTGGAACGAACGCCGAATCGTAGCAACCGCGGATTCATGATTTCGAGCGGCTGGTTGTAGCCCGTCGTGCCGGAGGCGGTGACGTCGTACTGCCGGCCGAGCACCGTCGCCGAATTGAACGCGCGCTCAAACGCTGCGGCGCGCCCGACTGATCATTAGCGGCGGCAAGATCCAAGAAACTGCCGTTTGAAGACTTGACGATCCAATTTGCTACGGTTTGAGCGGATGCCCGGCGCCGTCGAGAATCGCGACATTGACGTAGTACAGGTCGGTCGCGACCGTGAACTGTTCCTGCCCGGCGGTCCACGGCATTGATTTCCACTCCGCGGTCGGCTGAATCGTCTGCCAGTTCGCGGCATCGCCGACGCGAATCGGCATCGCGAACGCGCGCTCTGCGGCCTTCCATCGGTAGGAGACCGTCTTCTCCGTGGCGTTGAACGTCAGCTCGAGCACCGGCAAATCCGCGCGCCGCAAGTACTGATCGAAGATCGGCGTCATGTCCTGGCCGAGTTGCCTGCTGACGAACGCGACGATCTCTGCGGTGAAGTTATTCTTGAACTTGAACTCGGCATACAAATCGCGCTGCAGCTTGAACCACTTCGCATCGTCGTTGACGACGTTGCGCAGGGTGTGGAGAAACAGGGCGCCCTTGAAATACATGTCCTGGTTGGGATCGCGCGCGATGCCTCGCTGGATGATGATCGGTTCCTTGTTCGCGATCTTGGTCTTGTAGGCGTTGGTATATTTCAAGTAGTCGTCGTGGCCGAACATGTGCTCGACGTAGAGGCACTCGAGATACGTGGCCCAGCCTTCGTGAATCCACATGTCGGCCTGATCCGCCGCCGACACGGCGTTGCCAAACCACTCGTGGGCGCTCTCGTGAATGATGATGAAGTCGAATTTCAGGCTGATGCCGACGCCGGTCCAGTCGCGCTCCAGGTAGCCATTCGCGAAGCGATTGCCGTAGGTCACGGCGCTCTGGTGTTCCATGCCCGAGTAGGGCACTTCGATCAGCTTGAAGCCATCCTTCTTGAATGGATACTCACCGAAATATTTCTCGAACGCCTCGATCATCCCCTTCGACTGCGCGAACTGCACCTTGGCCTTCTCGAGGTTGCCTGGCAGCACGTAGTAGTCGAGCGTCTGGTCGCCCAGCTGCTCGCCAAAGTGGACGTAATGGCCGATGTTGAGCGAGACGTTGTAGCTGTTGATCGGATAGTGCACCCGGTAGTGCCACTTGGTATAGCCGTCGCCGAGATCGGCCTTGTCGATGAACCGGCCGTTCGAGACGTTGACGAGGTCGCTCGGAATCGAGACTCGGATGTCCATGCCTTCCGGCTCATCGCGCCAGGAATCCTTGCTCGGCCACCACACCGCCGAGCCGACGCCTTCGTTGGCGGTGTTGAGCCAATGGCCGCCGGCCGGATCCTTCTTGAACGCGAGGGCGTCGAAGCGTCCAATCTCGAGCGGCGCGCCCGAGTAATTGAAATCAATTGTGTAGGTCCTTCCGGCCTTCAACGACTGTGGGAAGTCGATGTAGACCGTATTCAGGTCGCGCGTGTATTTCAGCTCGGTCTTCCCGAACGCGATGCGCTCGATCGTGAAGTTCGAAAACAGATCGAGCTGAATCCGCGAATCGTCCTTCAACATCTTGAAGCGAATGGTGTTGCGACCGCTGATCCACTGCTTGTCGGGATCGACGCGCACATCGAGGTCGTAGTAGAGGAGATCGTTGTTGGCGCGATACCTCCCGTACTCTCCTCGTAGCGTCTCGGCTCTGGTTGGCGCCCGGAGGGTGGAAGGCGGCTCGGGTCTCGGCGACTGTCGACCTTCCGCGGGCATTGCCAGGCAAATCAACACCACGAGGGAGGTCAATGCGCGCATAGCGAGTGATTTTCCCCCATTCTTCTGCTGAAATAGCAGGAATGAGATTTTTCAAGCTCTTCCTTTCAGGCGTTCTGCTTCTGGCGGTGATTGGCGCCGGCGTGATGTGGTACATGGCAGGCCGCGAAGCCGGTCCCACGATCACGATTAGCTCGCCCGAAAAATTCATCGGACGATCGACGCCCGTGTCCGTGACGATCACAGCGCCATCGGACATTGTCGGCGGCTCGATGACTCTCGAACAAAACGGCAAGACGGTGCCGCTGTCGGACCTGAAGTCGGATCCCGCGAACGGCAACCTGGTGATGACCGCGACGATCGGCCGCGACGGCCTTGTGAACGGGCCCGCGAGCCTGATCGTCGCCGCGACCCGCAAGACGCTGTATGGCTTACGCACCGCGTCCAGCACCGAAAAGCGCGAGCTGGTCGCCCGGCTGGATCCGCCACGGGTCGCGGTCGTGTCCATCCACCACTTCATCAACCTTGGCGGCGCCGAGTTCGTGGTGATGCGGGCGACGCCGGAAGACGTCGAGGCCGGCGTGCAGGTGGGCGATGCGCGCTTCCGTTTCTACCCGGGTTCGGCGGTCGGCATCAGCGATCCCGCGGTGCGGGTCGGGTTCTACGCGCTGCGCCACGACCAGGACGTCAACACGCGCATCACCGCCTACGCGCGCGATGCCGCCGGCAACGAAGCGACCACGCCGGTCGAGCATCAACCGTTCGTGAAGAAGTTCATGCAGTCGAAGATTCCGATTGACCAGGG
>JANLYD010000481.1:0-7952 GCA_031365465.1 Hyphomicrobiaceae bacterium
GTAAGTTGTCAACTAGTAGGTAAATTGCTATAGTGCGACTGTAATGGGGTGCATGCTCGATCCGCTAGGGAGTGTCACGATGACGGCAGCAGCGGCGCGTGGGTCAAGCACCGCACAGCGCATTCTCGATCTCGCCGAGCGGCTGATCCAGGTGCGGGGCTACAATGGTTTCAGTTATGCGGATATCGCGACGGCCATGAAGGTGACCAAGGCGAGCCTGCACTATCATTTTCCGAGCAAGGCCGAGCTCGGGCGCAGCTTGATGGCGCGCTATACACAAGGGTTTCTGGCGGCACTCGACGACATCGATCGGCGAACCGCAGATGCCGTGCCAAAGCTTGAGTTCTATGTCGGCCTCTACACCGGTGTGCTGGCGGATGGCCGAATGTGCCTTTGCGGCATGCTGGCGGCGGAGTTCGCGACGCTGCCGGACCCCGTTCGCGTGGAGGTGACGCGCTTTTTCGATTCCAATGAGGCTTGGCTAGCGACGGTCATGGACGCGGGCCGGCGGAGCGGTCATCTGGCGTTCAAGGGGCCGTCACGCGAGGTCGCACGCATTGTTGTCGCGTCGCTGGAAGGCGCGATGATGCTGGCGCGAACTTACGACGATGTCGCACGCTTCGAGCAGGCCGGCCGTCGAATTCTCGCCGAGCTGCGATCCGGCTGATGCTGCGCCACGCCTCGTTCTGCCGCGACGTTTGTCCCGCAAAAGGGAGGAACCCGGCACGCACGAGCGGCACACTTTGACTTGCACCAGAGCGCGCCACCCGCATTTTACTTTACTTCAAGTCGAGCATGACCGGGCCCGATACCGCATCAGTGACGCCGAGCCCGCCGCCCAGGTCCACGAGCAGTGGCCGGAACGTATCGAGCGTCGCGACCATGCGCGCGCGGGCGGCAGCAATCGCTTCAACGTCTGACCACTCGTCGACCAGGCAATAGCTGCGTTCGCCGGTCTTGATGATCGATCCCTTGTGCAAACCCGGCCAATTGGCGCGACCTTGGGCATGGGCTGCAAGGAATGCCTCGTCCTTGCCGGGCTTGACGCGAAAGCGAACGACATTGATGGCGCTCATTGGAATGAACCCTTCTGGAATTGGCCGCGCAGGAATGCGGCTGGCTGCACGTGGCGGCCCACGTCTCGAGCGTTGCGTTGACGAACGTCTCGACGCGTGGCTTGCCTTCAAGGCGATGCGGTCAATGAGCGTGGCTGGCCGTCGCGTAGTCGACCATGCCCTGGAAGTCGACCACAATGGCCGGCTCGTTGCCGATCACCCAGGCATCATGACCACTCGGCAGCAGCGAGATATCGCCGGGCTTGCAGTCGAATTCAGCCCCGTTGTCCATCTTGATCCGCAGCACGCCGGAGACGTGGTACTGGAAATGCGGTGCTTCGCAGCTCTTCGTCTTGGCGAGCGGCTGCACGGACGTCGCCCAACGCCAACCGGGCTCGAACACGGCGCGGCCGATCATGGCGCCACCGATCTTGACGAGTTCGATCCGGCCAAGGGGGAACTCACGCACTTCGTCTGGCGCCGTGAAGCTCTTGAGTTCGGATTTCTCAGACATGCGACTCTCCTCTTGAATTTGAGAAACTCGTGTTGGGTGAATGCGATTACGGAATTGGCACCTGCAACTTCGACGACGCACTCTCGGGTCCGTGCCCACCCGCTGTATTGAACTGCTACAGGTGAACACGTCGCACGACGGAGGCGAGATTTCAGTCGCGAGCATTCATGTCTCGGTGCTTCCGAAATCCTGCGTGAGATCAGGCATCCCAGGCCTGGACGATGGTCTGGCTGGTGATCTTGCGGTCCTTCAATTCCGCCAGGGTCGAGCAGAACACGCGCGTGCCGTCGGGATATGCGCAGGCCTGCGTGAAGGCGAGCCGGGCGCTGTCCACACAGCCGCTTTCGACCTTGTGGGTCATCGTGCGACCACAGACGTCATCGAAATAGGAGGCGATCGCCTTGCGGCCGACGAACTCCAGCGGTTGGCTCGGCGGATGGTCACGGTCGATGATCCGCAAGTGGGCGTCTTCGGCATAGAAGCCGTGCAACGCTTTGGCGTCCCGAGTTTCGATGGCGAGGCTGAGAGCCGGCAAAGACAAGAATTCGCTGTTCATGATGATCTCCCATCGCGTTGTTGGGCGGCGTCGGTGGCGACCGTCGAAGTCGCCTCAGTCGCTATTTCTTGGTCTTCTCGGCCGCGAGCTTCAAAACCGTGTCGGTTTCGCTCTTGAACGTCGGGAGGTCGATCTGCATGCCATGCAGCACCGTGCTCCAGTGGCGAGAGATCGCGGCCATCGCCACGGCTTCCTTGATCTCGTCGTCCGTCGCGCCATTGGCCTTGGCCACCGCGGTGTGGAAGTAGACGCAGTAGGCGCATGGCATCTGCGAGGCCACGGCAAGGCCGATAAGTTCCTTGGTCTTGCCGTTGAGCTTCGTCGCCGGGTTCAATTGCACACTCTTGAATTCCGTCCAGGCGCCGGCGATGCCGGACTCCGGGAACGCCTTGAAGAAGCCGGGGACGATACCGAGTGTCGCCTGAATGTCTTTGTAGACGGCCGTTGTGGCTAGGTCATCCGCCCGTGCCCCCACAATGCCGGACAAGCCGACGAAGGCGATTGCGCTGAAAAGGCTGGCGATTTTGCGAGAGTTTGAAAGCATGTTCCTTCTCCTCTACCGGACGGTGGAGGAGAGCATAGGTCTGGCGCCCCGATTGCCGAATACGCATAACTGCGTACGGCCAACGAGAACCGTTGCAACCCCCCGGTCCGGCGCTTAAATTTAACCACCGACGAAGCTTGGAGAGGAGACATCACATGAAGGCCGTACTTGCTCTCACTATTTCACTCGGATTGCTACTTTCGACAACGCCGACAACGGCGCAGGAAAAGTGCAACAGGTCCAAGAGTTGTGATGAATCGCTTGGATATTGCCTTGAGCACCGAGTGAAAAGTAAACTCACAAAAGTCGAGCTACCCTGCGAGTCATCAGCAGCGGTATGCCGGAAAACGGGCGTCTGGCGCGGCAAGTATATGCGCGGCACACCCGAGGTAAACGAGTGCCGCATTTTCACGCCGAAAAGCCAGCTTGGTGTGTTTGCATAGTGCCAGGGTCTCGCGTCTAAACAAGCCTGTATCGCTTGCTGTTCAAGAAACGGCTACGGTACGGATTGTTACTAGGCGTGCGACGCGCGTTTCTACTGCCTAGAGTGGGCGTTCGTCAGCAAGGACCGAAAGCGTCGCGCTAAGATGTTCTGCTGACACGCTTTCCCGATGCTCCGGCCCGTTGTTTCCGTGCCTTGCCTTGATGCTCTGACCACAGGCGGACGCGGCGCAATGGTGCAAGCTTTACCGTCGCTACGGTCGAGTTGGGTCAACCGCGCTGGTTCCGCCCCATCCTAAGGCCTGTCGCGAACAGGGGTAATGCGGAAAACCACAGCCCAACGTTCTTCGTTCGCCCACGCTGCTGTACTACCGGAGTATATCTTTGCTGAACCCGATCAATGGGCGCGGTCGAAAGTCGTGGGCGGCACACGCGGGGTGCCGCCGCGCGGGATTACGGCACGCGCCTTTTGCGATCATCAGGGCTGAAAGCCCTCGCGCCCGGCCGATCCCAACAACTAACGTCTTTTCACCGGTTTCCAGTTATTTTCGCCAACCTCGCAGACGACCGCCGAACTCGTCGGCACATTCGAACCGACGTCGCTCTTGGTGGCCGAGGCCTCTGCGACCTGTGTTTCCACCCGGCGACAGCGAGCTGTCTCTGGCACATCATCAAAGGTGACTAGGTCTTCACTCTTGGGCCTGACATCTTCGGCTGGCTTCGCGTCCTGCTTGCCGCCATTCTTGTCAGCCGGTCTTTCAGGCTTAAGTGCTGGATCGTTGGTGAAGTACGCTTTTGGCTGTGCTGCGGAGGCCTTGATCGTTACCTTACGCTTGGCTTTTACGGTCTCGTAGGTATCAACGATATCGTGCCCGGGGTCGGTGCGTACGGCACTTCTCGCGCGCCTCGACAATTCGTCACGCTCGGCACTTTGCGGAATCCGGCGTAACGCGGACACCGATTCCGCTCCATTGCGGACAGCATTCCGATGATCACGGACAGCTGGCGAGAACCGGCTGATAGCGGCCCCTGTCGACAAACGAATCACCTGCTCGGTGCCTCTCACCAGAGAGGGACCAACGATGCCAGTGGAGAGATTATCGATGCGGAAGGTACATGAGATCCTGTGGCTGAAGCACGCCCTTGGAATGAGTTACCGGGCGATCAGCGAGGTGACCGGGATTGGAAACACGGCGGCGGCGGAATACATGCCGGCAAGGTGCAGGTGCTGATCACGGAAAGCCTCGACCGGTTGTCGCACAGTCAGGCCGATATCGCCCCCTGTTTGAGCGGTTGAGCATCATGGGCGTGCTCATCGAAACGCTGGCAGATGTCCGTGTGTCAGTGATCCATGTAGGCCTCAAAGGCACGATGGCGGCACTGTTCCTGAAAGACCTCGCGCAGAAGACGCGACGTGGCCAGATGGGACTCGTGAAGGCCGGGCGCATCCCCGGCGACAAGAGCTATGGCTACGACGTGATCCCATCTGTCGATGATCGCGGTCGCTGCGTCATCAACGAGAAGGAAGCGGCTATCGTGCGCCGCATCTACGCCCAATATGTCGGTGGCACCGGCGCAATAGCCATCGTACGGGCATTGAACCAGGAAGGCGAGCCAGGACCGTCGGGCGGCAAGTGGAACATGTCCGCGCTGATCGGCTCCAACCAGCGGCGCAACGTCCTGCTCAACAACGAGCTTTACAACGGTATGATCGTCTACAATAGCCAAAGGTTCATCAAGGACCCGGCGACGGGCAAGCGCGTGTCGCGCATCAATCCGGAAAATGAATGGCAGCGGCAGGATGCGCCGGACATGCGCATCGTCGACGAAGGCATCTGGCACAAGGCACAGCGTATGCGCGCGGTGCGTGGAATGCCGCTGAAGCAGTTCAACACCCAACGCGGACCGAAGCGGTTGCGGTCGGGGCTCGTGTACTGTGGCTGTTGCGGCGCCAAATACAACGTCGCGACGCGCCATTTCATGCGCTGCTCGGCACGCACCAACAGTGGCCTGTGCATGGACAGCCGGATAATGCGCGTCGACAGCCTCGAATATCGGGTGCTGGCGGCGCTGGAAACGCAGATGTTTACCGACGAGATGTTCGACCTTGCCGTCGCCAGCTACCGCCAAGATTTCGTGCGGGCACAGGGCGACCGGGCGGCGGGCCGGGCGCGGCTGGAAGCTGAAATGAGCGATCTGAAGAAAAAGTCCGACCGGCTGCTGCGGCTGGTCGAAGACGGCCATGCCGATCCGGCCGTTGCCGGTCCGCGCCTGAACGAACTGGCGGCCAAGAAGCGGGAGATCACCGCCGAACTTGCCGTGAGGCCGGATGACGCACCCATGATCCCACAGGGCGACGGCGCTGCGAGCTATCGGAAGTTGGTGTCGGACATGCGGCTGGGGTCAGCAGAGGCAGATGAACGGGCGGCGACCGCCGTGGTGCGCGGTGTCGTACGGCGCGTGACGATCAAGCCGGGCGACGGCGATGAACCCCAAGGCCTTGAAATTGAATCAGGAAACCTCGGATTTACAACGCCTTCTGATCAGTACTGCAACATTGGTTGCGGGGGCTGGAAGCCACAGCTGTTATAGCGCGCGGGGTGTTGATTCGCTTCTCGTTCCGCCCGGCGGCGAAATCGAGGATGCTCATCAGCTCGCCGCGTAAGGTCGCGTGCACTTCACCGCGCTTGTCGCCGGGCGTCAGCACGATCTCGCCGATCAACGATCGAATGGCAGATGTGGCCTCTTGCGCCGTCACCGGATCGGCCAGCGCCACGCTCAGACGCTGGACCTTGTGCCGGTAGATTTCCGCGATGTTCGGGTTGACGTCGGGCAGCGGCGGCGTCTCGACGGCGATCCGCGCGGTGATCTCTGCCTTCTGCCGCTCGAGATCATCCATGCGGGCCTTCATGGACGGCTGGTACATGCCGTCTTCGATGGCGGTGATAATGCTTTTGATGGTCCTCTCGACCTTGGCCAGCGTGTGCCGATCGGCGCTCGACTGGGCGCGCTGCTCCTGTTTGTCGCGATTCATGGCCTCGTGATAGGCGCGGACCGCTTCGGCGACCGCGTCGGCGGACACCAACTTTTCCTTGATCCCGGTCAATGCGCGTTCTTCGATCACGGCGCGCCGGATCGTACGGCCATTCTCGCACGTGTTGCGCCGATGGCGATTGAGGCAGCCGTATCGATCACCGACGACGAGGCCGTATTTGCCACCACAGCAGCCGCAGACCAAAAGGCCAGACAGCATATAGCTGGGACGGCGTAGACCGCTGCGCGCCTTGGCGCGCGCATCGCGGACGCCTTTGGTCGTTGCTTCGAATACCTTTGCCAGTGCCGCCTGATGGCGGCGCGCGCGCTGCCAGAGATCATCGGCAACGATCCGAAGCTCTGGCACGTCAACGGTCACCCATTCATGTGGCGGATTGGGCCGCGACACCCGTCTGCCAGTGCTCGGGTCCTTGATGTACCGCTGCCGGTTCCAAACAATCCGCCCTGCATAGAGTTCGTTGTTCAAGATGCCGGTGCCGCGGCTGACGTGGCCACGGATCGTGGTATCGCCCCAGGCGGTGCCATCAGGTCCGGGCACGTTGTCCTTGTTCAGCCCAAACGCGATACGCCGAGGCGAAACTCCACTTACAAACTCGCGGAAGACGCGCCGCACGATTTCTGCCGCCGCAGGCACGATACGGCGGCCACCGCAAACCGGCTCACCGGCGCTGTCAGTTTGTTTCACGACTTCATAGCCGTAACAGAGGCCGCCGCCGGACTTGCCGGCTTCGACGCGGCCACGCAAGCCGCGCCGCGTCTTGTCGGCGAGGTCTTTCAGAAACAGCGCGTTCATCGTCCCTTTGAGGCCGACGTGCAGATGCGTGATCTCACCTTCGGACAGGGTGACGATCTTCACGTCGGCAAACGCCATACGCTTGAAGATGCCGGCGACGTCCTCCTGATCGCGGCTGAGACGGTCCAGCGCTTCCGACAGCACGACGTCGAAACGGCCGGCTGTGGCGTCGATCAGCAACTCTTGGATGCCAGCCCGAACCAGCGAGGCGCCGGACACGGCGCGATCCTGATACGTGCCGACGATGGTCCAGCCTTGCTTCTCCGCGTAAAGGCGGCAGGCACGAAGCTGGTCAATGATCGACGCGTCGCGCTGGTTGTCAGATGAAAAGCGGGCGTAAAGTGCAACGCGGGTCATAGCTTACTCCGTGTCATCGAAACATGGTCGGGTGGATTGCGCGGGTTGATCGCAACAGTGTCCGGTGATCTGGCCGAAGTCATGTCGGCTCCTACGGATTGTTGTCATTAGCGGCCTTGCGGCTCTTCAATTCTTCTCGCGCGATCTGCCGCCCAAGGGCGCGCGCAATTCTGAGAGTGTGCGTGTCCATTTCGGCTGCGGTGACGCCGTCATTGTCATTCGCAGCATCCGAGGGCGGCCTCGGCGGCTCGTCAAGTGACTGCGGCGGTGTCTCATCGGCGATCATAGTCACCATCACTTACGAACCGGGGCTTCACTGGAGTTTCGCGCGCAGTGCGACTTCGACGCAATGGTGAAACGCGGGAAATCCCAGGAACCCGCAGGACCCAGAGGGAACATCCAGGAAGTCCATTCCAAAAGATCGCGCGAGCAAAATCGATGAGGCTCTATGGGCTGCACGATATCGCTCAGCGCACAAGAGGATGGCGCCTGAACCGACAGCTTGTGAAGGATGTATCGCGGTGAAACGCGTGTATGGGCGGGTGGGCGGGCGTGTTTTGCAGTGGTCACAGATCGTGACAAAGCTCCGCATAGGGCTGGGCGAGACATCCAGGCTTGTCGAATGCCCGCCGGTTGGG
>JANLYD010000004.1:0-11102 GCA_031365465.1 Hyphomicrobiaceae bacterium
AAAATTTACCGATCTGGATCAGCTCAGCCGATCTCAGCGCGCGCCGCCGAAGCCGCCGCCTGAGTTGCCGCCGCCGAAGCCGCCACCTGAACTGCCGCCGCCGAAGCCACCGCCGGTACCACCAGCGCCACCTTCACGGCTGCCACCGGGGCCACCACGGCCGGGCGCACCGCGACCAGCGACCTTCGCCGCCGCAGCCTTGCCGCGCTGACCGTTCGGCATCACGCCCTCGCGCTGGGCTTTCTTGCGGGCCAGCTTGCGTGCGCGCCGCACGGCTTCAGCCTGCTCGCGAACGCGCTTTTCCGAGGGCTTCTCGAAATGATTACGCAGCTTCATCTCGCGAAACACGCCTTCGCGCTGCAGCTTCTTCTTCAGTGCCTTGAGGGCCTGATCGACGTTGTTGTCACGAACTTGGACGAGCACCCGGGAAAACCTCGCTGGTTGTTGACACGATAGGACCGGCCATCAGCCGGAGAGATCTGAATTGAATTCGGAAACGGGACTGTCAGGCGCATCCGGCACAAACTTTAGGGTGTCGCCACCCGCGAGTTCTAACCATGGAACCATAGCACGGAAACGCCGGAACTTTCGCCCCAGCTTGGTCAACGTGCTAGCAAATACCCGGCGCGCTGTCCATGGGGTACTCTCTGCCGGCATGCAGAAGAATGTGATCGGGGATTGGTGCCTGTGGATGAGCGCTGCGGGGCAGGGCTCCAGCCACGTTCAAGCCGCAACTTCCGGGTTGCTGCGGACTGCGACACGCAGCGGATCGGCCGCCGCGCGATGCGCCGCTAGGCGTTGGGCCAGTTCTGCCGTGTCGCGCACGCCGACCTCACGCCAGCAGCGGTCCAGCCACTTGCCGGCCTCGGTTTCGCCGGCGTTGCGGAGATAGCTCAGCAACTCGACTTCGGGTTTGCCACGGCTGTCGACCGTCAGCGACCCCGTGAACCTCCCGGCATCGATCAAGTGAAACCTGTGACTGGCGATGCGGCCGTCGCGGTCGTCGATGACGCCACCGAATAAGCCACGCTTGCGCGGAGCGAGCCGGCGTATCGTCTCGAGTTGCTCGAGTTCCCGCAAGAACGGGTTGTTGAACGTCAAATGGCTGATATGGCCGCCGATGTCGCGGGCGCTGGTGGGCTTTTGCGGGCGCAGCAGCGGCACCAGTTGTACGATCAGCGTATCGGCGACCGCGCTTTCGGCGGCGATGGTGAGCAGGTCGGGATTGGCCGAGAAGCCGCCGTCCCAATAGCTGTGACCGTCGATTTCCACCGCTTGCTGCAGCGTCGGCAGGCAGGCGGACGCCAGCACCGCGTCGATGGTCAACTCGGCGCGGCGGAACAGGCGCGGCATGCCACTGGCCACGTGCGTCGCAGCGATCAGCAGTTCGGGGCCTTTGGTGGTGCGGATCAGTTCGAAATCGATATGCGCCTCGATCAGCCGCCGCAGCGGATCGATGCCGAGAGGGTTGAAGTCGTAGGGCGAAAACATCTGCGTCATCTGAGCCAGCGCGCTCGATCGCGAGATGCCGGCCAACAATGGATTGAGCTTGAGGTATTCGGGTGCGCTGGCTTTGGCGACGGCGTCCCAGACGTCATGCAACTTCTGCCGTGCGCCTTGACGGCCACCGGCGGCGAGGCCGGCGACCAGCGCCACCGCGTTCAACGCCCCAGCACTCGTCGCGCTGATCCAGCCGAGCGACACGCTGTCGTCGGCGAGCAGGCGATCGAGCACGCCCCAGGTGAAGGCGCCGTGCGCGCCGCCGCCCTGGAGTGCGAGATTGATGGTCGCCGGCTTCTGAAGTTTCTCGGTCATTCGTAGCCCCGCTGTTATGCGTAGCGGCGGCCCTAGCACACGAACTTGGCGTGAAAACAACTTCTGCGGCGGGTTCGCTTATCCAGCGGTGATCCCGCGCGGCACGAACACCGGTAGGCCGTCGACATGGGTCACAAGCATATCAACGCCGTACACGGCCGCGATGCGAGCGGACGTGAGCACGTCGGCGGGTGGGCCCGCTGCGACCATCTGACCTTCGGCCAGCAACAGCACGCGATCGGCATATCTGGCGGCGAGCGCCAGGTCGTGCAGGGCAACGATGCTGCTGGACCCCGTTCGCGCGCGGCTTCGAAGCCCCTGCATCAAAGCGAGTTGGTGGCCGAGGTCGAGGCCGGCGGTCGGTTCGTCGGCGATCAGCAACCGCGGCTCTTGCGCCAGCGCCCGAGCCAGCAACACACGCGCCTGTTCCCCGCCCGACAACGCCAGCACCGGCCGATCCGCGAAATCGGCCACCTCCATGTCGCCCATGGCGGCGGCAATTGCGGCGTCGTCGTGCTGTGGCGTCGTCTGGCCCCGCATTTGATGCGGCAGGCGGCCCAACGCGACGATGGCGCGCACCGGCAACGGCCAGTGAATGGCGCGCGCCTGCGGCAGGTAGGCGACACCGGCCGCGAGGTCGGCAGCCCTCATGTCCGATATCCGGACGCCTGAAAATGTGGCGTGCCCCGCAGTCGGCGCGATCAGGCCGGCCAGAACCTTCAGCAGCGACGACTTGCCGGCGCCATTCGGACCGACCAGCGCCACCACTTCACCGGGTTCGAGCCGCAGCGACACATGGCTCAGCACCGATCTGCTGCCGAGCCGCAATGATACGCCGTCGAGTGTGGCCAGAGCCGGTGATGGCGCGATCTTGGTTGCTGGCGTCATGGTGCAAGATCCCGGCGCATGCGCACGACGAGCATCACGAAGAACGGTGCGCCCGCGATGGCGGTCAACACCCCGATACGAATATCCAGCCATGGCGACAGCAACCGCAGACCGGCGTCGGCGAACAGCAGCAACGCGGCGCCGCCGAGCGCACTGGCCGCCAACGTGCGGCTCGGTTGGTAGTGCGTATAGCGGCGTAGCAAGTGAGGCACCACCAGTCCGACGAACCCGATGATGCCGGTGACGGACGTCGCCGCGCCCACCGCCAGCGCCACGCCGGCGACCAGCAAACGGCGCGAGTGCACCAGATCCACACCGAGCGACTGCGCGGCGTCTTCTCCCAGCGTCAGGGCATCGAGCGTGCGGCCAAGCCGCAACAGCAGCACCATGCCGACGGCGATGATCGGGATCGCCAGCGCGGCTTGCGTCAAGCTGCGGTCGGCCAGCGAACCCATCATCCACACCACGCTTTCGGCGGCGGCGAACGGATTACCGGATATCGTCAACGCCAGTGCGATGAACGCGCTGGTGACCGCCGAAACCGCCACGCCCGCAAGCATCAGCGGCACCGGTCCGGCGCCTTCGCCGGCTAGCACCACGACCAGCAGCGTGGTCAGCGCCGCGCCGGCCAACCCAGCCGCCGGCACCGCGACCGGTAAGGCGGCGGCGACGCCGAGATGGATCGCCAGCACGGCACCGAGTGCTGCCCCGCCGGACACGCCGATGACGCCCGGTTCGGCCAGTGGATTGCGCAGATAACCCTGCAAGGCCGCACCCGATAGACCGAGCGCCGCACCCACGAACCCGCCGATCAGTGCGCGCGGCAGTCGGATTTCCGTGAGGATCAACGCGCGCGCCGCCACGTCGCCACCAAAGCCGATGATCCCCGGTCCAACGCACATCGACAGCACGAAGGAGACCGCAACCATGCCTGCCAGCCACACCATCAGCGGCACCGACCGCACTGTTCCGGCGATTGTGGATTTCTGTGTGCTCATGACGGGGGCCGCCGCGTCGCCCGGCCAGCCGAAAGTGCGCCGCGCGCGAGCGCAAGCCGTTCGATGGCCGTCGCGATATGCTGGGTCGCGCACAGCCACAGCGGCCAGGGCAGCACGATCGACGGGATTTGCCGCATCAACGTGCGCAACGCGGGATGCCGCAGATTGTCGCCGACGACGGTCGCATACGCATCGGAACTGGTAGCCAGCACGAGCAGATCAGGGGGCGCTGAGAGTAATTGTTCGAGATCGGTCTGCCCACTGGCGAACGTGCGCATCTGCCGTCCGCCATTGCGAAAGCCCGCGATGTCCAGTGCTTCGTCCAGCACCGATCCCGCGCCGACGACGTAGTTGTTGACCTGATAAACCAAGGCCGTCGGCCGTTCTTTGCTGGCGTCGCTCTCAACTCTCACACGAGCGATGCGCGCATCCAAGTCACCGACCAGCTTTGCTCCCGCCTCGGGTTCGCCCACGCCCGCAGCGATTTCCGCGATTGCGGCGCGCACACCCGCCAAGCTCTGCGGCAGCGGCACCACCAGCACGCGACGGCCGAGCCGCCGTAGCAGATCGACGGTTGCGGGCGTGGTGTAGGCGCCGGCGATCACCAGATCCGGATCGCGAGACAAGACATCTTCGGCGCCGCCATGGGTGACAGGCAATCCTGCCAACCTGTCCGCTGCCGCCGAAATGGTAGCGTCGGCCGCCAAGTGCGTCACCCCCGCGATGCGGTCCCGCCCGACCAGTTCGACGAGGATCTGATCGGTGCACACGTTCAACGAGACGATGCGCTGCGGTCCTGCAGCGCTCGCGTCAGGCGCTGCAAGCCACATCCACATTGCAGCCGTCAGCATCGTCCGCCGGAACCACGGTTTGGCCGGCGATCGCGTGTCGCTCACAAACGCCTGCACGGCTGCTCCGTCATTTTCCCGTATTCAACAGATCGTCGAACTTGATCTTGACGCCGGCATACGCGCCGACGCCTGCGGTGTTGTAACCATAAACCTCTTGATAGCGGGCGTTGAACGCATTCTCGACGCGGCCATAAAGTTCGACGTTGGGCTGGATTTTGTACGACGCCGCCAACTGCACCAGCCAGTAGGCCTGCAAGTCGACGCGCGATTTGTTGAAGCCGCTGTCGAAAGCGACGTCGGGTGTGCGGCTGTTGTTGATGGCGGCGATGCTGAGCGTACCTTTGCCGTCGTCGAACAGATAGCGTGTGTCGAACCGGTAGCCATGCGGCACGCGGCGGTATTCGGGTGTGCCGTCGGGCTGGCGCGCGTCGGTGTAGGTATAGGCCGCGCCGAAATAAAGCGCGGGAGTGATCTGGTAACTGGTCGCCAGTTCGATCCCACGGCGCGTGCTGAGATTGGCGACGTTGTCGGGGAAATAGTTGAAGGTCGGCCCCGCACAGCAATTCAAATAGATCTTGTCCCGCAGCACGGACGAAAAGTACGTGATGTCGGTGGTCGCGCGGCCGCCCAGGAATTTTGTCTCGACGCCGACATCATAACCGCGGCTGGTTTCCGGCCGCAGGTTCGGGTTGGACTGGTACTGCTTCGAATTGGCACCGAACTGATCGTACATGCCCGGCAATTTCACGCCCGTGCCGAGGCTGGCGTGGGGGCGCAATGCCAGCTCTTTCCAATCGAAACTCGCCGTGGTGCGCCAGGTGTTGAAGTCCTGGAACGTGTCGTTGTCGTCGCGGCGCACGCCGGCGGTCAGCGATAGCCGCTCGGCAAATGTGCCCCGCCATTCGCCGGCATACGACAGCCGGTTGCGCGTGCGCATAATTCCGTCACCGTTGTAATCGCCGAAGGAGGTGTCGTAGTCGGAGAACGGTTTGAAGGTTTCGGTGGCCTTTTCGATCAGCCCGGTTACCGCGTGCCGGCCGAAATGCGGATCGGTCGGCAACCGATAGGTTGCGGAGTAGGCGTAGGTGGCACGGGTGCCCTCGTCGCGGCTGTGATTGATCACCAGCGGCGGGAAGCCGAACACCGGGTCGAACGTATTCGACGAGATGTCCGAGGTGTAGTTGGTTTTGAGCTCCTGTGTCAGCGCCCCATTCAACGCGTCCCAAGACAGGCGAACACCCGCCAACAGCGACCGCTGGACCAGTTCGTTGCGGGCGTCGTCCGCCGTCGCGAACGGTCTCGGCGACAGATAGTCGACGCCGAAATCGGGGAAGCCGGCGCGCTTGTCGGTGTAGCGAACGGTCACATCCAGCTTGGCAGCCGGCGCCAGCGTAACACCCGCACGCAATCCGTAACTCTGCAGATCGGTCGCGCTTTTGATGGAGCCGCCGGGAGCCACGGCAAAGCCCTGCGTCGTGCGGTGCTGTGCGGTCAATGAAAAGTAGCCGCTGTCGTTGCCCGCCGCGAGGCGGCCGGCCAGATCGCGGGTGCCGAACGATCCGCCCTCTGCGCGCACACTCAACGACAGTGGCCCGCGCGCCGCTTTGGTCTCGATATTGATTACGCCGCCGAGTGCGCCTGAGCCATACAGCGCGCTCATCGGTCCGCGAATGACCTCGATACGCTCGATATCTTCCGGCGACAGATTGGAAAAGTCGAACTCGGCATCCTTGGTCGTGTTGGCTTCGACGCCGTCGATCAGCACGCGCGTGTGGCGGCCGTCCGCGCCGCGAATACGCACCTGCGTGACGCTGCCGACACCGCCGGTGCCAGTCACGGTAACGCCGGGCAATGCGCGCAGCACATCGGCGGAGGTGCGCGCCTGCTGCTGCTGGATGTCCCGCGACGTGACGACGGTAACGGCACTGCCGATTTCGCCGGCCGGCATTCCCGCGCGTAGACCCGCGCCAGCATCGGCGCCTCCGGCAGTCGCGATGGCCGGCAAGTCTGACGCCACAGCTGTCGGCGTGGACGTGGCCGCCGTCGCGGGTGCGGATTGCAGGTTTGGCTTCGGTGCAGCGGTCTCGTCGGATGGCTTGGGCGTGCGAGTCTTGGCGACGGGTGCCTTTTCGAGCGTCGCACCTTCGATGACGATGCCGGGCAGAGGGATGACCTGCTGCGCCTCCGCGCTGGTGCACGCAAGCAGGGCCGCCGCGCAGACGACGGAAGCAGAGAGCGATGGAAAATTGGTATGCGATTGCATGACGGCGACCTCGTTACGACGAGGAGGCGCGGCCAAACCAGCGGCAACGATCGACGGCGTGCGCCATGCGACCGAGTGCGCCATTCCCCAATGAAACGACGGTGAGCACTCGGACAGAAACGCACTTATGAAACAGAAACGCCAAACGAAAACGCGATGGGCTGACGACGGAACTCCCTATGACTGCGTCGTCGCCGCTACGCTTGTCCGCTCTTCCGCGCGCCCCGCACGGGAGATGGGCGACACGCGCTGGCAGGTCTCCTGGCTCACGGCTCGAACGTTGCGGCCCGCCTTCCCGAGTCCTGCATCCTCTCCGACTTGCGTCGTGAGAACATCAGGAGCAGTGGCACAGGGGCCGTAACTCGCCGCTGACAGTTGCGGGGGCAGCCGCGGGTTTGGTCGACAACAATGAGCACTCCCATTGCGTCTGATCGCACCGCGTTCCCTTTTCATCCATCGGCGCTTGCGCGCGTCATAGAACCATCGCGTGAGCCAACTCAGCCAGATGTGCACGCTCCAGTCAATACGGTGAAAGCGGATTGTCTCCGGTGTGCGTCGTCAGAGCACGAGCCGCTCGATTTCGACGATCGGGCCATCCGGTTCCGCAAGTCCACGCCCGACCAGCGTCATGCGTACCGAACCTTCACCGGCCTCGATCTCGAACAGATGCGCACGCGCCAGGTTTTCGCCGCGCGAAGTCTCGACGCCGATCGATGCCGACGGCACGCATACGATGGGGATGTCGCCGTGCACGGACGGTAATCGCGTCATCGACCGTCGATGATTGTGTCCATGAATGACCAACTCGGCGCCGTGCGCGCGCAGGATTTCCGTCAGCGCGGCGGCATCGGTGAGTTCGTGGCGGGGCGTTGCGCCATGAACGAGCGGCGGATGATGCAACATGATAACCCGCACCAATCCGTCACGCCGCGTCGCATCCTGCACCCGCGAAAGCCGCTGCAACTGCGCGCTTCCGAGCGTGCCGATGGCAAAAAACGGCTGCGTCTCGATTGCGGAATTGAGGCCGATCAGCGCCACCCGCGTTCGTCCTCGTTGCAGCACGCGCACGAACGGAAATGCTTCGCCCGTTTCGGCATATTTGGCGCCTTCGGCATCGCCAGCCATGTAGGCGCCCCACGCAGCCAGCGCGGCAACCCCCACGTTGCGACCGCCGACCGTGCTGTAGATATCGTGATTGCCCGGAATGACGCTGACATCGGCCGGCGTGCCCAGCCGTTGCAGCCATCGAGCGGCGCGCTCGATCTCGGCCGGTAGCCCGATGTTGATCATGTCACCGGTGACGGCGATGTGTGTCGGTGCCAGCGCCACCACATCGGCGGCGAGGCGCAGCGCCACCTCCGGCAGATGCTCGCGCTGGCGGGCCCTGTACCAGTTCAGCACGCCGAGCAGACGTTTCGGCGTCAACAGCCGCAGCGGCGGACGCAACATCGGTCCGAGGTGCACGTCGGACAGTTGAGCAAGCACGACAGTGTCTCTGGTCATGCGGTGGCGACCCCCTCGCGGCTCCGGTCTCGTTCGGGGCCGTCGGTTCTGGAAATTAGGCGTAAGCGGCGGAACAGTTTGCCAAGTAAAATGCGGCAGTGATCCATAAGTGGCCGGCGCAGCGCCGGATTACGAAATCCAGTCTACGTGGAGCCGCTGAATGTACAACCTGCGCATCGCCGTTTCGGCTGTGATGGTACTCGCGTGCATGAGCACGACCGTGTCTGCAGCGCATCCCGCCAAACTGCGGCCGGCGTCTCACTTCGCCCCCGCTCGGCATCATCAGGCGATCATGCATGGGGGGCATCGCCGATCGTTCGCGCGCCACTCGGCAACGCGCTTCGTGCAGCCGGTGGTGGTGCCGTCGCTGCCGCTGCAGCAATCCTATGGTCACGACGGTTTGCAGGTTCGACAGGCCACCGTGCCGACCCGGTATTTCGTCGGGCGAAATGGATCGGTGTTGCGGCTGGGCGGCACGTATGGAGCGCACGTCGGGTTCGGATATTTCGTGCCGGCCGGCGGCTACAGCCCCTGCTCCGAACTGCGCCGTGAAGCGTATCGCACCGGCTCGCATGACTCACGACGCGAGTATGATGCTTGCGTGTCGGCACGCACGCGCAGCCTCTACGACTGATAAATCGATCTATGGCCGCAAGCGCGCGAGAACCGCTGCGGCTCAGCGCAGCCGTGCGTTGATCGCGTCGAGAGCTTTGGAGCCTGGGCACAGTTCGCTCATGGGCACGGCATTGAGCGGGCGCGTGTCGGATGCCAGCACGTCGTGCAGGTCCTGCTGCTCGGCATTGACGTACAGCAGACCCGTCGCGATTTCGCCCAGCTTGGCCTGCTTGCGGATGACCGCGATTGCAGCATCGGGATCGGTCGCGTCGTAGCCGTCGGCCAACTTGTGCAGGAACAACCTGGAGCCATCGTGCATGTTGATGGTGGTCGATGTGCCCGCCGCATAGTCCACCGTGATCTCTTCCTGAGATTCCACGAAATCGAGCGCGTTCTCGACAGCTTCGTTGTGCTCGCGCACGTAGGTGTAGCTCTTGGTCGACGAGTCGTGATTGTTGAATGTCACGCACGGGCTGATGACGTCGAGGAAGGCGAAGCCCTTGTAGGCGATGGCCGCCTTGATGAGCGGGATCAGCTGGTTCTTGTCACCCGAGAACGAGCGCGCGACGAACCCGGCACCGAGCTGGATGGCGAGCTGGCACAGATCGATCGCGTCGAACGGATTGGCTTCGCCTTTCTTCGACGGCGAACTCTTGTCGTTGGTGGCTGAAAATTGCCCCTTGGTCAGTCCATAGCAACCGTTGTTCATGACGATGTAGCTCATGTTCAGCTTACGCCGCACCGCGTGACAGAACTGGCCCAACCCGATGGAGGCGGTATCGCCATCCCCCGACACGCCGATGTAAACGAGATCGCGGTTGGCCATCGCCGCACCCGTCGTCACCGACGGCATGCGGCCGTGCACCGAGTTGAAACCGTGGCTGCGGCCGAGGAAATACGTCGGCGCTTTCGACGAGCACCCGATGCCCGACACCTTGGCGATGCGATGCGCCGGCAGGTCCATCTCGAAGCACGCCTCGATGATCGCCGCCGTGATGCTGTCGTGCCCGCACCCCGCGCACAACGTCGACATCGACCCCTCGTAGTCGCGATGCGTCAACCCAAGATCGTTCTTCTTGAGGGCGGGATGGTGGGCGGACGGCTTGGCGATATAGGACATGAGTAGTTTCCAGTTTTTTAGCCTTCCCCTCGCACCGTTTTGCGGGGAGAGGGTGGCCGATAGGCCGGGTGAGGGGCAGCGCAGATCGCTGTTCAAGTCATTCGATCGGTGTCCAGCGGTAGATGTCGCGCATGGGGAGTTCGGCGGCGATCGCGGGCAAAGCTAGTGTCGCAGCGAGTCCCGTGATCGTCGTGCCAGCCCAGCCGTCGGCTCGATCAAACCGGACGATCTCGGCCTTGGCGGTCACGACCGTCACGTAGTGCTGGCAGTTCGGCACGCTCGAGTAGACCTGCTTGCGCCACGAGCGATCGGCTTTCGTATTCGACTTGGACCGCACCTCGAAAATGATGAGTGAATCTTCTGTGACCGGCAAGCCCAGCAGCTCATGCTCCTGCACCACCAGATCCGGCTGCGGCAAACTGTTGGTCGATGCCGGCACGCGTGTGCCGACGCCGAGATTTGCCGTCCATTTCGCAGTCTGTGCGAGTTTGATCGCATCCAGCGCGCTGCCGATATTGAGCGCAATTCTCTGATGCCACTGCGTCGGCGCTGCATTCATCACGGCCATCCCCTCGATCAGTTCCCAGCGTTCCCCCTCCGGACGCTGCTCCGCGAACGCGAGGAATTCCTCGACGCTCATCTGGTCTTCCGGGGCCAGCTTGGCCTGCATGGGGTAGGCTCCTGCGTATTTCACTTCACCGAGAGGCATTTGGTGAGACCAGCTTCAATCTTAGTTTGTCGAGGATCTAACTTCCCTTGTTTGCAGTAGACCATCCCAAGCTCGTGAATGTGTTCTGGAATGAGCACCGTCTCTTTGGTGCAATCGGATAAAGCAAGCTTCTGTCCTTCCACGGCATGTGCTTTTGCAATTGCGTCTGCCAGGTCTTTCGCCGGTCCCGCTTTGGCAAAACAATAGAAATAGAAGCTGAAGGGACAAAATAATTCTTGTAATTCTGTACATCTACCGATAAACGAAAACTTACCCAATCACCTGTTCCTGGTATATAACCATTTGGTCCAGCTGATAATATTGAAGGATTATTTTTAAG
>JANLYD010000006.1:0-11766 GCA_031365465.1 Hyphomicrobiaceae bacterium
TATCGAGCTTGCTGACATCCGTCCGCACCCGTTCTGGGTGCCAGTGCTGTTGTTGAGCCTGCAATACGGCACGGTCAGCGGACTGATCGCCGCCAGCATTGCCATCGTTGGCTCCGTCGTCATCGGCTTGCCCGATCCCGATATCGAAGAGCGCTATTTCAGTTATCTGATCCGCGTGTGGACCCAGCCCGTGCTGTGGCTGTTGGTGGCCATGCTGCTGGGCACCTTTCGCGCCCGTCAGATCGAGCAACGCGACGAACTGCTCCAACAGGCCGAAAATCTGCGGATGCGCGGCGCCACGCTGTTAGATCATGCGACGAACCTCAGGGCTCGCTGCAACATGCTGGAGCGGAAAATCGCGATGCGCGAGACCAACGACAGCAGCCAGTTGCTCGCATCCCTCGCGAAGTTGGATGCGGCGGGACCGGGCCGTTGGGCCGAGGCATTGGAATCGGCGCTGACGATCGGTTTTCCAAAATCTCAGATCTCGCTGTATGCGGTCGATGGCACACAAGTGCGCCACGTCTTGACCCACCAACGTGCCGTCGTGTCCGCCACCTCCGGCGGGCCGATACCGATGGATATCGAATCCGGCCACCCTCTGCTTGCCGCCGTCGTGGGGGCTGGCCGTGCTGTCTGTGTCGTCGATGCCGAGCATGATCCAGCGTTACGCGGTCAAGGCGTCGCCGCCGTCCCCATCTTCGCAACGTCCGATGCCGTTCGGCCCCGCGCCGTAATCGGCATGCTCAAGGCCGACATCTTGCCGTCCAACCAGATCGACACCGCGACGACAGCGCGTTTGGCGATCGTTGCCGCTCATCTCGCGCCTGCAATGCAGCTTGGCTTGATCAGTAGCGTTGCTGAATCAGGTGCGGGTGGCATCGTCGACGCTGGTGTCGTGCCGACCATCCGCAAGTGGCGTTTGCTGAAAGTGTTCGGCGGCGCGCAGCCGGATGGAACGCATGGCTGAGCCTGTCACGTCATCGGCTCCGGCTCAGACGCCGTCCTCGGTCACGCCGCGCGCGCCGAACTCACCCACACTGTGGGCGTTCGTCGTGGTGGCTCTTGCGCTAATGGCCGAAGCCACGCTTCTATACGCAGCCTTGCGCGAAGCTACCGTGCCCTCGGTTCTTCTCGCTCACTTAGCCATCGTGGCGGTCATGATCGGCTGTCTTCAGCATCATGTCCGCGCCTGTACGGACGGCGGCTACGCTGTCTTGGCGATCGTCGCCACGCTGGCCACCGGGCCGTTTGGTGCTCTCGGCGCACTGTTGATGCCACGGCTGGCACGCCGCAACCCGGCCAGCGAAGCGTTGTTGAGTGCATGGTATGCGCGCATCGCCTTGTCCGCCGAACAGGATGCGTTCACCAAGCTCTCGGATCGCGTCGCCATCGGTCGCGCAGCCAACCTTGCCGCATTACCACCCGAGCCCTTCGTCGAACTTTTTCAGACCGGACCCATCGCCGAACAGCAGATCGCTCTTGGGTTGATCGCTCGCAGCTTCCACGTCGGCTATCTCCCGGTGTTGCAAATTGCGCTCGACAGTCCCGAACCCGTTATCCGCGTTCAAGCCGCAGCGGTCGCGGCTCGCATTCGTGGCCCGCTCAATGCCGGCACCGTCGCCCAGTTCGCCCGTGCGGCCGATCCGACTTTGACGCCGGCCGAAGCTATGGAAGTGGCCGTCGAACTCCGCGCAGCCATCGAGTCGCGGCTTCTCGATTCAGCCGAACAAACGACGGCCGAGCGCGTTCGTGAAGCGCTGCTTGCGCGCATCTTCGCCCGCCTCGATGCGCGTCAACGTAAAATCGCCGCCGGCGAGCGGGTATCGCCCGAGCTAACCGGCGACGACGTCGACGACGCCTACGCAAGCCACCTGTTGGCAAATGGCCGCTACGCCGATTTTCGCGCGCACCGGTTGGCCATGCGCCGTCCCTTCAGCGGCCGCTATCGCCGCCGACGCGTCCGCTCCCGTCCAATCTCGGCGCATGGCGTCCGTCAACTCCGGCCTCTCGCGGTGCGTGCATGACCGATCGAGCGAAGTCTTGGACGCGCACCGCCGCACGCCCTGCCGATGTCTGCATCATCGTCGAAGGCTGTTATCCCTTCGTGCCGGGTGGCGTATCTGGATGGATCGATTGGCTGATCCGTTCACAACCCGCGACCAGCTTTTCCATCGTGTCGTTGTGGCCGGTGCCCAGCGAGCACCCGCCGCGCTACGCAATGCCGGCCAACGCCGTCGCTTTCCACCCGCTTTATCTGCAGGCGTTCGGCGATGCACCGTTGCAATCGGCGCGCCTGCCGCGTGGCTTGCCCGCCCTCGCCGACGCCTTGCAGGTGTTCATGAGTCGAGGTGGCTCCGATCAGCTGCATGAACTCACGCTCGCGATCGAAAATACCGAGCGCGACATGCCGCTTGCCAGCATCTTCAACTCGCCCGTCGCTTGGGAACTGGTCCAGGGCATGTACGGCGGCCGCATGCCGTACGGCTCGTTCCTGCATTATTTCTGGGCGTGGCGCGCATTGCTCGGTGGCTTGTTCGCAACGTTGGAGTTTCCGCTTCCCGAGGCCCGCGTCTATCACACCATCTCCACGGGCTACGCCGGTCTGCTCGCCGCTCGCGCCGTCGAAGAAACCGGCCGCCCATCCATTTTGACCGAACACGGCATCTATACCAACGAGCGCCGCATCGAACTTCTGATGGCCGATTGGGTCGCCGACACCATCGACAAAGGTCACACTCTCGACGATCCGCGTCTCGACCTGCGCGATATGTGGATCAACGCCTTCGAAGCCTACGCACGCACCTGCTACGAAAGCTGCGACCAGATCATTACGCTCTACGAAGATAATCAGAAGGTGCAGAAGCTGCTCGGTGCCGACAGCGACAAGTGCCGGGTGATCGCCAACGGCATCGATGTCGAACGCTTCGCCGGTGTAACGCCTGCGACGGTCGAGGAGCGGCCAACGATGGCGCTCATCGGCCGGGTGGTCCCCATCAAGGACGTGAAGACCTACATCTCCGCAGCAAACATCCTCCGGCAGCGAATGCCTGATCTGCGCGCCTTCATCTTGGGGCCGCTCGATGAAGATCCCGGCTACACCGCCGAGTGCCGCCAACTCGTCACCGATCTCGGACTGGAGGGGTGCGTCGAGTTCACGGGCTCCGTCAATATCGTCGACTACCTCTCGCGGATTCACGTCGTCGTCCTCACCAGCCTCAGCGAGAGCCAGCCGCTGACGATCCTCGAGGCCGGTGCAGCCGGCATTCCGTTCGTTGCATCCAACGTCGGCTCCTGCCGCGAAATTCTCGAGGGGCGAAGCGACGAAGTGCCAGCGCTCGGCAGGGGCGGTTTCATCACCCCCGTCGTTGCTCCCGCAGCGACTGCCGATGCGGTCGAACGCTTGTTGCGCGATCACGCGCTGCGGCGTGCGTTCGGCGAAACCTTGCGCCAACGAGTTCGCGCCACCTATACGTCCGAGCGGGCGTCCAAGGCCTACACGGATTTGTACCGCGATTTGCGCAACCAGCCGTCGCGCCGCATTCGCAAACCCGCATCCGCCGGCATCGCGCCCACGAGTATCTGGTCGCGCTGGCGATCGACCCAGGGAGTTTGAGCAATGGCCGGGATCGGCTTCGCATTGCGGCGATTGGCGCGCCAGGAAACCATTTCGTCGATGGTGGCCGCCGCCGGCCATGCGGCAGTCATTGCCGCAGGGCCGTGGCTGTTTACGATTTTCACCTTGGCAGCCATCGGCTTCATCGCCGATCAGATCACCGGCCGCGACGTGCTCGCCAACTTCCGCGCCATCGTCATCTACGCGTTCGCCACCTCGCTCGTCATGGCCGCACCCATCACGATCGTCGCGACGCGCCTCGTCGGTGACGCGTTGTGGTTGAAGCGGCCACAGGATGTTCGTGGACTGCTGCTTGCAAGCTACGTTGCGACCATTGTGCCGATTCTTGTCGGCGTATCGGCAGAGGTCTTGTTGCTGCGCGTCGAGATTGGAGCCGCAGTCGCTTTAGCTGGTGCATCGCTTCTGGTGGCGCTCATCTGGGTTGCGTTGGCCTTTTGCGGTGCCGTTCGCGACTATCGTGCCGTCACGCTGTCGTTCGTCGGTGGGTTGGCGACCGCGCTGGTTTTGACGATCGCCGTCGCCGTCGCTGGGCTCGAGGCGAACGCCATGGCATGGGCATTCACGGCCGGCCTGACGGTGACATTCTTCGGCCTCACCAGTCGCGTCTTCGCCACCTTTCCCCAGTCGCCAGGAAGCCTGCGGGCGAGTCTTGAAAAGATCGACGATGGCTCGCGTCGTTATCTGCGCCTGATGCTGGGCAGCTTTCTCGGCAACGCCGGCGTCTGGGTCGACAAGGTGGTGTTCTGGCTATCGTCTGAAGGCAGCCGTCTCGACAACGGCCTTTTGCACGCGCCGGCCTACGACAGCACGATGTTCATCGCTTCGCTGGTGATCGTGCCGTCGTTGTCGTCGTTCGTGCTCAGCCTGGAAACCGGATTTTTCGACCGCTATCAGCAATATTTCGCAACGATTGCCAACCACGGAACACTCGCCCAGATCGAGCAGGCGCGACAACGTTTGCAGCGTTACACGATGGAGCATCTGGCTCTCATCACCGTTTCGCTTGCCGGCCTGGCCGCGATCGTCATCCTCACCGCACCCATCATCATCGATGCGCTCGGCCTGCAGTTCCGCCAGATCGCAATTCTGCGCTACGGGGCGCTTGGCGCCGTGTTCCAATTCGTTTTCATCGCCACCTCATCGGTGTTGCTGTTTTTCGATCGGCGCCGCCGCTATCTGATCTTGCAAAGCCTTTTTCTCGTTTTGAACGCCAGCCTCGCATGGGTCTCGCTGCGCTTGGGCGAAGACTTCTATGGCATTGGCTATTTTTCCGCCTGCCTGATTTCCGCGGCCGTCGCCTATCGCATGGCCGACAAAACCTTCGACCGATTGAACTTTTTGACCTTCCTGGGCAACAACCCGTCCATCGTCGGCACCGCCGGCGCGCGGACGCCGTGGCTCGATCGGATTTTCGCCCGCAATCGCAGCTCACGCGCCGGCGGCAACCGGTCCTGATGGTGTCGGCTTTCCACCGGCTCAAACACCGTATACCGTCGTTTGACCGAGCTTGAGGGCGTGTCGTGGAGCCAGTGTCATGACCTGGGGTATTTCGACGGCATTATTCATCGAGCTGCATGTCGCCCTGAGCATTGTCGGCATCGCAGCCGGGCTCGTCGTTTTGTACGGTATGATCGGCGGTCACGCGTATCGCGGCTGGACCCACCTTTTCCTGGCGACCACTGTTCTGACAAGCGTGACCGGCTTTCCCCTGCCGCCGTTCGGCATGGATCCGCCGCGTGTGCTCGGGATCGTTTCGCTGCTTTTACTGGCCGTCGCCCTGGTCGGCTTTTACCTACGACACCTCGAGGGCGCTTGGCGGCTCGCTTTTGTCGTCAGTGGCCTCGCGGCCCTCTATCTCAACGCCTTCGTCGCTGTTGTGCAGTCGTTCCAGAAGTTGCCCACCCTGCAATCTCTGGCCCCGACGCAGACGGAGCCACCCTTCATCGCAGCCCAACTCCTGCTGCTGGTGGCGTTCGTGGCACTCGGCATCGTCGCCGCTCGCAATTTTCGCACTCACCCGGTGCGCGGCTGAACCCTCCTGGTGATGGCCGTGTCTCAGTTGCCACATCGGCGCGGATGCCCGGTTGATAACCCCATTGCTCCATTGAATTCCATCATTTCCCATGTAATTCCATCCTCACCCGCGGAGTGATTTGCCGATCCGGGGGTGGCCGCGATCGCGCACGGATGCGCATGTCAGCCTGTTGAGGTCTGTCAGTTGAGTTCACAAAGGACTGCAACGGGAGATGGACCGCTTTGTCTCGACATTCACCAACCGGCTCGATGCCAAAGGCCGTGTTTCTGTTCCTGCGCCCTTCCGCGCCGTCCTCGAACGGCAGTCGCCAGGCGCCAGCATCTATTGTTACCCCGCGCTCGATGCTCCAGCTCTCGATGCAGGTGGCGAGAGCCTTGCGCAGGCAATCGATGGGCTTCTCGCGGGCCTGCCGGATTATTCAGATGAGCGGGACGAGCTCTCTGTCGCGCTCTACGGCGACGTCCAGCTCCTTTCCATCGATGGGGATGGCCGCATCGTGCTTTCTGAAAGCCTGCGCGCCCACGCCGGCCTTGCAGCCCTCGTCACCTTCGTCGGTCTTGGTCAGAAGTTTCAGATCTGGGCGCCCGAACGCTTCGAAGAGCGCCGCCGTGCTGCCCGCGACAAAGTCCGCGAAACCCGCAAATTGATCGGTTTGTCACAGCCGTCGAGCGCCGGTCGCACTGGCGGCGCCGCGCCAGATGATGCACCGTTCGGAGCATGAGTAGAAAAAAAGCCTCCCAACGCGAGGTCGGCGACGATGAGCACGTCGCGCGCCGCCCCCACCGCCCCGTCATGCTGGCAGAAGTTCTCGCAGCCCTCACCCCCGGCGATGCGCAGCTCATTGTCGACGGCACATTCGGTGCCGGCGGCTACACGTCGGCCATTCTCGACTCCGCCGACTGCCAAGTCATGGCCTTCGATCGCGACCCGACCGTTGCTGCCGCAGCGACGCCTCTGCTCGACCGCTATGGAACCCGGGTGCGCTTGATCGGCGAACCGTTCAGCCACATGGCTGCATCCCTTGAACCCGGCCAGCACGTCGACGGTGTCGTGCTCGATATCGGCGTCTCCTCGATGCAGATCGATCAGCCCGATCGCGGCTTCTCGTTCCAGTCCGATGGCCCGCTGGATATGCGCATGTCGCAGACGGGGCCACATGCCGGGGCCTCCGCCGCCGACATCGTCAACACGCTCGATGCCGATCCACTCGCCGATATTCTGTTCCAATTCGGCGAGGAGCGGCGCTCCCGCCACATCGCCCGCGCCATCGTCATGGATCGCGCAAAGACGCCCTTCACCCGCACCAAGCAGTTGGCCGATCTCATTTGCCGCGTGCTCAAAACACCAAAAATCGATGGCCGCCACTCGGCCACCCGAACCTTCCAAGCGCTGCGAATTTACGTCAACGACGAACTCGGCGAACTCAGGCGTGGCCTCGAAGCAGCCGAGCGCATCCTGAAGCCGGGTGGCCGCTTGGTCGTCGTCACCTTCCATTCGCTCGAAGACCGCATCGTCAAAGACTTCTTCCGCACGCGTGCCGGCCGTACGCCGCAGGGATCGCGTCATGGTCCCATTCCCACCCAAAGCGGTCCGGCCCCGACTTTCGAACTGGACGTCGCCCGCGCGATCCCGCCCAGCGACGACGAGTGCGCCTTGAACCCGCGCGCGCGATCCGCGCGATTGCGCTGGGGCGTGCGGACTGAAGCGGCGGCGTGGGAGGCTACGGACTGAAGTCGTATCGTCTGTGGTATTGCGCACGCACCCCCTCGCCACGCATACTGCTGAGAATATCGGTGCCGCATCAAAGCGATCGAATGGAATGCCCCATGGATATGACCGGTGAACAGAAGATCGCCGCGCCCCGCGCCACGGTCTGGCATGCGCTGAACGATGCCGAAATCCTCAAAGCCTGCATTCCCGGCTGCACGTCCTTGGAGAAAACATCGGACACCGAAATGAAAGCAGCGGCGACGCTTTCGGTCGGCCCGGTCAAGGCCAGCTTCACCGGCAACGTCACACTGTCCGAGATCGACGCCCCCACCAGCTACGTCATCACAGGTCAAGGCAGCGGTGGCGTCGCCGGCTTTGCCAAGGGATCAGCGAAGGTGGTGCTTGCCGACGACGGCCCCGATGGGACGCTGCTGTCCTACACGGTCAAAGCCGACGTCGGCGGCAAGATAGCCCAACTCGGCGGCCGTCTCATCGACCAGACCGCGAAGAAACTAGCTGGCGAATTCTTCAAAAGCTTTTCCGACCTCGTTGGCCCCGATCAAGACGGCGACGACGCGGTCAAGGTCGAGAAGAAAAAAGGTTTCTTCAAGCGCATGCTCGGCAAAAGCTGAACGAAAAAAGGCCCGCCATTTCTGACGGGCCTCGTTCACGTCGATGAGTAAATTAGCCCACAGCGCGGGCCGCGACCCTACTTCTCCGCCATCAGCGGCGTGATGCGACGCGCAGCGACACGGCGATTTGCGCGCTCGGCATCCTGTGTCTTCACCTTCAGATACTGTTCGCCATAACCTTGCGTGACGAGGTTTTCGGGCGGCACGCCGAACGTTTCGCTCAAAACTTGCGCGACCGCTGCGGCACGACGGTCTGACAGACTGAGATTGTCGACATCTGACCCCACCGCATCCGTATGCCCCTCGATGAGGAATACTTCTTCGGGGTTTTCGCGCACTGCACGCAGTATCGAACGCGCCAAACGTTCGAGTTTTGGATATTGCTCTTGCCCGATCTCGTAAGCGCCGAACGCGAACGTCACGTCATTGAGGTCGACGCGCCGCATGTGCTCGCGCAGTTCATAGCTGTAGCGAACTTCCTCCAGCGAATATGAGCGTTCCAGCCGCTCGACCGGCGGCGCGGTGAGTGTTTCGTAAAGGTCGTCGTCGGACACACGATCGTAATCGACGATGTAGCGCTCCCGGGGGATCGTAATGCGTGGTGGCGCAAGATTGAGCGCGATCGCCACCGCGATTGCGCCGATGCCGATACCGATGGCTGCATTCTGATAGAAACGCCGGTTGTCGATGATGCCGAACTCACGGCCATCCGGCCCGCGACGGAAGCGGCGCAGCAATCGGCCTGACCCGTCGACCTCAGTGACGACGCGGAATCCGTCCGGCCGCACATAGAACGTCTCGACGATTCCGTCCGGCCGGCGCTGCGTCTGTGAATCCTTCACGCGCCGGAAACGCTCGGCTTCGTCGTGTTGGATGATGATGCGGTTGTCTTGCTTGATGATGATGCGGTTGCCCGGTTCCTGAATGATCGTCCGGCGTCCGCCATCCTCGACGCGCTGCTGACGGCCCTTCTGCACATCCTCGAATTTCTGCGGCGCGGTCTGCGCCTGCGGTGATTTCGGAACCGGCGGTGCCAAGGCACCCGCGGCGACAGCAGCACCTGCCGCACCGATTGCCACGCCGCCAACTGCCGCACCGAGTGCCGGCGGTGCGCCTGGTTTCATTGCCGGTGTCGACGGCGCAGGGACCCCGCCCGCAGTGGTTGGGGCTTGCGGCGTACCGCCGACCGTGCCGGGCGGATTCGCCGGCGGAGTGGCACCCTTACCTGGTGGTGTACCCGGGGCCGGAATGATGCTGCCTGCGGCATTCGACGGTGGTGTGTTCGACGGCGGTACTACGATTGGCGCACCCGCCGCATTGGACGGCGGCGTAGTGGTCGGCGACACGCCGATCGGCGCACCGGCCTTCTTCTCGACCGGCGCCACAGGCGGCGTCTTCACGTCCGGTGTGGCCGGCACCGCCTGTCGTGGTTGCCCTGGGCCACTACCGATGGGACGGTCGGTCGGTTTGATGAATGGAACGGCGCCCTTGTCGGCGGGCGATGCGCGGCGCTCCTGCGCGGGGTCGCTCTTGACCGGTGGTTTATCGAGCGTCGGCGCTGCTCGTTGGACAGGCGGCGTCGATGCGGGCCCTGTCGGACGCGCCGCACGTTCCGGCGGCACAACCTGTTTCGGCGGTGCTTCCGGCTTTCGTTCGGGTTGTGCTTGCCGGCGTTCGACCGGCGCCTCGCGACGCTGTTCGCGGCGTTCCGCAGCGGGGGCCTGTCGCTCCGGCTTTTGTTGAGGAGGTTGCGGCGCCGCACGCTGCTGCTGCTGTGGGGGCGGCGCAGCCCGCTGTTGCTGCGGCGGCTGCTCCTTCGGACGCTCTTTCTTTTTATCGTTCTCGCCTTTTTGGCCCTCGGGATTGGCCTGCGCCAACTGCACGAAGGCCTCGCCGCCGTTTCCCGCAGCCAAGCTCGGCGCAGTATTCAAGCCAGCGAACAGCAATAGCACGGTGACGGACACACTCGTTCGACAGGCGATCATTTGAATAGTCCATGGTGTGGGCGCAACGATAACGACGCATTGCACTTTGCGTGCGCTTTGCGGCACAGCGAGGGCGACCGTGTTAACGCGGCATGAGCGAGGGAGCGGCAAAAAAGCTTACACTATTGCCTGCGGGTGAACAAACGTGTGCGTCAGAAGTTCCCGAGCGCGGGCGACGTCGATGTCCATCTGCGCGACGAGCGCGGCAGTATCGGCGAATTTCCGGTCCGCACGAATGAAGCCGACGAATTCGAGTTCGATCGTCTTGCCATAGAGATCGCCATCAAAATCCAACAGGAACGTTTCCAGCACCGCGTCGCCGTTGTCGAATGTCGGACGCGTGCCGAGATACGCAGCACCCGCGTGTTCGCGGCCGCTCACATGCACTTTCACGGCGTAGATGCCGTGCGCCAGCGCGGTTCCCGGCGGCAGCCCGAGGTTAGCTGTGGGGTATCCCATTCCAGTGCCGCGACGAGCGCCGCCCTTCACTTCCCCGCTCACCCGCCATCGGTGACCGAGCAGCGCCGTCGCACCCTCGATGTCGCCCTGCGCAAGTTCGGAGCGCACCGCGCTCGACGACACCACTTCCCCGCCCTCGGCGACCGGATCGATCACGGTCACGCCAAAGCCCATCTCGGCCCCCGCAGCCACCAGCGATGCAGGCGAACCGCCGCGTCCCTTCCCGAAATGAAAATCGTAACCGACGACGGCGTGTTTCAGCCCGAGACCAGCCACCAGCACGCGCTCGATGAAATGTTCGGCCGTGAGGTCTGCCAACTTCCGGTCGAACGGCAACACGACGCACAGATCCATGCCGAAATGCCGAAACAACGCGATGCGCTGAGTGATCGTGGTCAGCCGGAAGTGCGGCCGGTCCGGCTGGAACAGCGTCCGCGGGTGCGGTTCGAACGCGAGCACGCCCGCTGGTGCTTTCAACCCTTTCGCGATTTCGCGCGCCTTCGCCAACAGCACCTGATGCCCGCGATGGACACCGTCGAAGTTGCCGATCGCCAGCACCGCGCGGCGGGCGTTGCGCGGTACATGATCGTAACCGTGAATGACCTCCATGGCGCCTACCCTTCGAATTCGATTTTCAGTCCATCATACGCCGGCCGGATGTGCTCGGGTAGCTTCCGGCACATCTCGTCGTAATCGAGATCGCCATGCATATGCGTCAGCAGGGCGGTTTTCGGCTGAAATCGGGCAATTTCTGCTACCGCCTGCTTGAAGCTCCAATGGCTCGGATGCGGCGTTATTCGCAGCGCGTCCACGATCCACACGTCCAGCCCCTCGAACAGAGCGACCGATGTCTCGGGATAGCCGACGATATCCGGTGAATAGACCAATTTGCCGAACCGGAAGCCCAGCGACGGCATCTCGCCATGATCTTGTAAGATAGGGGTTGCCGTGATCGGCCCGCCATTGCCGTTGATCGTCACCGGCTCTCCGGCAGCAATCCGATGACGGTTGAGGATCGGCAAATACGCCGATCCCGCTTTCTGCTCGAAACAGTAGCGAAACCGCACCGACAATCCGTCCCACGTCAAGTCGTCCATATACACGTCGATCCGCCGGCGCTCGTTGATGGCGAAGGCGCGCAGATCGTCGATGCCGTGCGTATGGTCCGCATGATCGTGCGTGAACAGCACGCCGTCGACCCGCATCACGTCATACTGCAGGCACTGCTCGCGCAGATCCGGCGGCGTGTCGATCAGCACCGTCGTCGTCCCCTTGGGCCCGGTCCGCTCGACGACGACCGCGCAACGC
>JANLYD010000038.1:0-14431 GCA_031365465.1 Hyphomicrobiaceae bacterium
CCGCCGCCGATCTTGACGTCGCGTTCGCCGGCTGCCGCTTTCGCGCGAGCGAGCGCTGCCTCGATGCCATCGGTGACGAAGTGAAACGTGGTGCCGCCCTGCATTTTGATCGAGGCGCGCGGGTGATGCGTCAGCACGAAGCCAGGGGCGTGATAGGGCGGATTATCGCCCCACCAGCCTTTCCAAGCATCGTCGGGCCAGGGGCCGCGCACGGGGCCGAACATGTTGCGACCGAGAACGAACGCACCGAAGTTCGCCATAGAGCGCGCGGCGTAGGTGTCGTCGAGGCCGGTCGATCCGCCTTCGCCGCCATGCATGGTTTGGAACGATTGCGTGGGGAAGAACCATTCAAACAGCTCTGGCCCGCGCTTGCCGAGTGGATCGGCCAAGCTCTGCTCTGGCCCCGCTGCAAACCCGTCGAGCGAGACGGACAATCCACCAACGCGAACTTTTGACATGAGTGCCGTCCCCATATCGTACGGACTTGATGCCAGTCGAAGGCTACCGGACGAAAACGTAATCGTCACTGGAAATCTCCAATCGCACTGCCAAACAAGAAAATCTAGCAACGTTGCTACATCACTCCCACTCGATGGTGCCGGGGGGTTTTGAGGTGATGTCGTAGACGACGCGGTTGATGCCGGGCACCTCGTTGATGATGCGCGTCGCCATGCGTCCGAGGACCTCGTGGGGGAACTGGAAGTAATCGGCGGTCATGCCGTCGGTCGAGGTGACGGCGCGCAAGGCGCAGACGTGATCGTAGGTGCGGCCATCGCCCATGACGCCGACCGTCTTCACCGGCAACAACACGGCGAACGCCTGCCAGATCGTATCGTACAGGCCGGCCTTGCGGATCTCGTCGAGATAGATGGTGTCTGCCTTACGGAGAATGGCGAGCTTTTCTTCGGTCACTTCACCAGGAATGCGGATGGCGAGGCCGGGTCCGGGGAAGGGGTGCCGGCCGACGAAGGCTTCCGGCAGGCCCAATTCGCGGCCGAGCGCGCGCACTTCGTCTTTGAACAGTTCGCGCAAGGGTTCGACGAGCTTGAGGTTCATGCGCTCGGGCAGGCCGCCGACGTTGTGGTGCGACTTGATGGTGACGGAGGGACCGCCCGTAAACGACACGCTCTCGATGACGTCGGGGTAGAGCGTGCCCTGAGCGAGGAACTGCGCGGGTGCAGTGTCGGCACCCGGAGCGCTACTGAGGTGCGCACCGCCAACATTATTCGCTTCGACCTCGAATACTTCGATGAACAGGCCACCGATGATCTTGCGCTTCTTTTCCGGGTCGGTGACACCGGCCAGGGCGCCGACGAATTTTTCCCGCGCGTCGACGTGAACGAGCGGGATGTTGTAATGGCCCCGGAACAGGCTGACGACCTGTTCGCTTTCGTTGGCCCGCATGAGGCCGTGATCGACGTAGATGCAGGTGAGTTGTTCACCGATGGCCTCGTGAATCAGCACGGCGGCGACAGTCGAATCGACGCCGCCCGACAGGCCGCAGATCACCTTGCCCTTGCCGACCTGTGCGCGAATGCGAGCAATCTCCGCTGACCGGAAATGCTTCATGGTCCAGTCGCCGGGCAGACCTGCGATCTTGCGCACGAAGTTGCCCAGCAATTTTGCGCCGTCCGGCGTGTGGACGACTTCGGGGTGGAACATAGTGGTGTAGATGCGCCGCTTTTCATCGGAGGCGATGGCGAAGGGGGCGTTTTCGCTGGTCGCCTTGACGCTGAAGCCGGTGGGCAGCTTCGTGACGCGATCACCGTGGCTCATCCACACCGGGTAGCGTTTGCCGACATCCCAGATGCCGTCGAACAGGGCGCTGTGTTCGCGGATTTCGATCTCGGCACGGCCGAATTCTGCGGCATGTCCGCCTTCCACCACACCGCCCAACTGCACGGCTGTGGTTTGCTGACCATAGCAGATGGACAGGATCGGCAGACCGGATGCGAACACCCAGTCGGGAGCGCGGGGGCTGTCGGTTGCGGTGACGCTGGCCGGGCCGCCGGACAGGATGATGGCTTTCGGGTTCAAACGTGCTGCGGCGTCCGCCGACTTGTTGTAGGGCACGATCTCGGAATGAACGCCGTGTTCGCGGACGCGGCGAGCGATCAACTGGGTGACCTGGCTGCCGAAATCGATGATCAGGACGGTATCTGGGATACGAGCGGGGGCGATCTGGGTCATGGGCCACGGGATACGACAAGCGCGGGGCGGCCGGCAAGGGCCGCGCGCAGGCTCAATCGGCTTCACATGCAGCACAAGCGCTTTTGCGCCCGAGGTCGCGGCTGTTCTACTCGCTCGCAATGCGAGCGATAGTGCGCGGCGGTACACAGCGCGGCCCGTGCTCAATTCTGCCCTGCGGCCGGCACGGTTCGGCCTCTTTGGTGCTCTACGTCGACGATCCCAGTCAACGATCGGAGCGCGTTTGTTGTTGTCGACACCTCATTCGGCGCGGTTCGTCGTCAGAACCGCCCTGTTCAGTATCGCCGCAGCGATGGCCGTTGGCGTTGCTGCGGCCGAAACACCTGTCAAAGACCGCAACATCGGCGTGTCCCGCCATGGTGCGACCGCGTTGCCGCGCAGCGAAGGGGATCAATCCCTCGTCGACGGCTGGCCGCTGTATCGTACCGAGCGCAGCCAGGCGGCTTTCAACGATGCGATGGCGACGCTGCAGGCAACCGACGTCAGCCCGCCGCGCGCGGATGCGTTCAAGAATTGCGTCAATCTGGAATGCGATTTGAAGCTGCCCGCCATCGGCGCGGACGGATGGCTGCAGGCGGGTCGCGTGTGGCTGTCGCCGACCGATTACGTCTTGATCGTCCACAGCCCGAGGCTCGGCGACAACCGCGCCTACCGCCGGCGCATGCACGTCGACATGAAATATTTTGTAATGCACGAATTTCAGAACAGTTCGCGCAATACCGACGTGTTCGACACCATCTCCGCGCACAAGGGTTCGGTGTTCGTGCCACTCTACATGAGCAAGACGTCGACCGACGCGCGCGGACGGCGCTTCATCACCGTAGTGCAGGTGGCACCTTACGACGTCGTCAGCATTCACGCGTCGAACAAAGGTAGTTCAGGACCCGGCATCGAAGTGGCCAAGAATGCGGCCGATCCATTGGAGCCGCTGCAGGCCTCAGCCGGCATAATCATTGCTGCGATAGTGAAGGGCATGGCACCGCAGTTGCGGGTGGTCAATCATCGCGGATCTGAAGGCCTGCCTATGCTGAGTGCCTATGAACAAAGGCTGACGACGGTGCGTGCGCGCGGCAGCATGCCGGTGGCGTTGCCGTTCACCGCCGCATCGACACAGCGGATGGCATCGGCGGATGGCGCTTTGGGCGACATTATCCAGCGGCGAGGCGCCTCGCCCCGTATCCCCATCGCCGAGCGTGCGTTCGTGCCGTCAAAAAGTGCCTTGGCGGCGGCTGCGGTGCCACCGGCCGCGTTGGTCCCTGCGGCTCCAAAAATGGCCGTTCCGACGCCAGCGCCGGCCCTTTCGCGCTTGGCGATCTATCTGCGCTCGAACCTGGCGACCATGATGCGCATGCCGCAATTCGCCGCGTTGGTCCCACCGGAAGCAGCTGGCATTGCGGTCAATCAACCCGACACCGGCGTCGTCTACGTGCTCAACAAAAACGATCAGATCCTAGGTAAATTCACCGCCCACGAAGAGCGCGGCGTAATCGTCGACGGGCAGTTCGTGTACGCCGCCCTGGACCGCCAGACCGAACCGGAAATGCCGTTCAGCCTCGACCTGACGAAACCGATCGCGGCGCAGATGCCGTCCTCACCGGCACCGCAGGCACCACAATCACGTGACGAGCCCCTGTTGCTGGAACCAACGAAAGTAGAACCACGTCGACGGTGAAGCTGAGGTAGGTCGATAGCGAAAATCGCGTGGAGCCCGCAGGCACCACGCGATTTGCATTCAGACGTCGCAAGTTTCACAGAATGAAGTCGCTCTGGCTGAGATGGACGTCGCCGGTGAGTTCGAGGTGGAACCGGCCGCCGGTGAATCCGGGATCGATGCTGTCGCTGGCTTCGACGATGGTCTTGCCCGAGGCCGCGTCGTAGTGGGAGGTAATCTGGCCTTCCTGAACTGCGTGATGCGGATCATAGGCGACGTACTGGAATGCCTGATCGCCGGCAACCCCGCGATTGGCGTCGATCCCCGACACGTCGATCTTGTCGACCCCGTGCTGAAAGTCGGAAATCGTATCGAACCCGTTGCGGGCGTTCGAATCCGCGACCTGATTGAAGACGAAGCGGTCAGCACCTGCCCCGCCGATCAACGTGTCGGTTCCGGTGCCGCTCCACAGTGTATCGTTGCCATTGCCGCCCCACAATTTATCGTTGCCTGAGCCGCCGATGAGTTGGTCGTTGCCGTCGCCACCGATCAATTGGTCGTTGCCTTCCTCGCCCCACAGGATGTCGTTCCCCGCTTCACCCCACAGGATGTCGTTGCCCGTGCCACCCGCCAATTGGTCGTTGCCGTTGCCGCCGATCAGTTGATCGTTGCCCGCGCCGCCCCAGGCTTTGTCGTCCCCCTCGCCGCCCCACATCGTGTCGTTGCCATTGCCGCCGACAAGCTGGTCATTGCCGTCGCCGCCGATCAGGCGGTCGTCACCATCGCCACCGAACAAGGTGTCGGCGCCGTCGCCGCCGAAGATCGTGTCGTTGCCGCCGAAGCCTTGGATTTGATCCGCTTGAGCGGTTCCAACGAGCGTGTTGGCGAGGAAGTTACCGTTGATGAAAGCCATGGCCGTGCGTCCTTGTTTGAGGGATGATTCCCAGCAACGCCGTTTTCGTTCGCCGCGCTTATGAGACGCTAACGGACGACGGACCTTGCGGCAGTTCCGGCGGGAACACGCACGCGTCGCCGCCACCTCGTGACCAGTCGTAAGTCGCATTGGTGTTTCGCCCGCCGCGCGTAGATTGCCGCATGGACCCCACGGCAGCGGTTTGGTACGTCGCGGCATGGCCCACACCACCACCGTCTGCGGCATCGATTTCGGGACCTCGAACTCGGCCATCGCCGTCGTTAGCGATGGCCAGACTGCCCTGGTGCCCGTCGAAGGCGCACACACCACCATCCCCAGCGCGATTTTCTTTCCAACCAAAGGCGAAGCACCGCTCTACGGACGCGCGGCGGTGGCGGCTTACGCCATCCACGAACCGGGCCGGCTGTTACGTTCGCTGAAATCGATCCTCGGATCTGAGTTGATCGCCGAGAAAACGGCAGTTGGCGGCAAATATCAAAGTTTTGAGGACATCCTCGTCGGATACGTCCGCAACCTCAAAGCCAAGGCTGAAGCGCATATCGGCGGCCGGATCGATCGCGTCGTGATGGGGCGGCCGGTGCATTTCGTCGACGGCAACGATGCGATCGACGCCCGCGCCGAAGCCAAGCTGGGCGACATCGCGCGTCAGGCAGGCTTCAAGTCGATCGCCTTTCAATTCGAACCGATCGCCGCCGCACTGTCGTTCGAACACACGCTGTCGTCGGACGAACTGGTTTTCGTCGCCGATATCGGTGGCGGCACGGCCGACTTTTCGGTCGTCAAAGTAGGACCGTCGCGCCGCACGAAGTCTAATCGCTCAGACGACATTCTCGCCAACGACGGCACCCGGGTCGGCGGCACCAACCTCGATATGCGGTTGAGCCTGGCAACGGTGATGCCGCACCTCGGCAGCCACGCGCAAAGCCTGAAGGGGCTCGATTTGCCACGCTGGCCGTTCGTCGACCTCGCCACCTGGCACCGCATCCACACCATCGCGACGCCGAAGAACCTGCACACACTGCAGCAGATCCATTCAGATTGCGCCGAACCGGAGATATTTCAGCGCTATCTCGAAGTGATCCGTCAGCAAAGCGGTCATCTGCTGGCGGGAAGCGTCGAGCAGGCGAAAATCGATTTGTCCGATCGCGGCACGGTCGTCATGGATCTGGCCGAAACGGTGCCGGGGATCGCCGTTATCGCGACGAAGGCTCAGTTCGACGCTGCCATCGCGCACGAACTCGAGCGCTTGGCTTCGACCGTGCAGGCAACGCTGGCAGCCGCCAGCCAGCAGGGCTCCGCCATCAGCACTCTGTTCCTCACTGGCGGCACCTCGGCCGTGCCCGCAGTCAGGGCGTTGCTGAAGTCGCTGCTGCCGCAAGCGGCCGTCATCGAGGGCGATCTGTTCAACAGCGTCGGCTTCGGGTTGGCGCTGGAGGCCGACCGCAAGTTCGCACGCCGCAAGGCGGCGTAGTGCCACCCAGCCTGCTTATTCCGTGATTGCATCTCCGAACAGATTCCAACGCTGTCCGTCGAACCGCATCATCTGCAGGGTTTTGTAAGTCCGGTAATCGTCTGGCCCGAGCGTGATCTCGATGCCCGGGAGCAGCATTCCCGTTTTGAACTTCTTGATGTTGGCGAACTGCTTGATCACGTTGTCGCGCGACAGGTCGTTGCCGCACAGGCGCAGGACCTCGGCCATGATGATCGCCGAATTATAACCTGTCACCGTGCTGGTATCGTTGGGATCGAAGCCCGGCATGTACTCTTTCAAGAACGTCAGATATGTCTGCATTCCCGCGTCCGCAGCCCACGTCGGATCACCCACGCTTTTGGTCCACGACGCCGTCACAAGGCCATTCGCCGCGTCCAGTCCTGCGGGCGTCAGAATGCCTTTGATCGATACGCTCGATGTCGGCACGATGAAGTCGCTGACCTGCCAGCCCAGTTCCTTCGTGCGCTTGATGGCCTGCGATGCGAACTTGCCGAGTGCGATCGAGAAGAACGTATCGGCACCGCTCGCCTTCAGCGCCGCCATCTGCGAATCGATCGTTGGATCGGTCAACTCATAAGTCTGCGTGGCGATGATCATCGTCGCAGCCTTCGCGCCGAGACCCTGCTTGAACCCCTCGAGATAATCGCGGCCGAAGTCGTCGTTCTGCATCAATACGGCCACGCGCGCTTTGGGATTTTTCGCCAGCAGATAGCGCGCGTAGATATTGCCTTCCGTCTGATACGAAGCCATGCCCGGCGTCGTGTACGGGAAATTCTTCGGGTCCGCCCATTTGGTGGCGCCCGTGGTGACCAGCAGTTGCGGCACTTTCTTGGTGTTGAGGTACTTGTGGATCGCGGAATTCGGCGCAGTTCCGAGCGTGCCGAAAATCGCCAACACCTCGTCTTGCTCGATGAGCTTGCGCGTTACTTCGACGGTTTTCGGCGGCGAGAATCCATCGTCCAGACTGATCAGATTGATCTTTCGGCCATTGATGCCACCCTGCTCTTTGTTGAGCTTCTCGAAGTAGGCCACCATCGCCTTGCCGACCAGCCCGTACGCCGAGCCGTTGCCGCTGTATGGCATGGACTGGCCGAGCTTGATCTCTGTCGGCGTCACGCCGGGTGTTTGCGCCGAAGCCGCGCCAGCCGTTATGGCCGATATCGCTACGATCAGTGAAAGGATGCGTTTCATGGTCGTTTGTTTCCCCTGGTCAGACGACTGCCGCATCATACAGATGACACGCGACGCCGTGTCCTTCGCCAACAAGTCTCGATGCAGGCGCCTCGACCTTGCAGCGCTCCATCACGCGCGGGCATCGCGTATGAAACGCGCATCCGGGCGGCGGCTTGATTGGGCTGGGCACGTCACCCTGCAGTACTTGTTTTTCGCGCTTGATCGTCGGGTCGGCGATCGGCACCGCCGACAATAGCGCCTGCGTGTAGGGATGGCAGGGGTTGGCGAACAACGTGTGCTTGTCGGCGAACTCCACGATCTTGCCGAGATACATCACCGCGATGCGATGCGAGATGTGCTCCACGACAGCCAGATCGTGCGCGATGAACAGATACGACAACCCGTTTTTCTTTTGCAGATCCATCAGCAGATTGATGACCTGCGCCTGGATCGACACGTCGAGCGCCGACACCGGCTCATCACCGATGATCAGCTTGGGCCTGAGCGCCAGCGCCCGTGCGATGCACACCCGTTGCCGTTGCCCGCCGGAGAACTGGTGCGGAAAATTGCGCATCTGATCGGGCCGCAAGCCGACCTGTTCAAACAGTTCGGCAACCCGGTCGGTGCGCGCCGTCTGCGGCTTCAAGCCGTGGATCTGCAGAATTTCGCTGACGCTGTCGCCGACGCGCATACGCGGATTGAGCGCCGCGAACGGGTCCTGAAAGATGATCTGCATCTGCCGCCGGTAGGGCCTGAGATCGGCTTTGCTCAGATGCGTGATGTCGCGGCCTTCGAGCTTGATCGATCCACCCGTCGGTTCGATCAGCCGCAGCACTGTGCGCGCGACTGTGGACTTGCCGCACCCGCTTTCCCCCACCAGGCTCACCGTCTCGCCGTCGCCGATCGTGAAGCTGACGCCATCGACGGCCATCACCTTGCCGGGGCTCCGCTGCAACAGACCGCGCTTGAGGGGAAAGTGCTTCGAGAGGTTAGTCACTTCGAGCAATGGCGGTCGGGTCATGACGTGGCTTCCACTTCTCCGGCGCGCCAGCAGGCAGCGAAGTGGCCCGGTCGATGCTCGATATAGTCTGGCGCTTTTTGACGGCATCGATCCTGCGCGAGAGCACACCGCGGAGCGAACGAACACCCGTGCGGCAGGTTGCTCAAAGCAGGCACGGTCCCTGCGATTTCCGTCAATCGGCGCTCACCCGTCACGATGTGCACACCAGCCACCGGCAGCCGCGGGATCGATCCCATCAAGCCGCGCGTGTAGGGGTGCAGCGGCTCCGCGAACAGCGGCCCGACCGGCGCTTCTTCGACTTTGCGCCCGGCATACATGACGATGACGCGCTGCGCGGTTTCCGCCACCACGCCGAGATCGTGCGTGATCAACAGCACAGCCGTACCAAGCTTCTGTTGCAACTCGACGATCAACTTTAAAATCTGCGCCTGGATCGTCACGTCGAGCGCCGTCGTCGGTTCGTCGGCAATCAACAGTTCCGGCTCGCATGCAAGCGCCATCGCGATCATCACACGCTGGCGCATGCCGCCCGACAACTGATGCGGATATTCCTTGGCGCGGCGTTGCGCCTCCGGAATTTGCACGAGCTGCAGCATCGCGATCGCCTTGTCGCGCGCCGCCGACTTCGACATGTTCTGATGCAGCCGCAGCGCTTCGCCCACCTGCCGCCCGATCGTCTGCACCGGATTGAGCGACGTCATCGGCTCCTGGAAGATCATTGAAATGCGATTGCCGCGCACCTTGCGCATCTCCGCTTCGTCGAACTGCAGCAGATCCTTGCCGCCGAGCTTCACCGACCCGCTGGCGATCCGGCCCGGCGGATACGGCACCAGTCGCATCAATGACAGCGCCGTGACGCTTTTTCCGCAACCGGATTCGCCGACGATTGCCAGCGTTTCGCCGCGCTGCACCTGTAGCGATACCCCGTCGACGGCTTTGACCAGCCCGCCTCGCGTAAAAAAGTAAGTGCTGAGATTGTCGACCTCGAGCACAGCTTGGTTTTGGTTTGCCTCTGTCATTACGTGCGCTGCCTCGGATCGAGAAGGTCACGCAGGGCATCACCGAGCAGATTGGTTCCGAACACGATCAAGCTGATCGCTACGCCCGGAAATATCACCAGCCATGGTGCCGTTCGCACATATTCCGCCGACGATTCCGATAGCATTCGCCCCCACGACGGATGCGGTTCTGGAATGCCGAGGCCGAGAAACGACAGGGATGCTTCCGTCAAAATCGCCGAGCCGAACTGCGCCGTGGCGAGCACGATCAGCGGCGCGATCGTGTTGGGTAGCACGTGCTTCAAAGCAATTCGCGTCTCGCTCATGCCCGCAGCTTTCGCCGCTTCGACGAACGGCAACTCACGCAAGGTGAGCGTATTGGCGCGAATGACGCGGGCAACGGTCGGCACCAGCGGAATGGCGATCGCCAAGATCGTGTTCTGCAGAGACGGCCCGAGGGCAGCCGCCATCACCAGTGCCAGCACCAGCAACGGCAGCGCCTGCAGAATATCCACCAGCCGCTGAAACACCAGATCCACCCAGCCGCCTAGATACCCCGACGTCAGCCCGATGATGACCCCCAGCGACGAACCGAGCAGCATCGATCCGATGCCGACCGCCATCGAGATCCGCGTGCCGTGCACGATGCGGCTGAACACGTCGCGCCCGAAGCTGTCTGCACCCAACCAGTGCACGGCACCGGGAGCGGCCAGCGCTTGCCGCGCATTCACGGCCAGCGGATCAAAAGGCGCGATCCAGTCGGCAAAAATCGCCGCCATCACGAACACGACCATGATCACGAGGCCGATGGTGCCGAGCAGGTAGCGCCGCGCCAAAAACCGCAGCTCGCCGAGACGCCCCGACGCATTCGCGCCCGCCTTCGCCAACTCGGTTTGAATTTCCAGAGGTGTCACGCTGTTGTACTCCGGTGGCGACGGCGACAAGCGGCGCTGAAAAGAACAGATTGCGTCGTCATCGCATCAGCCTCCGAGCTTGATGCGCGGATCGAGCGCCGCATACAGCATGTCGACAATGAAGTTCGTCACAACGACCACCACGGCGATGAACATCACCAGGTTCTGCACGATCGGATAGTCCCGCCAGCGGATTGCTTCGACGAGAAACCGCGCCACGCCGGGAATGTTGAACACTGTCTCGGTGACGATCAGTCCACCGATCAGAAACGCCGCTTCAACGCCGATGATGGTGACGATAGGCAAAATCGCGTTCTTCAGCGCATGGCTATAGTTGATGCTGCGTTCGGACGCGCCCTTCGAACGCGCAGTGCGGATATAATCCTGCCGCAGCACCTCCAGCATCGACGATCGCGTCAGCCGCATGATCAACGCCGAACTGCGTAAACCTACCGCCGCCGCCGGCACCGCGTACATGACGAAGCTGTCCCACAACGGTTTTGGCGCAGGACTGTAGATCGGGATCGTGCCGAACAGCGCCACCGATCCCATCAGAATGAGCAACCCCAGCCAGAACGCCGGCAGCGACAGGCCGGCCAGACTGATGACCCGCAGAAAGTAATCGAGCCGTGTGTTCTGTTTGACCGCGCTCAACACCCCGAGCGGCACCCCCAGCGATGCCGAGAATAACAGTGCCATCAGAGCCAGCCGCGCGGTGATCGGAATGCGCGGCAGAATTTCGTCGAGCGCTGGCTTCTCCGACACATACGAGAACCCGAGATCACCCCGCAACAGCCCGCCGATCCAGGTCGCGTACTGTACGACGATCGGTTGGTCGAGCCCCAGATCTTTCTCGATTTTCACTTTCTCGGCGGGATCCACGAAGCCTGCCGCGTCGAACAGCACGTCGACGATGTTGCCCGGCACGATGCGCAGCAACAGAAAGATGACCACCGAAATCCCGAACAGGGTCAGCAGCATCAAGAGCAATCGTCGGACGAGGTACGACAGCACGCGTTGGCTCCAGCAGCGCTTTTTCCCTACTCCCCGAGCGCGGGGGAGAAGGTGTCACGCCATGGCGGAGCCATGCTCCGCATGGACGTGACGGATGAGGGGCAGCGGAGCCGGTGTAGCGGCCCCGCATCCGCCCTTCGGGCACCTTCTCCCCGTTTACGACGGGGAGAAGGGAAACTCTGAGTATCGAGCGCGTTTGGCTGTCGATCGCTCGGACAGTACCGACATCCACCGCACGTCCAAACGGGCCGGCAGTCTCCGCCCTACTTGTCCAGCCACACATCTTCGTAGCGGTAGCCGTTATAGGAGCTGTTCACCATCACGGTGACGCCCTTGACGTGCGGTTGCCAGCAGGTTCCGAGCCGCGAGTGATAGATCACCGGCCGCGCCACGTCTTCCTGCAGCTTCTTGTCGATCGCCCACGCCATCAACTTGCGCTTTGCCGGATCGGTTTCCTGCGATTGCGCATCGAACTCCTTTTCGAGTTCCTTGTTGCAATAGTTGGTGTAGTTGCGCTCCGAACCACACGCGAAGTTCTCGTAGAACGCCTGATCCGGATCGTCCACGGCATTGCCCGTGAGGTTCAACCCGATCATGTAGTCCTTACGCGCCACCTTCGAGAACCAGTTGGCCGTTTCGACCACATCAAGTTCCCCGTCGACATAGATGTCTTTCAACTGATCGATCAGGATGACGGCGGGGTCACGATAGGTGGGAATATTGCGCGTCGACACCTTCACCTTCAGCCGTTTGTCGGCGTTGAAGCCGGCCGCTTCCATGAGCTTGCGCGCTTCGTCCCGGTTCTTCTTCACGTCCGGTCCATAACCCGCGATCGTCTCGAGCTGATCCTTGGGCAAGCCCCAGATGCCGGCGGGCGGTGGCAACAGCGCGCCCCCTTCGTCGGCCTGACCTTCGAACAGGATCGAAATGAACGATTTGCGATCCATTGCCAGCGCCATCGCGCGGCGAATGTTGATGTTGTCGAACGGCGGCGCATCGCGGTTGACGATCAGGTTCGTGCTGACGTTCGACGGCTCGAATTTACAGATCGCTTGCGGCGCTTGCTTCAGGATGTCCTTCTGCAGAGCAACGGTAACTTCGGTCGGGAACGTCATCTCGATTTGCCCCGCGACAAAGCCCAGCATGGCCGTCGAGCGGTTGGCGATGATCGGTAGGTCGATGCCGTCCAGATAGGGACGCCCCGGTTTCCAATAGTTGGGGTTCTTGATGAGCTTGATCGACTCGTTCGCCTTGAACTCGACGAACTTGAACGGCCCCGTTCCGATCGGTTTCGTGCGCATGTCGGCGGCCGACATGTGACACGGGTAGATCGGCGTATAGCCTGATGCCAGCAGCGAAATGATCGCCGGTTGCGGCCGCTTGAGATTGAAGGTCGCCTCGAAATCGCCGTTCGTGGTGACGTCGGTGACATTGTCGTACCAGGACTTGCGCGGGTTCTTGCGGAACTTGTTGGTGCCTTTGCCCATCAGCATGTCGAACGTGCACTTCACGTCGGCCGACGTGAACGGCTTTCCATCGTGCCAGGTGACACCTTCACGCAGCTTGAACACCAGCTTGGTTTTATCGTCGCTCCACGCCCAACTGGTCGCCAGATCAGCCACGATCGACTCGACCGTGTTCTGCGGCACATCCTGCTTGAAAATCACCAGATTGTTGAAGATCGGCATGAACGGAACGTTGTTCGAATACGTCGCCTCTTCATGGATCGACGCACTTGCCGGACTGTCGCGCTGATAAAGCTTGAGCGTGCCGCCCGATTTCTGCGCCAACGCGGGCCCGGCAATGCCGGACACGGCATAGAGCGCCGCCGCAGCCAACGCAGCCTTCACCGACAAACCCGAACTCACCATTACGTCTCTCCCTAGCCGTTTTTTGAAAACACTAGGCCACAACTTCAATCCCGCGGCTAGTGGGATGCCAAGGCAATTTCGCACTCGGCCCGCGGCGTCAGTCCGCGACGATGTCTTGTACGGCCCACAGGACCTCCTGCAACACTGCCGGAGCGATTGCCTCGATCCGCTTGCCTTTGCGCGCCTTCAGATCAAGCGTTCGCATCTGATTGCAAAGGACCACTCCTGTCGTCTTGCCTCCGGCAATCTCAACGGCGACGCCACGATTTCGAGCATAGTGACCACCCGAAGTGATCGGACACACCAGCGGTGCGAAAGCGCGATTATAAGCATCTGTCGAAATAATGAGGACGGGACGACGCCCCCGCTGTTCCTGTCCGATCGTCGGCTCGAGATCGACCAGCCAGATGTCGCCTCGCTTCATCAGATGATCTCGCGACCGACGGGCTTTGCGTATTCCCACATATCGATCTCTGCCTGCTCGGCAGCTGTGTAAGGTATCGAGAAATCGCATTGCGCAAGGCGTGCAGCGATACCGATCCTGCCGGCCGTTTTCGCGACCGGCGCGAGCACCACGCGGCCGTCCTCGACCTCGATCGACACTTCGCTGCCGGGCTTCAGCGCCAGTGCTTCCAACGCATACGGCGGTATCGCCACCACCGTCGACCCACCGATTTTTCGAAGTTTGATTGCCGGCATGTCGATCACTCCCGTAGTTACACTTTTGTGTAACACGTAGGCCCGGTCGAAGCAATCTGTTGAGAAAACACGAACCTCTGGCAGAGGCGGATGGAGCGGGTGATCAGGATTGAACTGACGACATTCTGCTTGGGAAGCAGACGCTCTACCACTGAGCTACACCCGCGTTGACGGCTGTTATATCAGGTCCGCTCTCGTTGACAACGTGTGCGATGCCTGACCCGCCGAGCCTCAGAACAGCGAATACCCGCCGTCGATGACGAACGTGTCGCCGGTATGATACCGCGACGCCGCGCTCATCACGTAGACGGCAATACCGCCGAAATCGTCGCCCGTGCCCCACCGGCGCATCGGGATACGCGGCATGACGTTGGCGATGAATTTGTCGTTCGAGGTGGCGTTGGCGGTCATGTTGGTTTCGATCCACCCCGGCAGGATCGAGTGTGCACGGACACC
>JANLYD010000375.1:0-4532 GCA_031365465.1 Hyphomicrobiaceae bacterium
ACCACGTGCACGGCTTCATCGACTGCGGCGCGGGCAATCTGCGCCGGCGTCAAGCGAATGCCCTCATACACGACGTCCATGCCGCAGTCGCGCGCGCGCACCGCGATCTGTTCCGCGCCGTTAGAATGCCCGTCGAGCCCCGGTTTGCCGACCAGAAATTTCACCCGGCGCCCAAGCTTAACTGAAGCCGCCTCAACGGATTTGCGGATCGCCACCACCTGATCGTTCGAATTGATCACCTGCGTGGAACCACCCCCCACCCCCGTCGGCGCCCGATATTCGCCATAGGCCAGCCGCAGCGCCGTGCTCCATTCGCCTGTCGTCACGCCGGCTTTCGCGCATTCGATTGATGCGGGCATGACGTTGGCACCATCTTTTGCAGCAGCCGTCAGCGCAGCCATCGCCTTCGCCGCAGCTATTGCGTCCCTTTCGCTGCGCCAGGCTTTCAGTCGCGCGATCTGCTCCGCTTCCACGGCGGGGTCCACGACCTCGATCGATGCCGTCCCGCCCGCCAGCGGCGACACCGCCGTTTCGGTGAACCGATTGACGCCGATCACCACCTGCTCGCCGCTCTCGATTTTCTTGAGCCGCGTCGAGTTGCTCTCGACCAAGCGCCGTTTCATGTAGTCGATGGCCGCCACCGCCCCCCCCATGCGATCGATCGTGGCGAGTTCAGCCTTGGCCTCTTCCTTGAGCGAGGCGACCTTGCGCGCGATTTCCGGCGAGCCGTCGAAGATGTCGCCATATTCGAGCAGATCCGTCTCGTATGCCAGCACCTGCTGCATGCGCAGCGACCACTGTTGATCCCACGGTCGTGGCAATCCCAGCGCCTCGTTCCACGCCGGCAATTGCACTGCGCGCGCGCGCGCCTTCTTCGACAGCGTGACAGCTAGCATTTCCAGCAGAATGCGGGACACGTTGTTTTCCGGCTGGCTCTCCGTCAGCCCCAACGAATTGACCTGCACCCCATAACGGAACATCAGAAATTTCGGATCCGTCACGCCGTAGCGTGTCCGCCCGATCTCTTCCCAGAGTTCCGTAAACGCGCGCATCTTGCAGATTTCGGTGATGAACCTCAGTCCCGCATTCACGAAGAACGAGATACGCCCGAAAATAGCGGCGAAGTCGGCGTCTTCGATTTCACCTGAAGCCTTCACCGTATCGAGCACGGCGATCGCCGTCGCCAGCGCATAGGCCAACTCCTGCACCGGCGTCGCACCCGCTTCCTGCAGATGATACGAGCACACGTTTGTCGGGTTCCAGCGCGGCAATTCTTGCCCTGAAAATACGATCGTATCCTTGATCAGCTTCAGCGACGGCGCCGGCGGGAAAATATACGTGCCCCGCGACAGGTATTCCTTGATGATGTCGTTTTGGATCGTTCCCGTCAGCTTGGTACGATCAGCCCCCGTCGCATCCGCCGTCGCAACGTACAGCGCCAGCAACCACGCGCCTGTCGCATTGATCGTCATCGATGTATTCATACGGTCGAGCGGGATGCCATCGAGCAGCGTCCTCATGTCGCCCAGATGCGACACCGGCACGCCCACCTTGCCGACCTCGCCGCGCGCCAACGCGTCGTCGCTGTCGTAGCCGGTCTGCGTCGGTAGATCGAACGCGATGGACAGCCCGGTCTGCCCCTTCGACAGATTGCCGAGATAGAGCGCATTCGACTTCGCGGCCGTCGAGTGACCGGCGTAGGTGCGAAACAGCCAGGGCGCGTCCGGTTTGGTCGTCGTGGCTCCAGCGCCGATTGCTTTGTCTTGCCCAGCCATTGTGACCTTCCCCGCAACGTGCGATCCCATGTGCGGGCTCCACTTCTGACCGTTTTAGCGATAAAGACCAGCATAGCGCATCGCTTGTGCAGCGCACAATACGTCCTGCGCGAGCGTGGCTCACGCTTTGTGGAATCGACTTTGCGCCGATTGCGACTTATCCGTCGCCCGCGCCAGCACGGCTCCGATGCACAGCCCCACCGTCACACCCACTGTGGCCGAGAAGATCGTCGCGATCAGCCATTGGTCGGCCTGCGTGAGCGCAAATAGCTCTAGTCGCGCAAAGACATAGTTGGCCAGTATTGACAGCGCGAACGTGATTGGACCGAGCAAGAAAACCATCGCCGGGATCGCCAGTTTATTGCGAATAATGACCATCGCGACACCGCACATCAGCCCGATCAGCGTCACCGTCGACGCCGGAATATCCAGCACATCCTGCAGGTAGGAATAAAGATACGTCACGGGCAGCCCTCGAGTGTCGTGGTTCGCAATCGGTCCACGCTACCGCCGAAAGGTTAAAGTCGATTTACGGTCGCTTCGATTGACATACGACCCGCCACCCACGAAACACCTGTGCAGGATATTGCGGTGCACACCTTGTCGTGGCAGTGCAATATGTCATGATCAGGTATGCACGGACCGAGCGTGGGTCATCCGCTCAGCCCTCCGAGGAGACACACATGGCGCAAGCAGCATCGACCACCACAGCGACGTCCCCGGCCCCGACTGCAGCCAAGCCCAGCGCTGCGCTGAAGGATCTTTACGAAGTCGGCCAGATCCCTCCGCTCGGCCATGTGCCGAAGAACATGTACGCCTGGACCATTCGCGCTGAGCGTCACGGCAATCCCGACACCGCCATGCAGGTCGAGGTCATCCCCACCTGGGAGCTCGACAGCCATGACGTCCTCGTTCTCGTGATGGCCGCCGGCGTCAACTACAACGGCGTCTGGGCGGCCCTCGGCACGCCCATCTCCCCCATCAAGGACGTCCACAAGAATCCCTTCCACGTCGCCGGCTCGGACGCCGCCGGCATCGTCTGGAAGGTGGGCTCCAAGGTCAAGCGTTGGAAGGTCGGCGACGAAGTCGTCATCCACTGCAACCAGGACGACGGCGACGACGAAGAGTGCAACGGTGGCGACCCCATGTTCTCGCCCAGCCAGCGCATCTGGGGCTACGAGACGCCCGACGGGTCGTTCGCTCAATTCGCCCGCGTGCAGGATCGCCAGCTACTGGAGCGCCCCAAGCACCTCACGTGGGAAGAGAGCGCCTGCTACACGCTCGTCCTCGCGACCGCCTACCGCATGCTGTTCGGCCATCGCCCCCACGTGCTGCGTCCCGGCCATAACGTGCTGGTCTGGGGCGCTTCTGGCGGGCTCGGCTCCATGGCCACCCAGCTTATCGCCACGTCCGGCGCCAACGCCATTGGCGTCGTCTCCGAGGACGACAAGCGCGACTTCGTCATGCAGTTGGGCGCCAAGGGCGTCATCAACCGCAAGAACTTCAACTGCTGGGGCCAGATGCCCATCGTCAACACGCCCGAGTATGCGGCATGGATGAAAGAAACCCGCAAGTTCGGCGGTGCCATCTGGGAAATCACCGGCAAGGGCAACAACGTCGACTTCGTCTTCGAGCATCCCGGCGCCAGCACGTTCCCGGTCTCCGTTCTCATCGTCAAGCGCGGCGGCATGGTCGTCATCTGCGCCGGCACCACCGGCTACAACCTCACCATGGACGCCCGTTATCTCTGGATGCATCAGAAACGCGTGCAGGGCAGCCATTTCGCGAACTATCTGCAAGCCAGCCAGGCCAACAAACTCGTCGTCGAACGCCGCATCGACCCCTGCATGAGCGAAGTCTACACCTGGGACGAAATCCCCAAGGCGCACATGCGCATGCTCAAGAACGAGCACAAGCCCGGCAACATGGCCGTGCTCGTCTCCTCGCCCCGCACCGGCCTCCGCACCTACGAAGACGTGCTCGAAGCGAGTGCGAAGAGGGGGTGATGGCAGGCAGTCCGGTTCACGCTTGAGGAGCACGACATGCGTATCGGAATTATTGGTGCCGGGTTCATCGGCCGTGCCGTCGCAAAGCTCGCGACGACACGAGGCTTCGAGGTCATGATCAGCAACTCCCGTGGTCCCAAGTCGCTGATGAGCACGGCGGCGTCCATCGGTTGCCGGGTCGGAACCGCAAAAGACGCATCCGAATTTGGCGATGTGGTTCTGGTCGCAGTGCCGTTCAGCAATATTTTGGAGCTGTCTCCCCAACCGCTCGCCGGCAAAATTGTCATGGACGCCAACAATTATTACCCCCAGCGCGACGGCGCGATCGATGCGCTCGACAAGTACGCGACAACGACCAGCGAAATGCTCGCCAATCACCTCCAGGGCGCTCACGTCGTAAAAGCGTTCAACGCGATTCTTGAGCGCGACATCATCAAAGACGCCGACGCGGCAGACCGCCGGGCACTTCCGATCGCCGGTGATGACGCCCACGCGAAAAAAGTCGTCACGGACCTTCTCAACGCACTGGGTTACGACGCCGTCGACGCCGGCCGCCTTTCCGAAGGCTGGCGCTTTGAGCGTGCCCGCCCCGCCTATTGCGTGCCGTTTGATCGTGAGGGCCTCATACACGCTCTAGCGGCTGCCGACACGTCAGTTCCCGAAGGCTCATGGCGAAAGGATCATTGAGCAACAGATATTCTGCTTTTACACGCGCTATCCCTGATTCTCTCATCGCACATCGGCCGAACCC
>JANLYD010000379.1:0-5063 GCA_031365465.1 Hyphomicrobiaceae bacterium
CGCACTCGTCACTACGGCGCAGATCTTGGCCGTTGCCGAACGCTTCATTGCCGAAGGCGACGTCCGGGCAGCCCGCGCGATGCTGACCGACACCGCAGCCACCGGAGATGGCCGCGCCCTGTTCGCGTTGGCCGAAACATACGATCCCAATCTGCTCGCGTCTTGGAACGCGCAGCACATCGAATCCAGCGCGTCGTACGCGCGCCTGCTCTACGAAGCCGCTTTGAAAGCCGGCGTCGCAGATGCGCAGACCCGCCTCGACGCCCTGAATTGAGCCCGTGAGTGACTGCAAATGGCGGCACGCTGACGCGCCCCGTTAACGTCGGCCTTACCATTTCCATGATCTGATGGTCGAAGTACGAGGTGATGTAAGTCAGGAGTGAGCGTGACACGAGCGCCGGCAAACCGGTTGAGATTTGACGCTGCGCCGGTCTCCGCAGTGGCGATTGCGTGTCTGCTCGGCATGGCGACCTTGTGCACTGATACGGCCTTGCGTCCGGCATCGGCAGCCGTGCTCGTGGCGCCTGAAGTTGCTGAACGTCTCTCGTCCCAGCAACTGGCGGCCTACCGTACGTATCTGGTGGCCCGCGCCGACTTTGAACGTCAAAGCCAAGTTTACTGGACTCTCGTCGACGAACGGCGTGAGCATCGCCGGCGCAAGTTCGCGAGCCGGCAGGCCTATTCCACCGACGACTACGTGCTTGAACAACCGCCGAAGTATGCCGGCGCGCCTCTGCCGCCCGACATCGCCGCTATCGTCACCCAGTCCAAGCCGATCGTCGAGCCCGACAAGCCCATGGCCGCCCTGGCGGATTTCCTTGGGAACGCGCAGGGCGTCTACAATTTCGTCCCCGACCGCACGACCGAGCACGAGTTCAAGCGTCGCTACGCCGCCGACGCGCTTGCGGCTGGATTGAGCAAGGATCAGGTGATTCGCGTTTATGCCTTGGAAACCGGCGGCCGCGGCACCTACGATATGCAGGCCGGCATCGATCCCGACACCAAGCAAGGCCGCCCCATCTCTTCGGCCATGGGTTACGCGCAGTTGCTGAGCGCCAACAGCGTCAGCGAACTTGTGCGTCACGGCGAGCAGTTCATAGCTCGCTTAGAGTCGAGCGGCCATCCGACGCGGCTCGCCAAAGCCAACATTTTGCGCGCCATGATCCGGCAGGCCCGCAGCGTCCCCAACGAGTGGCGCGATCATCAGAAGTTTGCGCTTACGCCAGCGGGGCAAGGCATTCACGCCATCAATCTCGACGCCGACATCGGGCCGTGGCTTCAGGTGCTCAAACTGAAGGGGCTGCTCGAAACCGCCGCCAAGGAAGGCGGACGCGCGCAACTCACCGGTGCCGAACTCGAACTGATGAATCTTGCCGGCCCGCGCACCGGGTTGGAAATGATGCAGCCGGTCGGCCGCACGGTGCCGACTGCCAATTTCTTCGCCGAAGCGGCGTACTTCCGCAATTCCGTCGTGCGCGAAAAAACCGGCGCACAATTACTGGCCGCGCTTGACGAACGCATGCAGGCCGGCATGCTCAAGCCCGGCTCCATCGATTTTGCCTTGGCCTTCGATGAAGTCGCGGCCGGCATACCCAGCCGACAAGCCGCCGTCGCCGGTCGCGATGCATCGCGTCCCTCGGGCGCAGCGGACACAACGCGGTGAGCCTAGAAGTCGGTTTCGATATTCGGTGTCATCCCGTGCGCGGCGCACCTTATGGCCCTTGCGGAATGCTGCGTTGCAGACACGGGACCGTTCAATCGAAACCTTCCCTCAACCGCGCCGGTAGGCCACATAAGCACGGTCGGTCGCCAGCGCGCCCAGATCGGTTTCTGCAGTGCCCGCACTGACCAGCCGCCGCGTCGACCACGCGCGCCCGTCTGGCAATCGCACAATCATCTCGCGTGCCAATTCCGCCCCTGTCGCCTGCGCCGACCAGATGCGGTTGACCACCTGCCCGTGCGCGATCGCCTCCAGTAAAGGCTGAAACAGCGCGAGATCATGCGCCGGCTGCGCCACGATCGCTTCGCTGCCGACATCGAGATCGAACGTCTGCCCGCGCGAGAGCATCAGTTCAGCAGGGCACGTATTCGAGTGGCGCGGCCGGATGCGCACGCGCCAATAGCTCGACGTCTGCTCGCGTTCGACATGGGCGACGTCGCCGAGCGTGCCGACCCACCGATCGAGGCCGGCCGTCGTCGCGTCATAGCCTCGGTTGTAAACGTCCTGTGGCTGCATGTGTGTCGCCCCCGATTCGCGGCCGCAATGATCGGCCCCTAATCCGCATTGGCACCACCATAGCTGATTCGGAGCGCCGACGCGGCTGGCGCGGAAGCGACAGCGTTCAGTAGCCGGCGTCGCGCTCGACGCGATTACGCAGCGTTCCGCCACTCTCGAACGTCAGGATTTGCGACGCCACGTCCTGGGCGATCGCTTCGGGATCGCTGTCGGCGGCATTGTGCGGCGTGACGACGACGCGCTCGTGCGACCACAGGCGCGATGCTGCCGGCAACGGCTCCGTCTCGAACACGTCCAGGGTTGCGCCGCCCAACGTACCGTCATCGAGCGCCGTCAGAATATCGGCCTCGCGCTGCAGCCCCCCACGACCCGCATTGATCAGCACCGGCGCGCCCAGAACGCCGTCGCGCGCCAATTGCCCGAACAGTTTGCCATTCAAGATTCCGCGTGTAGCCGGCGTCAAAGGCAGCAGCACGACGAGGATATCAGTCCGCGCCAGAAATTCAGAAAGCCCAGCAACACCGGCATAAACGCGAACACCGGCAGCATTCTTGCCCGCCCGCGACCAACCCGCCACCTGGAAGCCCAGGCGCACCAGCACCTCAGCCGCATCCTGCGCCAGCGTACCAAATCCCATCAGCCCAACACGCACCGCGCTGGCGGCCACCTGATCCTTCGGCAACCATTGCTTCGCGGCCTGTGCGCGCATCAACGCCGGCATGCGCCGGTGATGCAGCAGCACATGCAGCGTCACATATTCAGTCATCCGCCGCGTGAGATCGCCATTGACGACGCGCACCAGGGGCACGTCCGGCAACGTCGGATCAGCGAGCACCGCATCGACACCGGCGCCGAGATTGAAGATCACCTGCAACTTGGTGAGGCGCGACAAGAGACCGGGCGTCGGCTTCCACACCGCCGCATAACGGATGGCCCCGGCGTCGTATTCGTCGCGCCCGTCGACCATTATTTTGCGTCCGGGCAATGCCGCCGTAAATCGCTCGCGCCACCGCTCCGCAGACCAACTGTCGCCGGCACTGTTGATGGTCAGCAGCAGGGTCATGACGAAACCGCGTCGCGTTGAACCGCTTTGAGATCGAACGCGGCAGCCAGCAACGCTTTCGTGTACGGCTGTTGCGGCGCATCGAAGATCGTCTGCGCTGGCCCTTCTTCGACGATGCGCCCACTCTTCATGACGATCACGTAGTTGGCCAACGCCCGCACCACGCGCAAATCGTGGCTGATGAACAGATACGACAATCCCCGCTGCTGTTGCAGGCTGCGCAACAGATCGACGATTTGCGCCTGCACGCTGCGATCGAGCGCACTTGTCGGCTCGTCGAGCATCACGAATTTCGGCTCGAGCACCATCGCCCGCGCAATGGCGATGCGTTGCCGCTGCCCGCCCGAGAACTCATGCGGATACCGGTCTTGCGCGTCACCCGGCAACCCGACTGTTTCCAACGCTTCCGAAACGCGCGCACGTCGCGTCTCGCCGTCGAGACCGGGATACTGGATCGTCAGCCCTTCCTCGATGATTTGCCCGATCGACATCCGCGGCGACAGCGCGCCGTAGGGATCCTGGAACACGATCTGCATGTCGCGCCGCAGCGGGCGCATCGCGCGACTGTCGAGTCCATCCAGACGGCGGCCCATGTAGACGATCGGCCCTTTGGACGCCACCAATCGGAGTACCGCCAGCCCGAGTGTGGTTTTCCCCGAGCCGCTCTCGCCGACCACGCCGATCGTTTCGCCCTGCCTGAGCTTGAACGAAATGCCATCGACCGCCTTGATATGATCGACGGTCTTGCGCAGCAGGCCTTGCTTGATCGGAAACCACACCTTCAGGTTATCGGTCTCGACCATGATCGGCGCGTCGGGTTGCGCGTCGGGCGCCCGCCCCTTCGGCTCCGATGAAATGAGCATCTTCGTATATGCGTGCTTCGGCGCCGCAAAAATTTGCTCCGTCGCGCCCGTCTCGACGATGACGCCATGACGCATCACGTAGACGCGCTCAGCGAGCTTGCGCACAATGTTCAGATCATGCGTGATCAGCAGCATTGCCATGCCGGTCTCAGCCTTGAGTTCGGCGAGCAGTTCGAGGATTTGCGCTTGGATCGTCACGTCCAACGCCGTCGTCGGTTCGTCCGCGATCAGCAGATCCGGCTCGTTTGCCAGCGCCATCGCGATCATCACGCGCTGCCGTTGCCCACCGGACAGTTGGTGCGGATAGGCGCTCAGTCGCTTTTCCGGATCGGGAATGCCGACGCGCGCCAGCAGATGCAGCATCCGCGCGCGCGCAGCTGCGTCGTCCAGACCCTGATGCAGCTTGACGATTTCCGTCACCTGCGTCTCGATCGTCTGCAGCGGATTGAGCGACGTCATCGGCTCCTGGAAGATGACCGAGATACGTGCGCCGCGAATGTCCCGCATGACCGACTCAGGCGCATGCAGCAGGTCGGTGCCCTCGAAGAAAATCTCGCCTGCCGGATGCGATGCGGCCGGATACGGCAACAGTTTCAGGATCGACATGGCGGACACGGTTTTCCCCGATCCGCTTTCGCCCACCAGCGCCACCGTCTCGCCTTTGCCGATCGAGAATGACACACCCTTCACCGCCATCGATCGCCGCGCGCCGTGCCCGAAGGCGACTTCGAGATCGCGCACGCGCACCAGCGTATCGGCGGCATGTGCCACCAGGATTTTCTCCTCGGCGATCAACTGGGTCATCGGAACGTCTTTCTGGGATCGAGTGCGTCGCGCACCCCTTCGCCGATGAAGATCAGCAGCGACAACAGCGATGCGATCGAAAAGAACGCGGCAAAGC
>JANLYD010000175.1:0-21931 GCA_031365465.1 Hyphomicrobiaceae bacterium
CCGACGCACGGCCGATCGATCTGACGCAGGTCGACATGCGCAAGCTGGAACTGGCGCGCGCCATGGCCGCCGACCCCAAACTGCTGATCGCCGATGAAGCCATGGCGGGGCTGTCCAATGCCGAGGTCGACGACATTCTGAAACTGCTGATGACGCTGAACGCACGCGGCGTCACCATCATCATGATCGAGCACATCATGAAGGCGGTGATGGCGTTTTCGCAGCGTCTCGTCGTGTTGGTGAGCGGCAGCAAGATCGCCGACGGTAAGCCGGCCGAGGTCATCCGCAACGACGACGTGGTGAGGGCGAATCATGGGCAATAGCTTCGTCTTGTTGCGTTTTGCCGGAGGGCGACAGCCCCCCCCCCCTATCCCCTCCCCACCCGGGGGAGGGGAATCCGTGTGTTATTACCAGCAATCTGCGCAGCCGAGACCGCTTCTCCTCGGCTTAACAACGGCAAACTCAGCGCTGACCTCACTCACCAGCCAGACTCCCTCCCCCCTGGTGGGGGAGGGCTGGGGTGGGGGGGCTGTCCGTGGCCCGTCAACCTGCGTGGTCACGTTCGCATGAACCAGGCATCGAACAGCGGCGAGAACAGCTTGGTCATCGAGGGCATCGACGCCGGATACGGGTCGGTGCGGGCACTTGAAGGCGTGTCGCTGCGGGTGAACCCGGGCGAGACCGTGGCGCTACTCGGCACCAACGGTAACGGCAAAAGCACTGTCATGAAGTGCATTCTTGGCCTCGTACAGCCGACCGCGGGGCGCATCACGGCAACCATCGACGGCGTCGCGCACGAACTGATCGGCAAGTCGACCGAGGAGATCGTCGATCTCGGTATTGCACTGGTGCCTGAAGGCCGGCGGCTGTTCCCCAAGCTGACGGTCGAGGAAAATCTCATGCTGGGGGCGTTCCGGCCCAAGGCGCGCGAAGCACTAAAAACCAATCTCGAGTTCTGCTACACCACGTTCACGCGGCTGGCGGAGCGTCGCCAGCAGTTGGCCGGCAGCATGAGTGGGGGCGAGCAACAGATGCTGGCGCTGGGGCGCGCGCTCATGTCGAGCCCTCGAATTCTGCTGGTCGACGAGCCGAGCGTAGGTCTGGCACCGATCCTGGTCAGCCGCACCATCGATGCGATCAAGGAACTGAAGGACCGGTTCAAACTGACGGTTCTGATGGCGGAACAGAACTTCCATCAGGCCATTCGGATCGCCGACCGGGGCTACGTCATCGTCCACGGCCACATCGCCTACGAGGGAGCCAGCGCCGCCGACCTGAACAACAACGACATCATCCGGCAACTCTATCTCGGTACCTAAAGTGTCTGCAGGCACCTCGTGGTGCCAAAACCGAAGGGTTTCCGTACTTTAGCGGGTGGTTTGCAAACGCTGCTTTACCTCGTTACGGGAAGCGGGCAAAACTCCGCCGCAAAGTATGGCGATGATCTCCGTCCGATTCGTCGTTAGGCCCGAGCCTTGGCTTGTTCGACGCCCGTCGCGTCCGAGACGCGGCCAAGCAGAGCAACGATCAATAACAAAGAGATGACCGCCGATGTCCCTGCTGCAGCCCTTGTTCTTCGTTCGCCCACCGATGTCCGCAGCAAAGGCCATGCAGACAGTGGTGCGGACATTGGCGGGGGTGGCGATGCTGATCGGTGGTGCTGTCGGCATTGGTGTCAGCCCAGCTTCGGCTGCCGATCCCGCCATCGTGTTCATGGACAAGGTCGCCAAGGAGGCAATCGCTGCCGCGAACTCGCGCAGCCCCAGTGCAATGCAGGCGGTAGTCGCCCGTTATGCCGACGGCCAAGCCATCGGAACCGTTGCGCTAGGCGATTACCGGACACGGCTGGAACCGGTCGACCGCGACACCTACGTCAACGGCATGATGCGTTACATCGGCCGCTATGCCGCCGTCGAGGCGCCGAAATATCCGGTGCTGCGCGTGACGTTCGCGCCGGAAGTGCGGGTGACGCGCGCCGGAACCATGGTCGACAGCACCATCGTCATGCAGGATGGTGCCAACTACGAGGTGGCGTGGTGGCTGACGCGGTCGGGCAACAGCTATCGCATTCGCGATGCGCAGGTGCTGACCTTCTGGATGACATCGTTCCTGAAGAAGCAGTTCGAAGACTACATCGGCCAGAACAACGGCTCGGTCAAAGCCCTCGTCATGGTGCTGCAACGGCACTGAACAGGCTCGCAGCCTGCTTCAACGTGAGCGTCGTATCAGTGCGCCGTCCCCAGATACGCCGCGCGCACTGCGGGATCATCACGAAGTTTTTCGGCGGGCCCTTCGGTGCTCAGTTTGCCGTTTTCCAGCACGTAGCCGTAGTCGGCCACGTCGAGGGCGGCGGCGGCAAACTGCTCCACGAGCAGCATCGTGGTTTTAGCCTGCTTCAGCGTGCGAATGGTCTTGAACACATCCTCGACCAGCTTCGGTGCGAGGCCCATCGAGGGTTCGTCGAGCAGCAGCACATCCGGGTTCAACATCAGCGCGCGGCCCATTGCCAGCATCTGCTGCTCGCCGCCGGACAAGGTGCCGGCCAGCTGATCACGCCGTTCCCGAAGCCGCGGGAACATGTCGAACATGCGCTCGATGTCGGCCTGCACGTCGCCCCGCGAACGCGACCCGGTCAGACGCGGAAACGCGCCGAGCTCCAGATTGTCGCGCACCGACAGCGTCGAGAACACGCGGCGGCCTTCCGGCGAATGCGCGAGGCCGAGTTTGGTGACCTGATGCGTATTGAGGCCCGAAATCTCCTTGTCGCGAAGCTTGATGGAGCCGGCGGTCGGCTGGATCATGCCGGAAAGTGCACGCAGCGTGGTGGTTTTGCCCGCGCCGTTCGAGCCGATGAGGGTAACGAGTTGGCCTGGCTTGATGCTGATCGAGAGCCCGTGCAGCACTTCGACCTTGCCGTAACCGGCGGAAAGATTGGTGACTTCGAGCATGATGTGACCCTTACGCCGCGACCGGGGCGCCGCCGAGATAGGCCTCGATGACACGTGGGTTGGCTTGGACTTCGGCAGGTTTGCCTTCGGCGATCTTCTGGCCGAAGTCGAGCACGGTGACGGTGTCGCTGATCGACATGACCACGTCCATGTGATGCTCGATCAGGATCACCGTGATGCCGTGGTCGCGGATCTTGCGGATGATGCCGATCAGATCCTTGATGTCGGGCGCGGTGAGCCCGGCGGCTGGCTCATCGAGGAGCAACAGCTTGGGGTCGAGTGCGAGGGCGCGGCCGATCTCGAGCAACCGCATTTTACCGTAGGGCAGATTGCGCGCTTCTTCGTTCGCCAGTTCGGCTAGGCCGACGAACTTGAGAATGCTGGCGGCTCGCAAGCGCGCTGCCTGTTCCTCGCGGCGCGCGCGCGGCAGCGCTGCAGCGACATCGAAGAACGTCGAGCGATACGTGTGATGCAGGCCGACAAGCACGTTTTCGATCAGCGTCAGTTCATCGAACAGTTGCACGTTCTGGAAGGTGCGGGCGATGCCGCGAGCGGCAATTTCCGGTGACTTGAGACCGGCCATGCTGCGGCCGTCGAAGGTGACGTCGCCGCCGGTGGGCACATAGATGCCGGTCAGCACGTTCATCATCGTCGACTTGCCGGAGCCGTTGGGTCCGATCAAGCCGTGGATGGTGCCGGGCTTGATTTTGAGATCGACGGTATCGAGCGCCTTCAAGCCGCCGAACTGCATGAGGATACCGCGTCCATCGAGGAGCGCGCCGTCAGCGGAAACCTGTGCCGGTGCCACTTTGCCCCAGGCATGCGCGTCGTCGCCCTTGGTGTCGATGACCGCGTGCCCGCGCACCCACGCCGGATTGATGGCGGCCACGAACTGCTTGAGGAAGCCGACGATGCCGTCCGGTAGATAGTAAACCACGAACAAGATCATCAAGCCGAACACGGTCAGCTTGTAGTCGGTGATCTTTTGCAGGAACAACGAAAACACGAAGAAGGCGAGACACAAGGCCACCGGCACGATGACGGTGCGGCGGTTTTCGGGCTGCTTGATCCAGACCCAGATGCCGGCCAACACGGCGACGATGGCGATCAAAGCCGCAATGCGTCGGAACAGCTCGATGTCGGCCAGCAGGTTCGGCAAAAACACCACGATGGCGGCACCGAGGATCGGCCCGAGACGCGATTTGCGCCCGCCCATCGTGACCGCCAACAGGAACTGAATGGACAGATCGAAGGCGAAGTTGTTCGGCGCGATGTACTGCTCGGAATAGGCGAACAGAACACCGGCAAGGCCTGCAAAACCCGCGCTCGTGACGAACGCGATCACCTTGTGCTTGTAGACGCTGACGCCCATGCAATCGGAGGCGATGGGGCTGTCGCGCAAGGCCTCGAACGCGCGGCCGAGATGGGAGGCGAGAATGCGATTGATGACCACGATGGTGGCGACCAGGAAAAAGGCCACCACATAGTAATACTGCATCTCCTTCATGCGCTTGGCGGACATGTCGAAGAACGGCAGAAAACTCGAATAGTCGCGCCAATCGAAGAACGTCGGCGTGTTGAGCTTGATGCCGAGCGGGCCGGCGGTCAGGAAATCCATCTCGTTGATGAGGATCTGCACGATGGTGCCGAAGGCCAGCGTCACCATGGCGAGATAGGGGCCGGTAACCTGTAGCGCGGGCAGCGCCAGCAGCGCGCCGAACAACGCCGCGACCAGCGGTCCGGCCACGAGGGCGGGCCAGAAGCCGATGCCGAGTTTGAGCAGCAGCACGCCCGCCGTGTACGCGCCGATCCCGAACAGGGCGGAGTGTCCGATCGAGACTTCGCCGGTGTAGCCGAACACGATGTCGAGGCCAAGCACGACGATCGAGTAGATCGCGATCGTGATCAGCAGATGCAGATAGTATGGACTGGTGATGAAGAACGGAAGCAGTACCAGCAAAGCGAGGCCGAGCACGCCGGACAGAGTTTTCAGCGACATGTGCTCAGACCTTCTTGATCGTGGCTTTGCCGAACAAGCCGGACGGCTTCAACGACAACACGAGCAGTAGCAACACGAGGCCGGGCACGTCCTTGTAGCCGCTGGAAATGTAGTAACCGGTGAGGTTCTCGGTGATGCCGAGGATCAAACCGCCGACGATCAGCCCGATGCCGCTCGACAGCCCGCCGATGATCGCCACGGCGAATGCCTTGAGGCCGAGCACGGCGCCCATGCTCGCACCTGTCAACGTGATCGGCGCCACGAGCACGCCGGCGAAGGCTGCCGCCATCGACGACAATGCGTACGAGAAGGTGATCACCGATTTGGTATTGATGCCCATCAGCCCGGCTGCATCGCGATCGTTGGCGGTCGCGACGACCGCTTTGCCATAGATCGAGCGGCGATTGAAGGTTTCGACCGCGAGCATCAACAGCAACGCGCCGATCACGATGAGGATTTCCATCGGCTGGATGCGCACCGGCCCGATCTGGAGGGACAGCTCGGAAACCGGCGAGGGGAACTTCAGTGCGTCGCGGCCCCAGATGTTTTCAGCCAGGTTCTTGATGATGATGCCGATGGCGATGGTGGCCATGATCCAGCCCGCTTCGGACTTGATCTTGATCGCTTGCCGGACGCCAAGGAATTCGACCACCGAGCCTTGCAGCAATCCGAATGCGATGATCACCGGCAGCATCACCAGGTAGGCCCACAAGGTGCCAAGCTGCAACCCGATCAAAAAGTTGATCGTGGTGAGGCCGACGAGCGCGCCCACCATCAGGGCTTCACCCTGGCCGAAGTTCAGTGTTTCCGATGTGGCGAACGTCAACTGATAACCGAACGCGATCACCGCGTAGATCATGCCGACGGTAATCCCGCTCACGACGAGCTGGGCAAGGATATCCATGACGCGACGTTTCCCACGCGATTGTTACGGCCGTGTCCATTGAAGCGGATTCTAGGCCGAGAGTGTTCTTGGTGCTTCGGAGTTTGCTGGTCAACAGGACGGGCTCCGGAGCCTAGACGCCGGAGCCCGTCATTATACGTCAGCTTTCTGAGCAATACTGCGGCCGTGCGGACACATGCTTCAGCTGTTCGATTCGTCTCAGCTCTTTGGCTTGACGCGAAGAACTTTGTCACCTTGCAGGTCTTCCGGATGCGCTGGGACTACGCGGCCGCCTTTGACGAGGCCGAACACCGGAATGTTGGCGGTGATGGCTTCGTGGTCGGTGGCCTAGAACGGCTTGTCGTACGTTGTGACGACGCCTTCGACCTTGGTCTCCAGATTTTCCAGTGCTTCGCGGATTTTCTTGCCGTCAGCCGACTTGGCTTGGTTGATGGCGGCAGCAAGCAGATAGATCGAATCGTAGCCCTGGGCTGCGGACACGGGCGACGGCATCCGGTCGACTTTATAGGCGGCCTGATAGGCTTCGATGAAGGCCTTGCGCTTCGGCGTGGTGGGCAACTGGATGAACACCTGCGGCATCATCGCGCCATCGCCGTTCGCGCCGGCTGTATCGATGAACGTGGCCATGGACAGCGTCCACGAACCGATCATCGGCACCTTCCAGCCGAGCTTCGCCATCGAGTTGGCGATCTGCGCCAGCTCAGGCCCGATCGCGTAGGTCAACAGCACGTCGGCGCCGGCTTCCTTGGCTTTCAGAACTTGCGCGGTCATGTCGGTATCGCCGATGTTGAACTTCTCGACGGCAACCGGTTTTACGTCCATGGCGGCCAGCGCCTTGGTCAGATCTTCGCGGCCGAGCTGGCCGTAGTTGGTGCTGTCGGCGAGGATCGCGGGCTTCTTGAAGCCCTGGCGCTTGATCGCTTCTTCGGCGATCATGCCGCTCTGGATGGCGTCGTTGGCCGACGTGCGGAAGATGTAGTTGGCCTTGTGCTCAGGCGCCAGGAACTGCTTGGCGACCAGCGTGCCGGTCGAGACGTTGTTGATGACCGGAATTTCCGCTTCCTGATAAAAGCGCTGCGATGCCAGTGACACGCCGGTGTTGATGAAGCCGACGGTGGCGGCGACCTGTTCTTTATTGATCAGTTCCTGTGCGATCTGCACGCCGAGTTCGTTCTTGGCTTCGTCGTCGCGCTCGATCAGCACGATCTTTTTGCCGCCGAGCACGCCGCCGGCCTTGTTGATTTCGTCGACGGCGAGTTTGACGCCATCGCGCATGCTGACGCCCATCGACGCAGAGCCGCCCGTGAAGGGACCGGAGACGCCGATCTTGATGTCCTGGGCGTTGGCCGTGCCAGCCCAGAGCGCGGCCATGGCGGCAGCGCCTACAATAAACTTGTTCATCGTTTTCCTCGCCCAAGTACAGGTTTCGGCGCGCTTCGCGATTGTCTTGAACACGATTACGGCCGCCACGTTCCTAAGCGAAAGGCGGTCAAGGCGCAACAAGGGTTCTTATGAAGATAAAAACTATTGCTAATGCAGCGGGTAGCCATCCCGCGGCGCTGTCGATCAATTGGCGATGATGACGTCGGCCTTGAACAGCGCGTCGCGCACATCGGTGCCGGCGAACGCGCTCCCCTCCTCGAACCAGGATTTCGGCGCCGGTTGTCCCCACAGCGTCTGCCGGCGCGGATCGCGCAACGACCAGCGGATCGGCTCATGGTCGGGGTCCATGGTCTGGTAGTCTGAGGTATAGATCTCAGTGCGATGGCCGTCGGGACAGCGGACATAGAGGAAGAAAGCGTTGGAGATGCCGTGCCGGCCGGGACCGCGCTCGAGGTTGGCGAGATATCCGGTGCTCGCCATCACGTCGCAGAGGTGGATGATATTGAGCGCGGTCGGTGCCCAGTAGGCGAGATGATGCAGGCGCGGGCCGGCGCCATTGGTAAACGCCAGATCGTGCACGTTCCCCTTGCGGTGCATCCAGGCGGCAGCGATGCGTCCGTCGGGGCCGTCTTCCTCGGAGTATTCGGTCAAGCGAAAGCCGAGCGCGGCATAGAAATCCACCGAGCCCTGCACGTCGGGTGCAAAGATGTTGAAGTGATCGAGCCGCTGCGGCTGCACACCCTTGTAATGCGCGTATTGCTGCAGCAGGCGCTCACGCGTTTCCATCTTGAAGTAGAGTTCGAACGGCATGCCGAACGGGTCCGTCGCCTGGAGCGTGCGGCCTTGGTGGGGCATGTCCACGAACCCGTGCGGCAGCCCTCGCGACTTGAACAGATGCGCCGCCTTGTCGAGATCGTCCTCAGACCCGACCTTGAACCCCAGCCGATGTGCGATGGCGCGTTCGGCCTTATGCAGCACGAGCGAATGATGCTGGCGCTCCTCGACGCCGCGCAGATAGAGCGCCGTGGACGTTTCGTCTTCGACATGCAGGCCGAAGGTGTCGGCGTAAAATGCTTTCGATCGCGCGAGATCGACGACGCCGAGGCGGACGTGGCTGGCGCGGACGATGTTGAACGGCGGGTCGAAAATGTGCTTGGGAACAGGCATGATGGAACACTCTTTGCAGGCTGGCTTTGCCTTTGCAGGCTGGCTTTTGCAGGCTGGCCGCGAGATGCCAGGCAAAGGCACTTACGGCTTTGGATGAATGAAGGGCCACGGCGACGTTTCGCTGCCTTGCGGCACCGTCACCTCGATCAGAACCGGTCGTGTTGCGGTGAGTGCTGCCGCGAGGACAGGCTTCAGCGCATCGGGCGATGCAACGCGATGCGCTTCGATCCCGAACGCGGCGGCGAGCCGGAGAAAATCGGGGTTTTGCAGTTGCGCGCTGGTGACGGGCTTTGCCGGGTCGCCACCTGAGAGGTCGCGCAACACGTTGCCATAGGCGTTGTTGTTGAACACGAGCGTCACGAGCGCGATGTTTTCCTGCGCAGCCGTCGCGAGTTCCTGCATGGCGAACATGAAGCCACCGTCGCCTGTGAGCGAGACGACAGGCGTGCCGGGATGCGCAGCCTTCACGCCGAGCGCAGTCGGGAAACCGAAGCCGAGCGTGCCCTGATAGCCTTCGGTGATGTAGGTGCGCGGTTCATAGACGGGATAGCCGAAGAACGACGTGAAACCCACCTGCGAAAGTTCGCCGACGAGAATGCCGTTGCGCGGCAAGCAGGCGCGGATGACGTCGAGATAGGCGAGCTGCGGCTGCACGCCAGCGATGGCTGCGCGGGTTGCAGTTTTGGCTTTGGCGATGACGGCGCGGGCAGCGGCAGAGGTCTTTACGCCATGTGTGCGGCGCAATTTCACTGCGTCCAGCAGCGCGCGTGCACCGGTCCCGGCGTCGGCGATGATCGGCGCATGGGGCACGAGCCGGCGCATCTCGACGGGATCGATGTCGATGCGGATCAAATGCGGCGGGGCGGCCGGGCGCTCGATCAGCGACATCATGCCCGTCCAGCGCATGTACGGCATTTCAAGGCGACTGCCGATGCCGATCAGCACATCGGTCTCGGGCCAGAGACGGTGGGCGGTGGCGGAGGAAATGCCGAGCGGATGATCCTCGGAGACGATGCCGCGGCCGCCGCGAAACGCTGAGACAGGTGCATCCAGTGCTTCAGCCAGTGCAAGCACGGCAGCACTCGCGTGCTGGGCGCCGCTGCCGGTCATGATCATCGGACGTTTGGCTGCGGCCAGCATCGCAGCGGCGGTTTCGATTTCAACGGGCGACGGCGCGCGAGGCTCGACCATCGGTGCGGCGGGCCAGGGCGTTACGTGTGCCAGTGTAGCCATCACGTCCCATGCCATTTCGACAGCGACGGGACCGGGCCGGCCGGTCGTCATTTGCCGGAAGGCTTCATCGATGATGGCTGGCGCATCGGCCACGCATTCGATGCGGGCAGCCCATTTTGTCAGTGTGCGCAGCGTCGCAAGCTGGTCGGGAATCTCGTGCAGGTGACCACGGCCGCGTCCCAGAAAGGCCGACGGCACTTGTCCCGTCAGGCACAAGACCGGCGCGCTGCAACCGAGTGCGGTTGCCAGCGCGGCCGTCGTGTTGAGAACGCCGGGACCGGGGACGACGGCATAGACGCCGGGGCGGCCGGTCGAGCGCGCATGACCGAACGCCATGTAACCGCAGGTTTGCTCGTGCCGGGCACCATAGGTGCGGATGCGATCGCTGCTTTGCTGCAAGGCCGCAAAGAGGGGATAGAGTTGCGCACCGGGCAATCCGAAAACGGTGTCGACTCCGTTGGCGATCAGAGCGTCGACGATCGCCCTGCCGCCCGTGACGACGCCGCCGCTAGCAGCCTGCGACGAAGATTGCACGGGGCGTTTGCTTTTCATGCGGCGGTTACTCGCGGGCGTGATGTTTAGCTTCGCCGTAACGCAGTCACGGCAGGCTGGCAAGAAAGCGGAGCAACGCCGCGTTGACGACATCGGGCCGTTGCCGCTGAATCCAATGACCGCAGTTGGGAACGATGAGTTTTTCGCGCAGGTTCGGCACGAACATTTCGAGGTTCGGCACCAGCTTGTCCATGCCGCGAAAGCTCAACAGCATGTCCTCGGCGCCGACGATATACATTGCGGGCGTTGTCAGTTTGGCACCGGCCCAGGGCGCCATCAGTTCCCAGTTGCGATCGACGACACGGTACCAATTGAGGGGGCCGCGAAAGCCGCCGCGTGCGAATTCAGCCGCGTAGAAATCGACATCGGCGTCGCTGAGCCAGGCCGGAAGCGCGTCGGGAACAGTCTTGCCGCTGAAGAAGCCGCCGTCGCCCTTAACCATCGTCGCCCGGTGCGCGAGGCTCACGTGCGCGGTTCCGGGATCGCCGTCGCCCGACCACAGCAATTGAAATTTGCGCACCGTCTCGCGGATGTCGCGCTCGAATTCGGCTTCGGCGACGCCCGGGGTTTGGAAGTACGTCTGGTAGAAGATCTCCGTGTCGGTCTTTGGCATGTTGACGGTCGGCGGGGCGATTCCCCGTGGGAAGAACGGCACGCTCAAGCCGACCACCCCCCGGAAGCGGTCCGGCCGGAGCAGCGCACTGTTCCAGGCCACCGGGCCGCCCCAGTCGTGGCCGACGATGACCGCCGTCGGTGCCTTCAGCGCATCCAGCACGCCCACCATGTCGCCGACGTGATGGAACATCGTGTACTGCTCGACGTTCGCCGGCTTGTCGGTCTGGCCGAAGCCGCGCATATCCGGTGCGACGGCATGGTAGCCGGCGTCAGCCAAGGCGAGCAGTTGATGCCGCCACGAATACCAGCTTTCCGGAAATCCGTGCGCCATCAAGACGAGCGGGCCCGTCGCGGGTCCGGCCTCGGCCAGGAACATCTTGATGCCGTTCGTGTCGACGGTGCGAAAGGTGATCGTCATGGTCGAGCCTGATGCCGAGAGAGTGAAATCAGCGTCCACTATCGGTCCGCAACGAGCGTTGGAACTTAGCCATGCCGCCGATCCAGCGGTCGTAATCGGCGGTCTTTTTCTGCATGTAGCCGGCGACCATGGGATGGGGCAGAATGCAGAAGCGCTGCGCCTCGATCCCTTCGAATGCCGCGTCCGCACATTGATCGGCAGTCAGGACACCGTCGACGTGCTGGGCCCCTTTGCCGGCCGCGCGCAGCAAAGTGGTGTCGACTGCCTGCGGGCACAGGATGGAGACGCGAATGCCCTGGTCGCGATGGCTGATGGCGATGTTCTCGGCAAATCCGACAGCCGCATGCTTGGTGGTGGCGTAGACGGCACTGCCGATCTGGTTGAGCAGACCGGCAGCCGAGACGGTGTTCAACAGGTAGCCGCCGCCGCGTGCGATCATCAGCGGCAACAGGGTGCGCGCTGCAAACACGTGGCTCATGACGTTGACGTCCCAGGCGCGTTGCCAACCGTCATTTGAAACCGATGCGGCGTTGCCAGGCTCGCTGCGATTGCCGCCGATGCCGGCGTTGGAGCAGAACAGGTCGATGGGACCGATCCTGGTCTCGACGTCGTCCACGACGCGGCAGATGTCTGCATCCTTGCCGACATCGCAAGCTAGGGCGGTGCCGCCGACGGCCTTTGCGACCGCTTCGGCACCGGCGACGTCGCGGTCGGCGCAGACGACATGTTTGGCGCCGCGTGCGTGGGCACCGAAAGCCAAGGCGCGGCCGATGCCGTCGGCAGCACCGGTTACGACGACGATTTTGTCTTTGACGTTCATGATCTCAGCCCGCCGTGGTGTGTGTCGAGCCGGTAAGGGATCATGGCGCGCCGCGCGCGTCCAGCAGTTGTTGCGCGCCTGTAAATGCGCCGTCGTTTCAGGCGACGGCTGCCCACGCGCCGCTGTCGGCCGCGATCTGCATGGCGACATCGCGAGCAGCAACCGGTTTGGAGACCAGATATCCTTGCATCAGCGTGCAGCCGGCGCGCCGCACCATGTCGAGATCGGCCGCTGTTTCCACGCCTTCTGCGACGGTTTTCATATTGAGGCTTGTGGCAAGGCTGACGATGGCTTGCACGATCGCCACACAGTCCAGCCGGGCTGAGGCGTCGCGAATGAAGCTCTTGTCGATCTTCAGTCCGTCGAACGGAAAGCGGCGCAGGTAACTCATCGACGAATACCCGGTGCCGAAATCGTCGAGAACCACTTTGATGCCGAGATCGCGGAGCCTGTTGAGTATCGACAAGACCGCCTGATCTTCCTGCAGCAGCGTCGATTCGGTGATTTCCAACGTCAGGCGGCGCGGATCGAGGCCGCTCTCGGCGAGTGCGTCGATGACCCCGAGTGCCACCGTGCCGCCTTTGAATTGCGCAGGCGAAATGTTCACCGCCACGGAAATTTCGGTTGGCCATCGCACAGCTTCGCGGCAGGCCTCGCGCAGCACCCAGCGTCCGATGTCGACGATCAGGCCGGTTTCTTCGGCCAGCGGTATGAAAGCCAACGGGGGGACCATGCCGCGTTCCGGATGGTGCCAACGGATCAAGGCTTCGGTGCTGCTGATGCGTCCGGTCGCAAGATCGACGACGGGCTGGTAGTACAGTTCGAATTGATCGGCACCGACGGCCGCGCGCAAATCGCGTTCGAGATCCCGGCGCGCGATGAAGCGGTCCTGGATTTCCGGCTCGTAGAGCGACACCGATCCGCGTGCCGTCTCCTTGGCGCGATAGAGTGCCATGTCGGCGTATTTGATCAATTCGTCGGCGTCGGTGCTGTCGCGTGGCGCCAACGCAATGCCGACGCTGGTGCCGATATCGATCTCGTGTCCATCGAGGTCGTAGGGCGCGGATATGATGCTTGAAAGTCGAGTAGCGAGTGCGGTGGCGGCGTCGGGGGTGTCGGCGTTGACCTGAAGCACTGCGAATTCATCGCCGCCGAGGCGCGCAACGGTGTCGAAGGGGCGGACTGTTTCACGCAGCCGAACCGCAACCGCGCGCAATAACGCATCGCCCACGGGATGACCGAACGAATCGTTAACGGCTTTAAAACGGTCGAGATCGAGGTAATGTAGCGCAAAGCTGGATCCGCGCACCACGCGTGCCAGTTCCCTCGATAGCTGTTCGCGCAACAGCGCGCGATTGGCCAGCCCGGTCAAAGCGTCGTGCGTCGCCATGTGTGCGATGTGGCGGGCGCTCTTTTGCTGCTCGGTGACGTCCTCGTGGATCGTCACCCACCCGCCGTTGTCCATGGGCTGCCGCGACACGGAAATCGAGCGGCCGTCGCTCATGTGGTGGACGACGACGGAGGCCTCGGTAACCGGACGCAGCCGCTCCAGCAGGTACGATGCAGCGTCGCCGCCCGCATACAATCCGCCGGCGATGCGAAGTTCGATGATGTTTCGCAGTGTGGTGCCCCTCGTCACCTCGCCCGCTTTCAGCCCGTACAGTTCGAGGTAACGCTTGTTGAAAACGACCACGCGCTGCTTGCGATCGAACATGCACAAGCCGTGCGACATGTTGGTCAATGCGATGTCGAATTGATCGTTGACGTCCTTGAGTTTGCTTTCGCTTTTCAGCAATGCGACGGCGTTGGCGCGAAAGACGATGACCGCGCGAGCGATGTCGCCGACTTCGTCGGGGTCGTCGACAAAGGGTATGTCGGAGCTGGCATCGCGGTTGGCCAAACGCATGATGACCGCGCGCATTTCGACGAGGCGGGAAACCATGCGATGAATGATGGTCATGCCCACGGGCCCGAGAATGATAACCGTGGCAAAGATGCTGGCCCATATCCATTGCTTGAAGGTGCCGGCGACGTCGGCGAGTTCGACCGACCACGCCTTGATCAGTCCACCCTGTTCGCGACGGTAGGCGCTGATCCGGTCGGAGAGCGCGTTGGCGGCAACGGCATATTCGCTCGACGCGCGCGTCGCCTTCTCCTGCGCAAAGTTGAGGGCGAACATGAAAACCTGCTCGCGGTAGTTTTTGAGTTCAGGAATGCGGTCGACGACGAGCCTGCCGAGCATGTCGTGCCCCGTTCCGGCCAGCTCGACGATCTCGGTCTCGAGTTGGCCGGCCGCGATCTGATCGCTTTCCAATGTCTGCCTGTCGACTTCCGCAGGCGTACTTTCGACGATGCGGCGATGGCGCTCGAGCTTCACCTGCAGTTCGGCAGCCGTCGTCAGTCCGCCCAGGACGACGGCGCTGACGTAGGTCGATGCCGTGGTGGTGATCTCGGCAAGGTGCAGCGCGGGCAGTGCAAGCGACGTCAGTGCCACCAGTGACAGCGCCTTAACGAACCAGGATTTAGCGACGATCCCGGGTTGCCAGTTTCTCAAGGCGCTCAACATTTTTACACTCACGTTTCGTTGCTCGCCTCGAGCATCAGTAGTTGGTTTCGGCAAGACGTTTGCTTGCGATTTTACGGGCGGCCTCGATCACATTCGCGATTACCGACGTGGGTTCACCCAACGTAACCAGGATAAGCACCTGACTGATCGTGCCTTCGGTCTCGAGTTCGGGAAGATTCCTGGCGGCAATCAGCCGGACTTGCGCCAGGCCGATTGCGCCGGGCTCCTGCTCCACGACCTTGACGACCTGCTCCGCGCTGCTCATCGGCAGCGGGTGCTTGGCACCGATTTCGCGGCCGTCGATGACTTGTGCCTGGACAGTATGCGTTACGCCGCCGGCTTTGCCGACGTAAGCGACCTTGATGGGCAGATCCGGCCCGCCAAGGTCGCGCCAATTGGAAATATCGCCCAGCAATATCCGGCGAATAGTTTCCATGTTTACTTTGCGGACGAGGTTGTTTGGATGCACGGCAAAGGCGATGCGTGTATTGGCGATCGCATGGCCTATGAGTCGATCAGGTGAGGCAGCGGTTTTGGTCGCACGAAGCGCCGCGAGTTCCGTTTCGAGCGGGCTCGAAATCATCGCGAGATCGGCACGCCCGTCCAATAATGCCGTCAAGCCGTTCATGGACTTATTCGGAATGATTTTGAGTGCAACACCCGCCATGGTTTCGATGGAGCGCTGATAGGGCTCCATTAATCGGTCGTTAAAGGTGGTCGAGCCCTGAACGATGACGGTTTCGGCCGCAGTTGCCACGTCAGCGGTGATCAATAATACGAAGGCTGCCGCAGCAGCCGTGACGTACGTTAAATGAGATTTCGCTGGATGAAATGGGAGTTGGTGCATCGAGGGTGCTCACATCGATCGAGGAAGTTCCAACAGCTTTCGAATCAAATGAAGTGAAAGTTGTTTTTCTTCCTACCGCATCCTAGAGGTTGCAGGTCAATAATTCCTTTAGAAAATGCCGCGTTCTCCCGCTGCGATCGGATTATCCGTTCGACGCGAGACGCTTAAATTTGTTTATTATTCGCGTGCGGATTGGAAAGGCGTGTTCGGCAGATTGTCCCACGGTAGCGACTCGACGGGACAATCAGATGCTTTGGCAGACATTAACGACTGATTTGACGAATAAAGCGGCGCTCATCGCGATGGCGTTGTTGCCTTTGCTATTCCGTATCTGAAACCTGTTATTGTGCGGCCGCGATGACGGATGCCTCGATCGGGTGTCCGTATCCGACCAACTCGACAGTGCCGCTTTTGAGCAGGCGTAACTGTGCGCCGTTCGGCAGGCTCGCCAAACTGCGAACTCCGACGATCATCGCGATGTCATGTTCGCGCGCGAGCAACGCCATGTGGCTGAGCCACCCGCCCAGTTCGACAACGATCCCCGAGCATTGCTGCAGATAGGGCAACCACGCCGGATGAAACATGCGGGCGACGATGATGTCGCCGGGTTCGAATCCCAGTAATGGCGCGCCGGTCTCCGCATCGAGCGCGCTGACACGATGGCAGCGTCCCTCGACAGTGCGTGCCCCCGCGACGCGCGTACCGGCAACGCCGCCGGTGTCGTTTGCGGCAATCAGTTGGCTGCCGGTCGCCAGACGCTCGATGTCCACGGCGGTAAGCGTCGAGGGTGGTGGTGGGACGTCGAGCAACACCTGCATCACGCGGCGACGCCGCTCTGCCGTGGACCGTAGTGTCGCAATTTCGGTCGCAAGCAGGGGCAGTTCGTCGAACGTCAAAAAGCACACCAAGCCGTCGAAGCCGAGCTTCGCGTCGAGTGCGAGCAAAGCGCGACGCAGCGCATTGTACTCTCGCAGGGAGTGGTGCTTGGCGTCTTCCTTGAGGGTCAGAAATTTGCGGGCGCGTTCGACAGCCGCGAGTACGGCCGGGCCGGCCATGAGCAATCGTTGGTCGTCGGCGAACTGAGCGGCGTGTCCGGGCGACGCGAGGGCGAGCGCCTCCATGATTGCTGGCGTGTCCGCATAGCGAAGCGCGGCGAGTTCGTAGTCAGTGATCGAGCGATGGCCGAAAGCCGCGCGCAAACTCGCTTCCCGGTCGGGTCCGCCGCGCGCTACGGCGTTCGCCATGGCCAGCACCATGGCAGTGGGTGGCGCACCCGCGAGGGTCAGCGCGGGGTCGAGGCCGGCTGACCGCAGCGCTGTCTTGGCGCGCTGCAGGAAAAGGCTGGCTAATATGTTGACGACATCGACTTCGACGTGGGTTTCGGCGACGAACCGTGCGCGCAGTTCGCCGATGGAAACCAACAGGTCGGGCAAGCTCATGCGTTCGAAGGCCGTCGCTTCGAGCATGCGCATACGGGCAAGAAACGGCGGCAGAAATCCACGCCGAAAGGCGCCCTCGATTTGCACGGCGGAGTTTTCGAGCCTGCGGAGTGTGGCTTTGGTGATCGTCGCGGCACGCGCCTGTTCCTGCCGTTTGTCGACGTACAATCTGCCGACGACGCTGACGAGATACGATGGAGCGTCCTCGTCGACGGGATAATCGAGGCCAAGTTTGCGGCAGGCCAGATCGACGCTGCCACCGCTGGCCCAAAGTTCCTCCATGATCGAGTACGACAGCGGGGTTGGGCGCGGCAGCATTTCCGACATTTCGTTTTGCACAAAAATTATGTCGTCGGCAGCCGATGCACCGGCGCGTTCGAGCACACGCGCCCAGTCGCGTTGTGCGATATCGTCAGCATCCTCGGCGGGGCTGGATTGCTGGATGATGTCGCGGCTTTGCACGATCTGGAAGCTGCCGCGATACGACGTCCACTCGATATCTTGCGGACGGCCGAACAAGGCTTCGGCGCGCCTGCCGATCTCCAGCAGAGGTTCGAGTGGAAGTGGCGGCGGCGTTCGGTCGAGCCGGCTGAACGTGGTGCGGCCGAAGCGGAATGCCCTTGGTGTGACGGTTCCCGAGACCAAACCGTCGGCGGTGCCTTCGACGGCTTCGACGAGCATGGCGCAGGCGGAAACGGGGTCGCGGGTGAACATGACGCCGGAGAACTCGGCGTCGATCATGCGTTGGAGCAGCACGTTTCCGCTCTCTGCGGCGAAACCGTAACTGGCTGCGCGTGGCGACGAGAATGATGCGTGTACGCGGCCGATGGCTGCTTCGAGGCCGGCACGGTCGACGTGGAGTTCTGATTCGAAGACGCCCGCGAAACTATGCTGTGCGCCGTCTTCGGCGGCAGCGGAACTGCGCACGGCGAGCTGGGGCGCGTCGATTATGCGCCAGAGCTTGTCGAGGGATAGCTGGCGCTGGCGTGGTGTCTGGTTGGCAAACTGCCGTAGGAAAGCGTGGGTCAGCAGCATCCCCGCCGGAACTGTTACGCCGTCGGCTTTGAGGCGTGCGAGGCGGTGCGCCTTGTTGCCGTGTCCCAACAGGCTGGCTGCGTCGTCGAGTGCAATGACGCCGGCCGGCAGACGCCACCGCGCGATGCGGGCAGCCATGGATTGCGTCTGCGGCTGTGCACCCGTGCGGTGGCGCGAAACGATGGCGCGCTGCATCAGGAGAAGCAACATGCTGACCACGAGATACAGGTCGACTGCGGAACCGAGCACGAGCGCGGTTGCGGTAAAGGCAGGCGCCGCAAGCAGCCAGACGACGAGGCGGGCGCGTCTGGAGGTGGCGAGAGTGAGGTGGAGATAGGCGGCGATCAGCAGGCCGAACAGAAACGGCAATATCCAATAAGGATCGGGGCCGGCGAGATTGGGAATCCAGGCGAACGGTTGCTGTGCCGCGATCGAATGCTGCTGGATGGCTGCAGTCGACAGCGCGAGGATCGGTAAAAACGCCAACGCAAGCAGATTGCGCAGCGGCGTCAGTCCGTGCCGGCTGTAAAGCGCCCGCACCGCGCGGCTATGACGGGCGGGATCTGATTTCAGGGTTTCGCGCAGTTCGGCCATTTCAGGTTCAAGTGTTTTTGAAACGATCTGATCGCGTTCGGCCTTCAGCGACAGCGGCAACACCAGAGTTCGCGACATCGCCGCGAGCAACGCGATGGCCAGCGGAAAACTTGTCAGTCCCGACAGCCAGCCGACGAACTCGGCGACGCGATCGCGTGCGCGGCTCCAGAGGCCGCGCTGATTGTCGGCGATCCAGTGTTCGACATAAGCGGGCCTTGTCGATGCGACGATGTATTCGGCAGGCACAGTGTAGCGCCCGCGCACGTCGAAACCGGCGCGGGTGAGTTCGAGGCCGAGAACCTCGGCAAAAAAACATCCGGTGCGATCGTAGCAGGGCATGACGACCGGACGCTTCGGCACTTGGCCGATGGCAATTTGCAGCGCCGCCGTTGGTTCGCGACGGATCGGCAGGTTGATGGCTGCAGGCAAATGACCGGCGGCAAATTCCTTGGGGTAACGGACGTCGACGAAAACGGCTTTGTCGTTGTTGATCAACGCATGAACGTCTTTTGTATCGAGCAGGGTACGCTGATTGCGGTAGAGCGGGATGGCGCGCAAATCTTCGAGCGAACGCGCGGAAAGGCCCGTCATGGCGCGCTTTTCGACGACCCACTTTTCGAGGCCGCCGACAATGAACTGACAAGGGATGCCGCGCGCCGTCAACGCCTCGCAGATCTCGTGGCTGCGGCTGCCATTGTGACAGAAGACCACGGCCTTCTTGCCGGCGAGGTCGAGTTGCGCGGCGTCGAAATCCGGATATCGGATGGCGAGAGCTCCGGCCAACGTACCCGTTTCAGTTTCGGCGGTTTCGCGCACGTCGATGAAGACGGTGTCGGAACGTCGGCTGCGGGCAACTTCATCAAGTGTGATTTCGGCGGCGTCGGTGTCGATGCCGAGGGGATGCTTGAGTTGTTGCGCGTAGGACAGGTCTTTGAGGGTGGCGTCGCGCTTGAGGGTACCGGGCTGTTGGGCTGATCGATGCAAAGCGCTTTCCAGCCGGCGGGTACGCTGGGCGTCGTGATCGAACCACTGGATCGCGTTGACCGTGAGCGAGCCAATGCTAAGGACTGCAAACCCCAGGAGCCATGCCCGCGCCCGCTTACTGCTGCCCGCTCGACCGTTCATGACCGCGGCGCCCCCACCGAGCGTGGCTGCAATCAAGGCAATCAACTGCGATACGCTCGTGACCGAACCGACGAGCAATTCCGGCGATGGAATGGCCCACGCGTGCGAAGGCAGCAGATACAAACCGGCTGCAGCGAACGCTGGGAAGTATCGGGTGGAGAGAGGCTGCCTCATTATTTCGCACACTCAACTTTAAGTTGTAATAAAACAATCTCGCACACAAAAGGGTAAAGTCGAATTCTTTTGTCGGTGAAAAGTGTGGATATGCGCACCACGCCGCAGCGCTCCAACGAGGTCGCCGCCCTCGGAAGCGGCTTGGCGTCTTCCTCGCCCGGTCCTAAGCTGCTGTCTGTTTCGCGTCGTTCCAGCAGAGGGCAATGCCATGAAAGCCGCCGTACTCTATGAGCCGAACAAGCCGCTCGTGATCGAAGACGTGGGCGTGCAGAAGCCCGGCCCGCGCGAGGTGCTGATCCGCACGGTGTGCGCGGGGCTGTGCCATTCCGATCTGCATTTCATGGAAGGGCTGTTTCCCCATCCGCTGCCGGCGGTGCTGGGGCACGAGAGTGCGGGTATCGTGGAGCAGGTCGGCTCTGACGTGACGTACGTCAAGAAGGGCGACCACGTCGTAACGTGCCTGTCGGTGTTCTGCGGCACCTGCGAACAGTGCACGTCGGGCCGGCCGGCGATCTGCACCAATACCGACGTGAAGCTGATGCCGGGTGTGTCCAACCGGATGACGTGGAACAAGGCAGGCAAGATCAATCAGTTTCTCAACCTGTCGTCGTTCGCCGAGCAGATGCTGGTGCACGAAAACGCGATCGTGAAAATCCGCGAGGACATGCCGCTGGATCGTGCGGCGCTGATCGGGTGCGCTGTGGTGACGGGCACGGGTGCCATCTTCAACACGGCCAAAGTCGCGCCCGGCGAGACGGTCGTGGTGATCGGCTGCGGCGGCATCGGCATGTCGGCGATCAACGGCGCGGCGATCGCCGGGGCGGGACGCATCATCGCCGTCGATACGAATGCGGCGCGGCTGCAACTGGCGACCAAGATCGGGGCGACCGATCTGGTGGATACGCGCAACGGCGATCCGGTCAAGCAGGTGCTGGAATTGACCAAGGGGCAGGTGCACCACACCATCGAGGCGGTGGGCTCGAAGCTGACGGCCGAGCAGTCGTTCCAGATGCTGGGGCCGGGGGGCGTCGCGACCATCGTCGGCATGATCCCGTTCGGCACCAAGATCGAGTTGCACGGCATCGACTTCCTGCGCGGCGAAAAGCGCATGCAGGGTTCCGCGATGGGCTCGAATAGATTCCGCGTGGATATGCCGAGGTTGATCGAGCACTATCTCAAGGGCCGCCTGCACCTCGACGACTGGATTTCTGATCGCATCACGCTGCCCGAAATCAACCAGGGCTTCGCCAACATGAAATCCGGCAAAGGCCTGCGCTCGGTCGTGATGTTCGATACGTGATGGGGTGATGTGGGGGATGGTGCCGCCTGAGGGATTTGAACCCCCGACCCCCTGATTACAAATCAGGTGCACTACCAGCTGTGCTAAGGCGGCATCGCGCGCTGTGTACCGCAGCGGTGGGGGCGTAGCAAGCCGGGAGTGGCGACGGCGAGGCGGGCGAGTCTTGCTGTGTAAGGGACCGGAGCAGACATTGCACGGCTCCCTCTCCCTATCGCCTTCGATGGGGAGAGGGTCGGGGTGAGGGGCAGCCTCGATCTTCCAAGCTACCTCAAATCTTGTCGACCGCCTTCGCAATCGTCTCAAGGACACCTTCGAGGCTGTCGTAAACGTCGCGATTGGATAGGCGAACGATACGATAGCCCTCACTGCACATGAACCTGTCGCGGACCGCATCGCGCTCGATTTCATTGTCCGAACTGTGCGTTTCACCGTCGATTTCAACGACCACCATAGCCTCTCGGCAGGCGAAATCAGCGAAATATGAGCCGATAGGATGCTGCCGGACAAATTTGTGTTGGCGGAGTTGGCGATTGCGTAGCTTCGACCACAGCAAGGCTTCGGCTGATGTTGCATTGGACCGCAAAACGCGTGCTCGATTGGTGCGCCAAGGTTGGCTGGTACGCTTTGGCATTCGTCCGGTGTGGCTCCTGTGGCGGTATGGGCTGCCCCTCACCCTAACCCTCTCCCCCTTCGCGCGGTAGTGCGCGAAGGGGGAGAGGGAATCTCCCGCCACGAACCTTGCCGCCACGAACCTTGCCGCCACGAACCTTGCCGCCACGAACCTTGCCGCCACGAACCTTGCCGCCACGAAC
>JANLYD010000214.1:0-2858 GCA_031365465.1 Hyphomicrobiaceae bacterium
GGCTGAACGGAACCAAACTGACCGCCCATACTTAATCTCTTACTCGAACTTTTGTTCCGTAGACGCCGATAATATCGCGCTGCGTTTATTGAGAATTTTTACATAGGCGACTTTGCGTAACGCATGGCGGAGCTTTCCACCAAATGGCACCCCTATTACCGTCGCGCACCGCCATTCCGTCACGGGTGCAGCTACTTTCGAACGGTCGCTACGCGGTCATGATGAACGCCGCCGGCTCGGGCTACAGCAGTTGGCGTCACGTCGCCGTTACCCGTTGGCGTGAGGATCCTGTCGGCGATGGCTGGGGAAGCTATATATTGTTGCGTGATGAAGAGAGCGGTACCGTTTGGTCCGCTGGACTTCAGCCTTACGGTATCGAGGCAGACGCCTACACGGCCACACTGTCCGACGAGCGTGTCGGCATCATTTGTCGCGACGGAACGCTGACCACAACGCTCGACGTGGTTGTCGCCAGCGACTTTGATGCCGAATTGCGCCGCGTTGTGCTCACCAATCACGGTGAAAGTCCGCGCGAGATCACGCTCACATCGTATGCGGAAATGGTGCTTGGGTCGGGGCACGCCGATGCCACCCATCCGGCGTTTTCCAAAATGTTCGTGCAAACCGAATGGGTGGAGCAGGGCGGAATTCTCCTTGCGACGCGGCGTCGACGCACCCAAGACCAGGCCGAGGTATGGGCGGCACATATTGTGGTCACCGAGACCGCCGGTGAGGGCATCCAAGAGTTTGAAACCGATCGCCTGCGCTTCCTCGGTCGTGGTAACACGCTGCGACGCGCGCAGGCGATGCGGCCCGGTGTAGCCCTGTCGAACACCAGCGGGTACGTGCTTGATCCGATATTCAGTTTACGCCAAAAAGTGCGCGTCGATCCCGGTGCCAGCGTGGACGTCGCATTCTGGACTGTAGTCGCCAGTTCGCGTCCGTCCGCACTGGCACTCGTGCAGCCCTTGCGCGCAAGGGGCGCCTGCGAAAAGGTGCTTTCCGGAGCACTAACCCATGCTGCCGCCGAGTATACACGGCTCGGCGTCGGCACCGGTCAGGCCAAGCGTTTCCAATCTTTAACGAGTGCCCTGCTTTATTCCGACAACACTATACGGGCCGCGGCCGCGATTCTGGAGCGCGGCACTGGCGGTGCGCCCGTGCTCTGGAGCTGTGGGATTTCCGGCGACCGTCCAATTGTGCTTCTAGGCATCGCCACAGACCAGCATATGGCGGCGGTTTATGAGATGCTACTGGCGCAGCGCTACTGGCAGTCGAAGAATCTTGGAGTCGATATTGTACTGCTCAGTACAGCCGCAGGTGACGATGGCCATTTGCACGCGGTCCTGAATGAACAGGCCCAAGCGCAGACCGCGCTGCTTCAAGTTGATCGCGATGCCGCGCAAGCTTCGGTGTTTGTCCTTGATGACAAATCGATTTCCGGGCAGGTGCGCCTTGGGATCGCAACCGCCGCGCGTATCGTTCTAGATGCATCGCGATGTGTCGAGGTGCCAACATCGGGTCGTCACGAACGCGCCGACACGCCATCGGCCATGGCAGCAGGGGAATCACTTCATTCATCACAAGCGGCAACCGGCGACGTGGCATCGGCACCGGTGAAACAGCCGATACGCGAGTTTGACAATGGCGTGGGCGGCTTCATAGAAGCCGGCCGCAGCTATGCCATCACGCTCGAAGGCCATCGCTGCACCGCCGCGCCTTGGGTCAACGTGATCGCCAATGCAAGCTTCGGATTCATGGTCTCGGCCGAGGGCGGCGGTTATACTTGGTCGCTCAATAGCCAGCAAAATCCGCTGACGCCATGGCCGAACGATCCGGTCAGCGACACGCCGCACGACGTTCTCTACTTGCGCGACGAAGACAGCGGCGACCTGTGGAGCGCCGCGCCGCTGCCTGTGCGCGTGCCGGCCGCGACTTATAACGTCGAACACGGAAAGGGTTACAGCCGCTTCACGCACGATGCCTTTGGAATCGGTGTGGAATTGGTTCAATTCGTACCGCCCAATGATGCCGTCAAGCTGTCACGGCTATGCCTGAGAAACGGCTCGCCGCGCACGCGCCATCTGTCAGTTACCGGCTACGTTGAATGGGCCTTGGGCGCCAATGGAACAGTTCCGGCACCTTACGTCGTAACGTCGCGTGATGCGGCAACAGGCGCGCTCTTTGCCGGCAATGCGTGGCGCGGCGAGTTTACCGATCGCGTGGCTTTTGTTGATCTAGGCGGCCGCCAGACATCATGGACCGCCGACCGCCTGGAGTTTCTCGGCCGTCATGGCGAAGTTGATCGCCCGGCGGCGCTAGTCGGCAAACTTCCTTTGTCAGGGCGCGTCGGCGCGGGGCTGGATCCGTGCGGTGCATTGCAGTCACCAATTGAACTGGCGCCAGGCGAGCAGGTCGAAATCGTCTTCATGCTCGGCGATGCTGCTTCGCATACCGAGGCACGGGCTCTAATCCAGAAATACCGCGCCGCAAATCTCAACACCGTACTGCATGAAGTGCGCGCGCAATGGGAGGCGGTACTCGATGCGGTCCAGGTGCGTACGCCCAATCGGGCTATGGACATCCTCCTCAACGATTGGCTGCTATACCAGACGCTGGGATGCCGCGTGTGGGCGCGCGCGGCTTACTATCAGGCCAGTGGTGCCTACGGCTTTCGCGATCAGCTGCAAGATGTGATGGCGCTGTGCATCACACGTCCCGGTATCGCACGCGAGCATTTGCTTCGGGCGGCGGCTCGACAATTCGTTGAAGGCGATGTCCAGCACTGGTGGTTGCCATCATCTGGGCTGGGCATTCGCACTCGCATCAGTGATGACCGGATTTGGCTGGCCTATGTC
>JANLYD010000257.1:0-2519 GCA_031365465.1 Hyphomicrobiaceae bacterium
CCGGCAACATAGATGTTCAAATGCTTTTCCGACACGGCACAGATACTCCCCAATCGTGTTGCGATGTGTGTCTCAAGTATAACAACGTTACCGGCTGTAGGGCGGACCAGCGGGAGCGCTAGTGCAATCCAGTCAACCTAACCCGGATCATGCACCAGACGTGAGGAACGTGACGTTGGCCGTGGCGTAGTCCGCTGAAATCGCGTAACAAACCGTTGTCGAGACGAGCGTGCATGCGTCGCAACGGAACGCCACGGCCATGACCGATGTTACGCCGCTTCCCTTTGACCTGCCAGCCGTCTCTCGCAAGAAACTCACAGTTGCGTTCGACGGCGGCAATCAATCGTCCGACGCGGGGCTGCTGTTGCTGCGCTCCGCCGAGGACAAGGTCGGCATCGTCGAGGCGCTGGCGTCGGCGCTGGTCGATTGGCGCGATCCCTCACGCATCCGCCACACGCTCGAAGAGATCATGGCGGCGCGCGTGTTCGCGATCTGTTGCGGTTACGAAGACGCCATCGACCACGATCGCCTGCGCGACGATCCGTTGATGAAAATGGCGGTCGGACGCTGCCCGGACAGCGGCGCGGCTCTTGCGTCGCAATCGACCATCACGCGTTTCGAGAACGCGCCGTCGAAGACGGACGCGCTGCGCCTCGCACGCGCACTGATCGACTGGTTTGCGAAACATGTGAGCCCGTCGTTCCGCGATATCTTCGACATCGACGACACCTTCGATGCGGCTCACGGCGGCCAGCAGGGCACGTTCTGGAACGGCCATCACGACGAGCGCGGCTACGCGCCAATGCACATCTTCCATGCGGGCAGCGGGCTTCCCGTCGCGACCATCCTGCGGCCGGCGAAAACGCCCGGCGGCGAGGAAGTGCGCGCCGTCATCAAGCATGTCACGCGACGTCTGCGTGAGACCTGGAAGGACGCGAATATCGTCTGGCGCGGTGATAGTCATTACGGCCGGGCAGAAGCCATGGACTGGTGCGACGGCAACGGCGCCGGCTACATCTTCGGCTTTCCGGGTAACAGCGTTCTCGCAGCCGCGACCAAGGACGCGGCCGAGCATCTGCGCTTCTGGCACGCGCTGTCGGATGCGCCGAAATCGCGTTGCTACAAGGCGTTCGAATATCAGGCCGGCAGCTGGCCGGCGCCGCGCCATGTGATCGCGCGCATCGAAGCGTCGCTGCAGGACGATCCGACGCCGTCCCAGCCTGATGGCAAGCGCGTCGAGATCGATATTCGCTACGTCGTGACGACGCTCGAAGGTGACGCCGAGCGGCTCTACGAGGGCGTCTACTGCCAGCGTGGGCAAGCCGAGAACCTGATCAAGCTACACAAAGCTCAGCTCGCGTCAGATCGCACATCGTGCCACTCCGCGACGGCCAATCAGGTGCGATTGATGCTGCACTCGGCAGCCTTCGCGTTGATGCACACCGTGCGCGCGGCGGTTCCTGCCGGGCACGCGCTTGCAAAGGCCGAGTTCGCGACCATCCGCCTGCGCCTGATGAAGATCGCGGCCCGCGTCGTCGAGCATGCAAGCCGCATCCGCGCGCACCTGCCGTCGAGTTGTCCGGACGCGGCCCTGTTCCGCACGCTCGCCCTCGCCCTGACGCCGTTCCAACCGTCGACCGCGTAGCCGGCGGGGCGCAGCCCCGATCCGCCGCCGAGCACGGCACATCAACCCCAAACGCGTTGCACAGCGAGTTCATAGTCAAACGGCCTCACCGCCGAATGCCGGCGCGCGCGCCGCACGTCAGGCGGCCAGACGCTGTTCCTGGTGCATGATCCGGGTTAGTCATCAGGCTGGCCCTGTGCACAACGCACGTCCGCACGCCACTCGCATGTTGCGCGGTATCAATTTCATTGCGCTGCAGAAAGGAAAAGACTGGCTGCGCCTGAAACATTCGCGAACCTGCACTCTATGTTTCTCCACGATTGGCGAGGTTTGTTTGTGCAGCACCACGTTGGCCATCCGGCTTGTATTCGACGAAGAAATAACTAATGGGCACATCGAGTACGATAGCCAATGCCGTCAGGATTGCAGCACCAGCACGTTGCGCGCCAGACTCAATCTCCGATAGATCATGAATGCACAGAGACGTCTCTGCTGCCATGACTCTCAAATCGAGCCCCAGTTCTTCCCGACGGCTCTTCAAGCGACGCCCAATCGCCGAATCGATCGATTCAGGTGGCTCGCCACTGGACCCTGGCGGATCACCGTCCTGCCGACTTGTCATGCTCACGCTCACAATATTCATTGCTCTGACCAATGAACCGTAACGTGAAGCTGTGGGCAAGTCCAGTCATGGCTGGTTTGGGCAACAGCCAGCAATCAGCGAATCGATCAAAGCATCGTGCTCGTTGATTGCTCAAATCGGGAAAGGTTCGTTCATGTCAAAAAAAGACCCGGGCGTCTCATCGTCACATCCGCCGTTGCTACATGATAGCGCGTCCGCCAGTTTTCTGGATGAGCTTGTCATTGATCATGGTCCCCTGCAGCTGCTCGGGCG
>JANLYD010000304.1:0-23130 GCA_031365465.1 Hyphomicrobiaceae bacterium
GCGTTTTGCGCCACCGTTCCCGACGATCACCGTCAGCTTCATCGAAGGTGGCATCGCCCACAATATCATCCCGCCCCGCTGCACGTTCGATTGGGGCGTGCGCCTGACGCCAGGCTTCGACGCCCACGAACCCGCGCGCGCATTGCAAGCCTATGCCGAGCGTGAGCTGTTACCCGCGATGCGCAGGGTCAATCCTCAATCGAGCATCACCACGACGCTGTTGGGGCTGCTGCCGGCGTTCGCATCAGGCGAAGGCTCTCCGGCGACGTCGTTGGCATTGAAACTCGCTGGCCAAAACGACGTGCATACGGTCCCCTATGGCACCGAAGCCAGTCATTTTCAGGCGGCGGGCTGCTCGTCGGTGGTGTGTGGACCCGGCGACATCGCGCAGGCGCATCAACCCAACGAATTCATCGAAAAGGCCGAACTCGACAACTGCATGGCGCTGCTCGTGCGCGTGCGCGACTGGGCCGCCGCCTGAGATGCAGCAGTGATCCGCCGTCCGGCGCCGTAATGTGACCGCGAGAATGGATTGCGCGTCATGCGTCTGAAAACAGAACTCTGGGTCAAGGCCTACATGCGCGGGCGGCAGGCGGCTGGAGCGTTCGCGGCAGTGGTCGTGCACGGCCACGACGATGCGGGCGCCGTGTTGATCAAGATCAGCACTCTCGATGGTCGCGCCACGCTGTTCGGCCCGGCACCCCTGAGTTTTTCCGCGACCGACGAAGGGGACGGTGAGCGCCGCTTCGTTCGGATGCACGCAAACGACGGCCTGCCCGAACGTGCCGTCGATGACCTGATCGCACGACAGCGTTCTTACGACGAAGACCTGTGGGTGATCGAAGTCGAAGATCGCCTGGGCGAGACGGGCCTCGAGGGTTGGCTGGCCACACAGTGAAAAATACGCCACGGCATTAACTTTTTGTTAAGGCGCTCCGTCGTCATATCAGTGTGCTGCCTGTTCGTGCGTGTCGGGCAGCGGCGGCTCGGTGGGACATCCCGTCCCCTGCGTGCCGCATCCCAGAGGCACCGCAATGGCGACCATATTCAACTTCAAACCAACCGGAGGCGCATCACGTGACGCGCCGTCTGGTCCCGCTCCAAACCAATGTGAGATCATTCTCTTTCCAGGCGTTCGCTACGAGCGGTGGGAAAATACCCCGCCGCCCCAACCCATCCAGACAGCCGGCGCAAAACGGCAGCGGCGCGCAAAACGAGTGCTCGAACTCGCCGACTGAGATTTCAAGACGACGGACGTGCTATCAAGTCGCTTCAGTCGGCTGAGAACTTCCGTCAATGTCTGCGATCGACGATCACGCCCGCACTTCGTCCGTGCCTGTCACGCCCTGGTGGCATCCGTTGCGGCATGCCGACCGCCGGGCTGCGCTCATGTTGCGGGGGCGCATCAAAGTAGCTGTTCGAAGCTATTTTCACGATCAAGGCTTCACCGAAGTGGAGCCAGGGTGTCTGCAGGTATCGCCTGGAAACGAAGCGCATCTGCATGCGTTCGCCACCGAATTCAAAACCGAGGCCGGTGCTCGCACGCCGCTTTATCTCCATACCTCGCCCGAATTTGCCATGAAAAAACTTCTGGCCGCCGGCGAGACGCGCATTTTCGCCTTCGCGCCGGTTTTTCGCAATCGCGAGCGCGGCCACGCGCATGCGCCGGAATTCACGATGCTCGAGTGGTATCGCACCGGTGAGTCGCATCTGCGTATCATGGACGACTGCACGGCGGTCGTGCGGGTGGCGGCCGAGATCGCCGGGTCACACTCCTGGCAGCATCGCGGGCATGTGGTTGCTCCCCTGTCGCCGCCGCGCGAGATCACTGTCGCCGATGCGTTTCTGAGGTATGCCGGCATCGATGTGCTGTCGACACTCACGCGGGCTGAATCAGATCGTGAAGCGCTGGCCCGCCAGGTCACCGGCGCAGGCATTCGCGTTGCGGACGACGATACCTGGAGCGATCTCTTCAGCCGCGTGTTGAGCGCTCGTGTGGAGCCGGCACTGGCGCAATGTCCGGTGCCGGTCTTTCTGACCGAGTACCCGACGCACGAAGCGGCGTTGGCCCGTCCGGCTGCCGCCGATCCGCGTATCGCTGAACGGTTCGAGCTTTATGCAGCCGGTGTGGAACTGGCTAATTGCTTCGGTGAACTCACCGATCCCATCGAGCAGCGCCGGCGGTTCGAGCAGGAAATGGACGAAAAGGAGCGGGTCTATGGCGATCGATATCCGCTCGATGACGCATTTCTCGCGGCACTTGCATCGATGCCGGCAGCGTCAGGGGGTGCGCTCGGGTTCGATCGTCTGGCAATGTTGGCGGCCGGTGCCGACGACATTTCGGCTGTGTTGTGGACGCCGTTGGAGGTCTGAGGTGACTCCGGCGCGACCGCCGATTGACAGGGCCGTCGCAAGCATAGTTATAGAGTATAACAATCTGCAGGAAGCGTCCCATGGCTGAAGGTTCTATTGCGGAAACGCTCGGCGCGCCGGGCTTGGTCGACGTGGAGGTGCGGGGCGCGACCTTGCTCGTGAGCTTGGCGCGTCCGCAGAAGCGCAATGCCCTCAACGATCCTACGATTGCGGCGCTCGAGACGATTTTCCGGACTTTGCCGGACAACATCAAGGTTGTGGTGCTGCAGGGCCTCGGCGATCATTTCTCGGCTGGATTGGATCTGTCCGAGTTGACGGAGCGTAACGTGCCGCAGGGCGTCCGCCATTCGATGAGTTGGCATTATGCGCTGGAGCGCATGCAGTTCGGGCCCGTGCCCGTCATCGCTGTGCTCAAGGGTGCGGTGATCGGCGGCGGATTGGAGCTGGCCTTGGCCGCCCACATCCGTGTCGCCGAAGCCAGCGCCTATTATGCATTGCCGGAGGGCCAACGCGGCATCTACACGGGCGGCGGTGCGTCCGTGCGTTTGCCGCGCATCATCGGGGTCGACCGCATGATCGACATGATGTTGACGGGCCGCAGCTACTCGGCCGCCGAGGGCCTACAACTCGGCTTGTCGCAATATCTCGCAGACGCGGGCGCGGGATTGGACAAGGCGCTGGCGCTTGCCGACAAGATCGCCGGCAATGCAGCCATTACGAACTTCGCGCTCATTCAGGTGCTGCCCCGTATTGCGGAACAGGATCGCGCCGGCGGCTACGTGACCGAGGCGCTGATGGCGGGCATCGCGCAGGGTGAGCCTGATGCGAAAGCCCGAGTGCGCGCATTCCTCGACGGGAAAGCTGCCAAGACGACGCAGACGTCGTAAGTTGAACGGCACTGCGAACACGCAGGCTGACTATGGGGAGATTGGCGATGTCTGTGGCAGAAAATAGCGCAGTCGCGCCGCGCCGGAAGGTGAACCTTGGCCCGTTCGACATGCAGGTCGAGCAGCGTGCGGACGGCGCGATCGTCGCAACGTCGCCGATCGCCATGCCCGCTTATCCCGACAAGACCACAGATCGCCTCGAGCATTGGGCGGCGGTGGCACCCGATCGCATCTTCCTGGCTCAACGCGACGGCATGGGTCCGTGGCGTACGATCACCTATGCGCAAGCGCTCGTGTCGGTGCGTGGCATTGCAGCCGCACTGCTCGAGCGCGACCTGTCACCCGAGCGGCCGATCGTCTGCCTCACCGGCAACGACCTCGGCCAAGCTCTGCTGTCATTGGCCGCGCAATATATCGGCGTGCCATTTGCCCCCATTTCACCGGCCTATTCGACCGTCAGCCAGGATTTCGGCAAGCTCAAGCACATCGTGAAACTGCTACAGCCCGGATTGATCTATGCGACCACGGCCGCCCCGATCGCGCACGCGATCGACAGTGTTTTTGCCGCCGATATCGAACTCGTCGTTGCCGGTGCCTCGCCGATGGAACGCCGGCAAACGCTGTTGTCCGCCTTGATTGCAACGCCTGTCACTGCGGCGGTCGCGTCGGCCAATGCCAAGGTCGGCCCCGACACGATCGCCAAGTTTCTGTTCACCTCGGGTTCGACGGGGCTGCCGAAAGCGGTCATCAACACGCAGCGCATGATGTGCGCCAATCAGGTGCAGTTCGCCGCCGTCGTTCCGTTCATGACTGAGGAGCCACCGGTTCTCGTCGATTGGCTGCCGTGGAGCCATACCTTCGGCGGCAATCACAATTTCAATCTGGTGCTGTTCGGCGGCGGCTCCTTCTACATCGACGACGGAAAGCCGCTGCCCGGTGCCATCGAAAAAACCGTCGCAAACTTGCGTGACATCGCGCCGACCGTTTATTTCAACGTGCCACGCGGGTTCGAGGCGCTGCTGCCCTATCTCAAGTCCGATGCCGCGCTGGCCAAGAACTTCTTCAGCAAACTGAAAGCCATGCAATACGCCGGCGCGTCGTTGTCACAGCCGGTCTGGGACGGCTTGACGGAGGCGTCGGTGGCAGCCGTGGGCGAACGCATCCACATGATGAGCGGCCTGGGCTCGACCGAGACTGCGCCCGGCGCGATCACCGTCGTGCGGCCCATCGATCGCGCGGGCACAGTGGGTGTGCCCATGCCGGGCGTGGTTATCAAACTGGTGCCGAATGCGGGCAAGCTGGAAGCGCGGCTGAAGGGGCCGAACATCACGCCCGGGTACTGGAAAAATCCCGAGCAGACCGCCGCGGCATTCGACGAAGAGGGCTTTTATAAACTCGGCGACGCGTTGAAGTTTGCCAACGAGCAGGATTATTCCGAGGGGTTCCGTTTCGATGGACGGGTCGCTGAAGATTTCAAGTTGTCGTCCGGAACCTGGGTATCGGTCGGACCGCTGCGGGCCGATATTGCCCAGCACTTCGCGCCGCTGATTCGTGACTCCGTCATTTGCGGCCACGACAAAACGTCATTGGGCGCGCTGCTGATCCCCGACGTCGAAGCCGCCCGCTCGCTCGCGGGCTTGCCGACATCCGCCAGCGCGCACGACGTGTGCACTCACCCGATTGTGGTCGAGCGCATTCGTGCGCTCATGACGACGCATGCAGCTAAGAATACGGGTGGTTCCACGCTGCTGCCACGGATCGCTTTGCTGTTCGAGCCGCTGTCGATCGACGTCGGCGAGGTGACGGACAAAGGCTCCGTCAATCAGCGCGCCGTGATTGCGCATCGCGCGGCGTTGGTGGAAGATTTGTTTGCGGCGGTTCCAAGCGCGCGGATACTCGTGCTCGCTCGCAAGTGATCTTGCGTACGTGCGACGGTTGCACCCGAGCGTAGATTTATGGAGGCCACCATGGCCAAAGATGTTGTCTGGTACGATTCCGTCTGGTTGAACAAATACTATGCGGCCAAGGACATCATTGCCGAGGTCGCGCCGGGAAAATTGCCGGGCTTCGTTGCCAGCTTCGATCGCTTGCGCACGGCCACCGACTTTACGGTCAAGGACGTGCCAGGCATCTTCGACGCTGCAGCGCTCGCTTCAATCAAGGACGTCATCCGTCAGATCCCCATGGCGACCATGGAAATGCACGAGATGAAGACCTTTGGCCGCTTCATCGTGCACAATAATCCGACGTTCACGAAAATGCAGGCGGCGTTGACGGCGCAGGTTTCAGCACTGGCTGGCGAGGACGTCGAGCCGTCGTACAATTTCCTCAGCCTCTATACGCGGATGGGCGTATGCGAGCCGCACTTGGACGCCCCGTCTGCGAAATGGACGCTCGATATCTGCATCGATCAGAGCGCGCCGTGGCCCATTCACTTCAGTCAGATCATCCCCTGGCCCGAAGAGCGAATGCATTTCGAGGGCGACTGGCAGAGTGCCATCAAAACATCCAAGGATCTGCATTTCCGGTCGCAGGAACTGATGCCGGGTAATGCCATTTTGTTTTCGGGCAGCAGTCAGTGGCACTATCGTGACGCCTATCCGCAGACAGGTAACACCAAGAGCTTCTGCGATCTGTTGTTCTTCCACTACATTCCGAAAGGCACGGCCGAATTGGTCAAGCCGTCGAATTGGCCACGCCTGTTCGACATGCCTGAACTCGCGGCGATCCCGGGGCTGACCAAAGCCGAGTGACGTCAAGCCGCCGAGACGAACCCTTTGTCCTGCAGATCGCCAATGAACGCGACCACGTCGGCTTGGATTTCATCGATCGGGGCTGCGTATTCTGTGGCCAACTGCCGGCACGTTGCTTCGATCGCGTGGCCGTCTTCCAGCAATTGCCAGACGCGCCCGCCGATCTCGTCCAGGGTGAAACAGGCACCGTCGACAAGGTTCACGAGCGTCGTCACGCCGTCGACCTCGCGCAGGATGACGGTCGGCGGTATGGAAGGGATGCTGGACAGGTTCATAGGCTGACAGTAGCAAATTTACGAATGCTCGCAACTTCGGGCTTGCCGGCACAACAATTCCCGCAATACGAGGCAATGTCGTATGACCACATTCACCAATCGCCGCACCGTGCGGATCGAATGGGGCGACTGCGATCCCGCGCAGATCGTGTTCTATCCGCGCTATTTCGGCATGTTCGACGGAGCGACTCAGGAGCTGTTTCGCGCCGCATTGGGCGTGCCCAAGATCGAGTGGGTCAAGACTTACGGCATAACGGGCATCCCCATGGTCGATACGCGGGCGAAGTTCATCGTGCCGTCCCGCTATGGCGACGACATCGTCATCGAGAGCCGCGTTGCGCGCTTTGGCGGTTCGAGTTTCGATGTCGAGCACCGCGTGATGCGGGGGAGCACGCTGGCCATCGAAGGGTTCGAAACCCGCGTGTGGGCCGGCCCTGATCCCGACAAGCCCGGCGCCATCAAAGGCGTGAAAATACCAGCCGAAGTGAAGGACGCGTTCAATCGCTGAGCCCGATCTCCGGATCGGCGAGCGCATGCAAACGTAGTGCGGCGATGCGGGCGAAGCGTTGCGTGACGGCTTTGCGGCGTGCGGCGGCCAGCCGGTGTTCAGGCGCCGCGCGAACGATTTCACCGCCGTATTTGTCGGCCAGGATCAGGCCGCAGTCGGGCGGAAGCACGTCGGCGGGGAATGCTCTATCCACCGCGAACAGCAACCGGTCGCAGAACTCCCGATAGTCCGGCCATTTCTGATCGGCACGGAAGTCGGCGAGGCTCGACTTGATTTCGACGATCCAGATCTCACCCGTTCCCGACAGGGCCATCAGGTCGGCACGGCGTCCGTTCGCGAGGGTGAACTCCGTTATCGCCGCCATGCCGTGCGCCAGCAGGCAACGCCGCGCACCGCGCGCGATCGCCAGCGCGGCGTTGGATTGGCGGCCGTCGTCGAGCCACGAGAGCCGCTCGACCTCGGCCGCAACTACTGGAGGCGAGTTGATCTTATCGGACATGCGTTCCCTCGCGGACTCGACCACATGCCGTCGGAACTGCGGCACGCAAACCCTTTTTCACACGCGCGTTGTGGCGAGCCGAACCGGAACCGCATCGATGGGGAAAAGGCAAGGGCCTGTTGCGTCGCTGCGTCTCGGGCAACACAGCGCAACGGCACCTGCTGGTTCGGGGTTGTGTTGGACGCGCGAAAGCGTTTCAAAGTTGGCGACTGCGGCGATAATCTACGGGAACGCCCTTTTCCTGTCGCTTTTTCGTTGCCGGTCTTGTGGGTGCACGTGGGCGCGTGCGGTCTGGTGGCGCCCGGCGTGTGTGAACGGGGCGGGAGCGGTGGTGATGGCATTCTGGCGGGGTCAAAAGGGCAAGTCCGGTGAACTCGCGAACGAGAGGTCGGCGGACACGCTCACGACGCCGTCGAGTGGAAGCGCCACGAGTACCACGAGCACACTTTCGAAGTGGACACAGGGGCTGCGCGGTCTTGCCAGCACGGCATCGAGCACGGCGTTGCAGCCCTTGCCGCCTGCAGAACTGCGCCGCACCGTCGATCCCGCATCGCTGGGTTTTGCGACCACGGCCGACATCACGCCCATCCGTGGACTGATCGGCCAGGAGCGTGCCATGGCCGCGATCGAGTTCGGGACCGAAATGCGGTCGATGGACTACAACATTTTCGTGCTCGGTCCGCCGGCGTCGGGCAAGCGTACCGCACTCAAAACGCAGTTGGTCGCCAAGGCGTCGACGCGGCCCGCACCCGACGACTGGGTCTACGTCTACAACTTTCAGGAACCGAGCCAGCCGCGGGCCCTGCGTCTGCCTGTGGGTCGTGCGCGCGACTTGGCGCGAGCCATGATCACCGCCATCGACGAGTTACGCGCCATCGTCCCGGCCGTGTTCGAAAGTGAGGATTTCCAATCGCGCAGGCGGGCCATCGACGCCACGTTCCAGTCCGGCCAGGAGCAATCGCTCGAGGCATTGAACAAAAAGGCTGCCGCGCAGAACATCGCGATTTTGCGCACACCGCAAGGGTTTGCCCTGGCGCCGATGCACGAAGGCAAAGTGGTCAAGCCGGAGACCTTCAATGCTCTGCCGGAAGCGATGCGAACCGAAAAACAGGCACAGATCGCCACCCTCGAACAAGAGCTTGGCCAGATCCTGGAACGACTTCCGAAATCGGAAAAGGAACGGCGCGGAAAAATCGGTGACCTGACGCAGGAGATGGCTCGCACCGCAGTGACGACAGCGTTGGAGGATATCGCCAATGCGTTCTCGGATGTGCCGGCCGTCATCAGTCATTTGAACGACGCGGGTGAAGATCTGGTGCGCAACATCGCCGTCTTTCTGCCCGGGGCCGAAGGTGAAGCCGCCCCGATCCGGGAGCCGGCGGACGCCGTGCGTGATCCGCGCTACCGCCGCTACATGATCAATGTGATGGTCGGGCAGACTGCGGCGGCGGATGGCGCGCCGCAGTCGCATTCGCCGCCTGGGGCCCCGGTCATCGAGGAGATCAATCCCGTCTATGGCAACCTGATTGGCCGTATCGAGCATGTGGCGCAGGGCGGAACGTTGTTGACCGACTTCTTGTTGATGAAGCCCGGTGCGCTGCATAGAGCCAATGGTGGATACCTGTTGGTTGACGCGCGGCGGCTGCTGCAATCGCCGTTCGCCTACGAGGCACTCAAACGCGCGCTCAAATCGTGCGAAATCCGCATCGAACCGCCGGCGGAAACGTCCGGCCTCGGCGTCGTGCCGCAAACGCTCGATCCCGCGCCAATTCCCCTCGATATAAAAGTGATCCTGACGGGTGAACGCGACATCTATTATCTGTTGGCTGACCGTGACCCCGATTTTCTCGGGTTGTTCAAGGTGCAGGCCGATTTCGACGATGCCATCGCTCGCACGCCGGCCAACGGGCTCGCGTACGCCGGAGTGATCGCCTCGATCATCGACGCGCATAAGTTGAAGCCGGCTGATGCGTCGGGTGTCGCGCGTATCATCGAAGAAGGTGCCCGCCTTGCCGACGACCGGGAAAAATTGTCCGTCGAAATCGGCTACATTTCCGACCTCGTGCGAGAGTCGGACTATTGGGCTGGAAAAGCCGGCCGTTCCGTCGTCACCCACGACGACGTGCAGGCAGCGGTCGACGCGCAAATCCAGCGCGCGGACCGCATCAAGGATCGGGCACAGGAAACCGTCGAACGCGGCGTCGTGCTCGTCGACACGGATGGCGCAAAGGTCGGCCAGGTCAACGGGCTGGCTGTGATGCAGGTCGGCCATTTCATGTTCGGGCGGCCAAGCCGCATTACCGCGCGGGTGTCGATGGGGCAGGGCCGCATCGTCGATATCGAGCGGGAAGCCAAGTTGGGCGGCGCGACCCACACCAAGGGCATGATGATCCTGCAAGGCTTCATCGCCGGCCGCTATGCCGAGAACATGCCGCTGTCACTGGGCGCGACGCTCACGTTCGAGCAATCCTATGGCGGCGTCGATGGCGACAGCGCGTCGTCGACCGAGATCTACGCACTGCTGTCGGCACTTGCCGACGTGCCGATCAATCAGGGCTTTGCGGTGACGGGTTCGGTCAATCAATGGGGCGACGTGCAGGCGATCGGCGGCGCGAACTACAAGATCGAGGGCTTTTTCGACGTGTGCAAAGCGCGCGGACTGACTGGCCGGCAGGGCGTGCTGATCCCGCAAGCCAACGTGCAACACCTGATGCTGCGCGAAGATATCGTTGCGGCAGTCAAGGCCGGCCAATTCAACGTCTACGCTGTCGACACCATCGATCGCGGCATCGAAATCCTGACCGGCATGGTGGCAGGCATCTGCGGGGCGGACGGAACTTACCCCGCCGACAGCATCAACGGCCGGGTCGATGCGCGGCTGCGCGGTTTTGCCGAACGGGCGCGTGCGTTCGGCCGGTATGGCGGCGACACCAAAAGCCTGACTGACAGTTAAAACGCAGTGGCGCGCGATCTTGCACGCGGCCATGTGCCGGGGCCTACGGCGGCAAATCCATTTACCTTCGGAACAGCATGACGCACTTCGATCGGACGCTGTTGATTCATGTGGCAGCAGAAAGCGAGCGGCGCGGCCGTGTGGTCGTGGCGTCGCGAACCGCGCGCCCGCATCTCGCCGCACTCGATGCAGCCTTCGTCATCGCGGGTGCTTTTGATACATGGGTCGAGTGCCTGTTGTTGGAGTGTCCCGATGTCGTGGCGCTGACCGCGCATACGTTTGCTCGCGTCGTCAGCCACGCCGGACGCATCTCGCCGTTGTCGGGGGGCGCGGTGCAAGACGCGCAATCGGCAATGACGCTCGGCGCCCGCACGATGGTGATGGCGAAGGGAAAAGCGTCCGGTGTGCGCGTCGCGACCACAGTCGCCCGTGACGGGCTGATCGACGCCATGGCGCGCGCCTGCGCGGTGGAGGGACCGTGGAACATCATCGGTCTGGCCGAACCGGTGCGAGTTCACGAAGGCGCTTGGTTGCGGGAGTTGCTGAACACCGTGGGCGGCGCAACCGGTATCGTTTGCGTCGGGCCGAATGCGGCAACAATATCCGACGAAGCCGGTCGAGGGGGCGGGGCCGTCGGCCACGGTGCGCTCATCGTCGTCGTCGAGGACCTTGACCGGTTGCCGCAGATGTTGCGCGCCGCAGAACGGCTGGCCGAGCGGGCAGACGGGCACGCGTCGTCGCCCGTGTCGATCGTGGCGGTCGGCGGTACGTTTGAGGAGACACAGCGTTTGGAGGGCCAGTTGCGCCTCATGCTGGCAGACATTCCGCATGACCCCAAGGCGCCAGTCGCGCTTGTCGAAACCGGCGCGGTGCACGGCACGCCAGAGGAGCTGGCCGAAGGTTTGCGCCGGCTGAACGGTCGCTTCGTCATCGCTCGATGCGGCGGTATCGCGATGCCGTCGAATGGTGACACAGCGGCCGTTCTGGGCGTCCTACGTTGCCCGCTGCTGCTTGTGCGGTAACGCAACGGCAAAGGCCCGCCGCAGCAAGCGACAGGCCTTTGATCGACGCTCTAGGTAACTATTACTTCTTCGCCGGTGGCGCAGCCGGCGGCGGTGTCGCGGCAGGCGGAGTCGGCGCTGCTGCCGGCGGTGCGGCTGCAGCTGCCTTTTCGGCATCGACCGCCTTCTTGATCTCCGGGTCGATATAATCGACCTTGGCTGCGGCCCGCAGATCGGTCCCGAGTGTCTGCGCCTTTTTCTGCAGCAGCGAATTGACGATGCGATCCTTTACGCCATCGAAGGGCGGCGGCTGCCGCATCCGCTTATCTTCGACCTTGATGATGTGATAGCCGAAGCTGGATTTGACGGGCGCCGACAGTTTGCCCTTCTCGAGCAGGAACGCCGCGGCTTCGAACTCCGGCACCATCTGTCCCTTGCCGAAGTAGCCGAGATCGCCGCCGTTTTCCTTGGAGCCGGGATCCTCGGAGTTTTCCTTGGCAAGCGCTGCGAAATCGCCGCCCTTCGCCAGTTTGTCGGCAATTTCCTTGGCCTTGGCTTCATCCTTGACCAGGATGTGGCGGGCGTTGATCTCTTCTTCCGGCTTGATGGCTTTGACCTGCTCGTCATAGAATTTCTTGGCGTCGTCATCGGTAACCGACGCCTTGATCGACTTCTCGAAGTAAAGGTCGCGCAGCGCGCGGCGCCGCCAGTACGAGACGCGGGCGTCATAGTCAGGTCCAGTCGCCAGTTTCGCTGTTTCGGCGGCCTCCGAAAAGATCTGGTTCTCGATCAGGTACTCCAGCAGGATGCGCCGGCGCGACGGCGGCGGCAACTGTGCCAACTCCGGCCCCAGTTCGGCTTCGGCCAGTTTCAGGTCGGCTTCGGTCAACTGCTTGCCGTTGACCGTTGCCAAGGCCTGCGCGAAGGCCGGCACCGAAATCGACGTCATTGCCACCGATGCCAACGCGAGCGCGGCCAGCACGCTCGATACCGTCGCCGTGCGCACGGTTATGACCGAGTTCGGCCGGACGGAAACTTGTTTGCTCATGTCACCTCGAGGTGTTTGATGTGTCGTTCGATGCTGCCGCCGCTGGGGACGGACTAGATACGCTGCTGCAATCGTAGGGATTGGATACCGCGCGCACCGTTAGCGGAGGGCTCACACGCTGCCAAGTTAACTTTGAGTCACAGCACGATTATGGCGGGACAAACCAAACAGTTTTTCGAATCGTCACTTGACGGCAAGCTGCAAATCCGGCGGTAGCGCGGTCGGCGCTTCCGGCAAATCCCGTATGATCGCTGGACCAGGCCGACCTTCTGGCGCGGCAACTTCCAGCACGTGCAGCACCGCAGCCGGCAACGGCCGCGTCCACCCACGCGCATTTTCGTCGAAGCGGAGCGCGTTGCCCGTGAAGCGCACCGCAAAACGACGGCCTGCACCGATCGAGGCAATCTCGTAGGTGGCGCACGCGAGGTTCGTCACGCTGATCCGGCCGGTTATCTTCGTGGTGGCACCATTGGAGCCCAGCATCTCGCCACCTTTGGCGGTTGCGCCGAAAGTCCCGAGCCCCAGCGGCAGCGATGGCGCGCGTGCGAGCGCATAGTCGGCGGTCGCAACGGTGCCTTGTCGGACCCAGCGGGCCGCCATCCAACGTTCAGCCTCGACGATCGCCGCGCGATGAACGGTCTCGGTGACGGTTGCGCAGGGGACGGGTTGTGCGGATGCACTCGCGCTGCCGATGGCAGCCAGGCACACGAACAGGCAAACGTGGTGCAGGATGCGAAGGTAGATCCGGGGCATGCAGAGCGTAAGCCACGTCTTCGTCGCGTCGGTCCACAGCTTCGGCCGGTTTTAGTTAACAGCTTGAAGTTTGCAGAATTACGCTGGCTTTCACGCCTTTGGGAAAGCTGCTAAAGGGATCGCGCGTCGGAATCGACACTGTCTACCGATCGCCCTCAAAAACATGACGGGACAGCAGGGGTATGGCAAAAGACAATAAAGAGTCCAAGGACAAGGTCAGCGCCGAGGGTGCATTAATTCGCGAATTGGCCGAACTCCTCAACGAGACCGGACTGAGTGAGATCGAGATGGAGCGGGAAGGCCTGCGGCTCAGAGTGGCCCGTCAGATCACCATGGCAGCCATGGCGCCGGCCGCGATGTCGATTGCTTCAGCGCCGGTTGCGAGCGTGAGCGCCGCTGTCGTCAAGCCTGCAGACGTCGCTAATCATCCGGGCACCGTCAAATCTCCGATGGTCGGCACCGCCTATCGTGCCGCGGAGCCCGGTGCTGCCGCTTTCGTCGAGGTCGGCACACGCGTCGCCCAGGGGCAGACGCTGCTGATTATCGAGGCGATGAAGACGATGAATCATATTCCCGCCCCCCGCGCCGGTACGGTTACGCAAGTTTTCATCGACAATGGCCAGCCGGTCGAGTTCGGTGAACCGCTGGTGGTCATTGAATAAGGGAGGAGCGAGTAGTGAGTAGCGAATAGCGAGTAGGGACGGCGGCCGATCGGCTTTGGGCGTTCCTATTCGCTACTCACTATTCGCTATTCGCTAAAGAGCATGTTCGACAAAATCCTGATCGCCAACCGTGGTGAGATCGCGCTGCGGATCCAGCGCGCTTGCAAAGAACTCGGCATTGCCACAGTCGCCGTCCATTCGACGGCCGACGCCGACGCCATGCATGTCCGGCTGGCCGACGAGAGCGTCTGCATCGGCCCGCCTGCCGCCGCCGAGAGCTATCTGAACATTCCGCGACTGCTTGCGGCTTGCGAAATCACCGGTGCCGATGCCATCCATCCCGGCTACGGGTTCCTGTCGGAAAATGCCCGGTTCGCCGAGATTCTCGAAGAACACGGCATCACGTTCATCGGACCCACGTCCGAGCACATCCGCATCATGGGCGATAAAATCCAGGCCAAGGAAACCGCCAAAAAGCTCGGCATTCCCGTTGTCCCCGGCTCCGACGGCGCGATCACGAACGAACTGCAGGCGATGAAAGTCGCCAAATCCATGGGCTTTCCCGTGCTGGTCAAGGCAGCATCGGGGGGCGGTGGGCGCGGCATGAAGCTTGCTCGCAGCGCCGAGGAACTCGACAGCGCCGTCAAGACCGCGCGCGCAGAAGCCAAGGCCGCATTCGGCGACGACAGCGTCTATCTCGAAAAGTATCTCACCCGGCCACGCCACATCGAGATTCAGGTGTTCGGCGATGGCAAGGGCAACGCCATCCATCTCGGCGAGCGTGATTGTTCGCTGCAGCGCCGGCACCAGAAGGTGTTCGAGGAGAGCCCTAGTCCTGCCCTCAATGCGGCACAACGCGCGCGCATAGGCGAGACGTGCGCCAAAGCCATGCAGAAGATCAAATATCGCGGTGCCGGCACCGTCGAGTTTCTGTACGAAGACGGCGAATTTTACTTCATCGAGATGAATACGCGGCTGCAGGTCGAGCATCCCGTCACGGAAGCGGTCACGGGGCTCGATCTCGTGCTTGAGCAGATCAGGGTCGCGGCGGGCGGTGGCCTCAGCGTCACGCAGGAAGAGGTGACCTTTGCAGGGCACGCCATCGAATGCCGTATCAATGCCGAGAACGCGCGGACATTCCGCCCGTCACCGGGCACCATCACCAATTATCATCCGCCGGGCGGCCTGGGCGTGCGCATAGACAGCGGCATCTACCAGGGTTACCGCATCCCCCCTTATTACGACAGTTTGATCGGCAAGCTCATCGTTTCCGGCAAAACGCGAACGGAGTGCCTGATGCGCCTGAAGCGTGCCTTGTCGGAGTTCGTCATCGACGGCATCGAGACGACCATTCCGCTGTTCATGGACCTCGTCAACGAGCCGGATATTCAAAACGGCATGTACGACATCCATTGGCTGGAAAAATATCTGGCCGCCAAACCGGATGGCGAGGTCAAGTAGCCGCAGCTGTTTCAGGTCTCGAGTTGCCGTATCATTCGGCGTCAAGGCCTTGTGAAGTCTGATTTCGGTTCGTAGGTTGATAGAAGGTAAAGGGCTGTCGTTCGCTGCGGCCTCGTATTGCGTTCTCTCGAGTAACCATGACCGAACAGCATAAGAACTTTCCCGAATTTTACGTGACTGCGCCGCAGGCTTGTCCCTACCTGCCGGGACGCCAGGAACGGAAGCTGTTCACGCATCTGACGCATGACAAGCCCCCCGCGTTGGTGGACAATCTGCTGAAGGGCGGGTTTCGCCGCAGTCAGAACATCGCCTACATGCCCTATTGCGAGGGATGTCAGGCCTGTGTGTCGACGCGCGTCGTGGTGGATGAGTTCGTGCCCGGCAAGACCATGCGCCGGCTGGCTGCCGCAAATAGCGATATCGTGTCCCGGCGCGTTCCGGCGTCGCCGAGTTCGGAACAATACGACCTTTTCCGGCGCTACATCGACAGCCGGCACAGTTCTGGCGGCATGGCCGACATGAGCGTGATGGATTACGCGATGATGATCGAGGACAGCATCATCGATACGTTTCTCACCGAGTATCGCCGAAAGCCAACGGACGGATCGACCAACCTGAAGTCTGAACATTGGCCGCTGGTCGGGGTCGCCCTATGCGATCGACTGTCGGACGGCGTGTCGATGGTTTATAGTTTTTACGATCCGGAGTGCGGCGAGCGCAGCTTGGGCACTCACATGATCCTCGATCATGTTGCCTACACCAGCATGCTCGGATTGCCGTTTTTGTATCTCGGGTACTGGATCGAAGGGTCGCGCAAAATGGCGTATAAGACCCGCTTCCAACCGCAGGAGCATTTGCTGGGCAACGGGTGGGCCCGCGTATCTGTCGACGGACATGCCGACAGACCCAAATAGCGTGCTGCCTCGCGTCAGGTATGAAATTTGAGGCCGTCGATGACTTTGTCGGTCACTTTTCGGTCGGCCCGAAAACTCAAGCCGACCAGCGCCAACTCGGCTCGTGTTACGGCTCTGACGGCTGCCCGGTTGGCGGCATCATGCGTGGTCTTGAACATGTCCTCGGTGTAGACCGCGACCTTGACGTCGCGAGCAGCCGCCCGTTCGAGGGCACGGCTCAACCCCGCTAGATCGGCACCGTAAATCAAAATCGGCTGACCGATGAGCGGATGATAGCGCGATCCCGACGCGTCCTCGTATGGCTCTCCTATGCTGTTTGGATAGGCGGCCGCAATGCCGCTGGCCAAAAAAGCCGCCACGTTCAGCTTTTGCCAAGCGGCGAGATCAGACCGGATGACGAGCGCGATTTTGGTGTCGAATTGCACGTCGCCGGTGCCTTTCAGGCGATGCAGCATTTCTTGTGTTTCTTGCCCGATCCACACGGACAGGGATCATTGCGGCCGATTTTCGGGCTCGCGCGAACGAACTGCTCGACAGGCGCATGATGATGATGGCCGTGATGGCTGTGATCATGGTTGCAGTCGGGACCGTGGACATGCCCGTCGTGCGCGTGGTCATGATCGTGGTCGCAATCTGGACCGTGCACGTGCGCGGGCGCAGCTTTGGTGGTGTCGGTCATTTGCTGGTCTCTACCTTGCGTTGTGAATTGATGTGCCGTGTTCGGCTCAGGTCGACATTTAGTGTGTCCGGGGCGGCTCGCCTAGGGGAAATGAGACGGGCTTTTGCCGTTGGCGCGGCCTCGATATGCTAGGGTTGCGGCTGAAGACCGCGACGTTCCCAAACTTTCACGCCGATTTATGATCCCTGACTGGATTTTCGACCATGGCTCTCGACCGTGCTGACTTGGCGATGGCCTGCGACCTTGCGCTGGCGGGAAAATGGACCGAAGCGCACGCTATCGTTCAGCAAGACGAGACCGATCCCACGGCGTGCTGGATCCATGCGGTACTCCACAAAGTGGAAGGCGACAGCTCCAATGCCCGCTACTGGTACGGTTTGGCTGGGCAGTTTTACGAGAGTTACCAAGACCCCCGCGCCGAACTCTCGTCCATCAAGGCGACCCTGACCTATTGATGCGGCATGGTTGGACGGGTTGCGACGGCGGGCCTCGGCCCGTAGGGTGAGTGAGGTCTCGCGGCGTTCATGCGGCGACCATTCCCGGGGATGACAGCTCAGTGCCCAGTAGCCGCGTATGGCTCCCACCCGCCTTGGAAAAACCGCGTGTCCGGCTCTATGCGCTGGGGCATGGCCTGTCGGTCTTGGGGAGTTGGGTGCAGGCGACCGCGCTGTCCTGGCTGGTGTTTCGCCTCACCGGTTCGGTGTTCATGCTCGGCGTCATGGGGTTCTTGCTGCAGATCCCCTTCTTGCTGCTCGGGCCTTTCACGGGACGGTTGGTCGATCGGGCACCGAAGCTGCGGCTGCTCATCGGTATCGACATCGCAATCAGCGCCCTGTCGCTCTGTTCGGCTGTCATGGCGTGGACCGACGTGCGTTCGATCTGGCCATATCTCGCCGCCGCCGTCCTGCACGGCTCGCTTAATGCGTTGGAGATGCCCACGCGCCAGTCGTTGCTGGCAGACATCGTCGAGGATCGCGCCTTGATGCCGAGTGCGCTGGGCGTCAGCGCCACACTATTCAATGGCGGCCGCATGATCGGACCGGCCATCGCGGCCTTGGCACTGCACTATCTGTCTGAGGGATGGTGTTTCCTGTTCAATGCAGTCAGCAACGTGGGCATCATCGTCGCGTTGCTGGCGATGAAGATGCCTCCCGAACGCCGCGCCGTGACTACCGCGCAAGTGCAGGCAGGGCCGTGGTCGTCGATCGCAACCCTGTTCGGCGTGCCGGCGGTGCGCACGTTGGTGCTGATGATGGCTGTCATCGGGATGTTCGGCGTCCCCTACATCCATTTGATGCCGTCGATCGCGACGGCATTTTTCGGCGGTCAAGCCGGAACATTCGGTCTGCTGATGAGTGCTGCAGGTTTCGGCGCATTGTCGGCTGCGTTCTATCTGTCGATGCAAAGCGGCACTGAACGGCAACGCCAAATGATCGCCTGGGCACCCCTGTCGTTGGGCGTCGCAATGACGCTGTTTGCGGTCTCCCGCTGGGTGCCGCTGACGATGCTGTTGCTGGCGCTCATCGGGGCGTCGATCATGTGCTGCGCCAATTCGGCCAACGTGATTTTGCAGCAAACTGTGGGCGATGCCTGGCGTGGCCGTGCGATCGGGCTCTATGCGATGTCGTTTCAGGGCATAGCCCCGATTGGCACGCTGTGGGCGGGTGTGCTGGCATCCTATATCGGCCTCCCGGCAACACTCACGCTCAACGGATTGGCAATTATAGCCGCAGCGCTGATGGTCAGACGGCGCTTGGCCGAGCAGCCCGGCCTCCTCGACAGTGCTCAAGTTTTGCCGCCCGGAGAGCCACTGGAAGCAACATCGGAACCGCCACGCATTCGCGCGGGTGGCTGAGGCGACCAACGTACTTGCGGCGCTGCTGTTTGCCCAGTAGAGAGGCTGCATGGCTTTACCCAACCTGCACACCTATTTCCGGGGACCATTGTCCGGCCTCGGCCTGCGAGTGGCGGCTTGGGTGTTCGTCGTCGATCAGGTGCACAAGTGGTGGATGCTGCTCGGCGTCGGCATACGGGCGAAAGGACGCGTCGTCGTCACGCCGTTCCTTGACTTCGTCTACGTGCTCAATCAGGGGGTCAGCTACAGCTTCCTCACCGGCTCCAGCCAGGGCTGGCAGTATGCGCTCGCCGTGTTTGCAGTGGTCGCGTCGCTCGCCTTGACCATCTGGCTCGCGCAGGGCGTCGACAACAAGTTGGCGGCCGTCAGCGTGGGCCTGATCATCGGCGGGGCGCTCGGCAACGGCCTCGACCGCGTCACGTTGGGGGGCGTCGCTGATTTCTTCTCGCTGCACGCGTTCGGCTATTATTGGTACGTTTTCAATGTGGCAGACGTCGCAATCGTTGCCGGTGTGGTCGGCTTGTTGTATGAGTCGCTGAGTCTCGGAGCGCGAACGCCAGCGGCGACGGGTGCCGAGACGGACGCCACAAAGACAACGCAAAGTCACCGTTGATGGCGTCGGGAGTGCGGGGCGCGTTGCTGATGAAGGACCCAGTCGGGGCCTCATCCGGGGATCACTACCGGGGATCACGAACATGACGGGCATCCATAGATTGGGAACCAGCCTCCGGTTCACCGCGATTGCGTCCATCGTCGCGATCTTGGGCGGGTGCGGTACCGATACCGAACTCAACGGCAAAGTGTTCGATTTGATGGGCGTCAGCACGGCGGCACAGGCCGCCAACAAGGCCGAGCCCAAACTCGCGGCGCGTTCTGGATTGATTTTGCCGCCGGATGCTTCTCGCTTGCCGGAGCCCGGCACAGGCGGAACCGAGCCTTCGGCGACGGCGTTGGCGGCAGTCGACGACCCCGATCGCAAGAAAGTTTTGGCGGCGGCCGAGCGCGCCCGCCTGCACAAGGCGCACTGTTCCGGCGAACTCGCCTGGAAGGAACGTGCACAGAACAAAGATTGGACGCCCAACAGCCCGTATGGTCCCTGCGGCGCACTGGGTGATGCGTTCAAACAGTAAGGGATAGATGGGCTTCCTCGGGTTGCCTTTTGGTCAGTCAGCCCCGACCATCGGTCTAGGGCAAAAGGCTGTGGCGGTTCGACGCATCGACGGAGTTCGTGTACGGCTCATCATCCGGCGACCACAATTGGCCGATCAAACCACGTTTGCGATCAGGTCTACATAAGAGTCAGAAGGTTGTGGCGGTACGAGGTTTCTCAGGTGACTGCGTGGCTCGTGTCGAAGCTGATAGGGTCTTGGTTATCGGCCGAATCGCACACCGCTAGAAACGACGACAGGTCCGAACGACTGCAACCTCGGCAACTTACCAAAACCGGCATATCTGGTCGCATTGCGACCTCACTTTCGCGCGATATCCGCACTGCTGCGCTACTGCAAACGCCACGCACCACAACGCCACTTCGGAGTGATTGAATGCGTCATCTGCCGCGTCACTTAAATCGTGCTTATATGGCAGCAGCAGCGACTGCTTCCGCCGCTTTCCTCTCCCTTTTCTCGATCGTGAGCGCCCTTATGTTCATGCAAAGTTTCGCCTCGATGGCCAACGCCCAGGCACGCGTCAGCGAGTTCGTGCTCGCCAACGGGATGCAGGTCGTCGTCGTCCCGGATACTCGCGCGCCGGTCGTCACCCATATGGTCTGGTATAAGGTGGGCGCCGCAGACGAACCGCACGGAAGTTCCGGCATTGCCCACTTTCTCGAACACTTGATGTTCAAATCCACGGAAAAGATTGCGATCGGCGAGTTTTCGAAAATCGTCGCGCGGCTTGGCGGCAACGACAACGCATTCACGTCCAATGATGCCACGGCATACTTTCAGCGCGTCGCCAAAGATCGCCTGCCGACAATGATGGAGATGGAAGCGGACCGCATGGTCAACTTGCAGCTCACTGAAAAAGAGGTGCTGACCGAGCGTGACGTGATCCTCGAAGAGCGCCGCTCGCGCGTCGAGAACAGTCCCGGTTCGATCCTCGAAGAACAGATGTCGGCAACCCTCTATCAAAACCATCCTTACCACAGTCCGGTGATTGGCTGGATGCACGAGATCGCCAAGCTCTCGCGTGCCGATGCACTTTCGTTCTACAAAAAGTATTACGCGCCTAACAATGCGATCCTGGTCGTGGCTGGCGATGTGACGCCTGAGGGCGTGAAGGCCATGGCCGAAGCCACTTACGGTAAAGTGAAAGCCAATCCCGAAGTTGGCGCGCCGCGCGTCCGTCCGAGCGAACCCGAGCAGCGCGCGCCGCGCCGCGTGGAACTCAAGGACGCGCGTGCCGGTCGCGTGACGATCTCGCGCCAATATCTCGCGCCCAGCTACATCACCGGTGCCCCAGGCGAAGCGGAAGCGCTTGATCTGTTGATGAAGATTGCGGGCGGCGGCACCACCGGGCGGCTCTATAAGAAACTCGTTGTGGAGGATCAGTTGGCGTCCTCGGCAGGCGGTTACTTCATGGGCAGCAATATGGACAGCGGCCGGATCGGCGTTTCCGCCGTCGTCTCCGATACCGCCACGATCGCCAAGGTCGAGGCTGCGATCGACGGCGTGTTTGCAGAGTTGAAGGCGAATCTGGTTTCCCCCGCCGAACTCGAGCGTGCAAAAAAATCCTACATTGCCGAATACATCTACGAAAGCGACAACCAGGCGACGATGGCGCGCCGCTACGGTTGGGGCTTGGTGGTCGGTAATACGATCAGCCGCATCGACGCGTGGCCCAAGGAAATTGCGAAGGTGACGCCGGAGCAAATCCGCGACGCCGCCATCAAGCATCTGGATTTGCGCCGTTCGGTGACGGGTACACTCAGTCCCGATACCGTCGAAACGCCGGTCGCCTCGATGCCCGACAAGAAATCCTGATCCCGTCATTGTTCATCGTCTTTCGGACCGCGTACACGGCAGTGGCCTGCCAGCAGCGGACGAGCGTCCAATCGAGGCTGATTTCATGACCGCAAGCGTATCCATGTTACGGCGTAGTGCGTCTGCCGCACTGGTCCTGTTGAGTTTGTGTGCAACCCCCTTCGCGACGGCGGCCCAGGCGATGAAAATCAAAGATCTGACGACCCCGGGCGGCATCAAGGCGTGGCTGGTCGAGGAACACAGCGTGCCGTTGATGGCGATGCGGTTCGCGTTCAAGGGCGGCAGCGCGCAGGATCCGGTCGGCAAGGAAGGTATTGCCCACTTTTTGACGGGCATGATGGATGAAGGTGCGGGCGATCTCGACGCGCAGACATTCCAAGGTCGCGTCGAAGAACTGGCGATGCGCATGAGTTTCGAAGATGGCAAGGATCAGCTTTACGGCTCGTTTGAAACGCTGACCGAAAACCGCGGCGAAACTGTGAAACTGCTGAAACTTGCGCTCAACAAGCCACGCTTCGACGCCGATGCCCACGAACGCGTGCGGGCGCAGTTATTGTCTGGTCTTGCGGCCGCTGCGCGCAATCCAGACTCGGTCGCTGGCGAGCGCTTCATGCGCAATGCGTTTCCCGATCACCCCTATGGCCGCCCGAGCGGTGGCACGACGGTCAGCCTGAAGGCAATCGCGCCGGCCGATCTCGAGACCTATCGCAAGAACGTCTTTGCGAAAGACAGCCTGCGGGTCGTCGTCGTCGGCGATATCACGGCGGCCGAAGCCGGCGCGATGATCGACGAGGTTTTTGGAGGTCTGGCGGCCAAGGGGTCGGTGACTGAGATCGCGGCCGTCGTGCCGAAGCCCACCGAGAAGCTGCAAATCGTCGAAATGCCCGTGCCGCAGTCGGTCGCGCGTTTTGGACTGGGCGCCATGGGACGCAAGGACAAGGATTTCATCGCCGCGTTCGTGCTCAACCATATCATCGGCGGCGGTGGGTTTTCTGCGCGCCTGATGGAAGAAGTGCGCGAAAAGCGCGGTCTGGCCTACTCGGTGTACAGCTATCTCCAGCCGTTCGATGCGGCCTCGATGTTCGTCGGCGGCGTTGCAACGAAAAACGAGCAGATGGGGCAGTCGCTGGACATCATTCGCGGCGAACTGAAAAAACTTGCCGCCGACGGTCCGACGGCAAAAGAACTCGATGGGGCAAAGAGTAATTTGACGGGCTCGTTTGCGCTGCGTTTCGACACGAACGCCAAGATCGCCAGTCAGCTGTTGTACTTCATGGTCGAAGAGTTGGGCGTCGACTACGTGGATCGCCGCAACACCGAGGTGGACGCCGTGACTCTCGACGACGTGAAACGGGTCGCCAAGCGGCTGCTCGACAACGACGGTCTGTTCGTCACGGTCGTGGGCAAGCCCGTCGGTCTCACGCCCGGCAAAGGCTGAGGTCGCGCTGCATTTGTTAGTTGAGCCACTCAAGCAGCCACCGGCACCCCTGCCGGTGGCTGCAACGTTTCCGGCGGTCGTTGTTTC